>JAVBUG010000318.1:0-21278 GCA_031555515.1 Microbacterium sp. | reverse complement strand
GTTCCGGGGGGCGGGGCGCCGCCGGCGCGCCGCCCCCCGGAGCCTGTCAGCGGATGGAGGTCTCGGCGACGTCGGCCGGCACGAGCAGGCTGGCCGGCAGGTCGTAGTCGGCGAGCACCGCCTCGAGCGTGCCGTCCTCACGGAACTGGTCGATGTGCTCGCTGATCGCATCCGACAGCGCGGTGTTCTCCTTGGCGATCGGGAACGCGATGATCGGCATCGATGTGGTGATGGCGATCCGGTCGTCGGCTTCCGCCGGCTCGACGGTGAAGTCGGTGCCGGCGTAGGCGACGGTGGCGACGGCGTAGCCGTCGAGCGCGGCCTGGATGCGGCCGCTCACCAGGTCCTGCTTGGTCTCGACCGTGCCGGGGTAGGTCTTGAGGTGGTCGCCGAGGACGGCGCTCATGTCACCCTCCCACGAGAACCCGGCGACGCTGCCGACATCGCCGGCCGATTCCAGCTCGGTGACCGTGGTCAGACCGTCCTTGGAGATGATGCCCATGCTGTCGTAGAAGGTCGGGGCGGTGAACCCGACCTGCTCGGCGCGGGCCTCGGTGACATACCAGCCGCCGGTGATCAGGTCCGCCTTCTTCTGCTCGCTGATCATCGGGATGCCGTTGGCGTAGGTGATCGGCACGAACGCGACGTTGAGGCACTCGGCCGCCGCGATCTTCTTCACGAGGTCGATCTCGAGTCCTGCCGCGTCAGACCCCTTCGTCTGGGTGTAGGGCAGGTTCTCGGGCACGCCGACCGTGAGGGTGCCGGCGGTGTAGGTGGTGAGGCCCTCGTGCGCGGGCTCACAGCCGGCATCGACGGTGGATGCTGCGGCATTGGCGCAGCCGGCGAGGGCGAGGCCGGCGAGACTCAGGGCGGCGATGGCGGCTGACATTCGGCGCGGGAAGGTTCGGGTGTTCATCGGGTTTCTCTTCTCTGTGGGGGCGGAGCCGTGGGTGCGGGCGGTGCGGGGTTTCTGATCGAGGGGCGGACGGAGGTTCGGGTCAGACGGCGGTGAGACCGCCGTCGATGGTGAAGACGGATCCGGTGACGAATGACGCGGCGGGCGAGATCAGGTACTCGACCAGCGGCGAGATCTCATCGGCGTGTGCGCGGCGGCCGAGCGGGGTGAGCGAAGACGTCCCTCCGGCGGGCTCGTCGTCGTTCATGGCGGTCGAGACGCCGCCGGGGCAGATGACGTTGACGCGCGCCCGCGGGGCCAGCTCGACGGCGGCGACTCGGGTGAGGGCGATCACCGCCGCCTTCGACGCCGCGTACGCGCCGTATCCGGCGCTGCCGACCAGGGCGGCGGTCGACGACACGTTCACGATCGATCCGCCGGTGACGAGGAGCGGCGCGATGGCGCGGATGCCGAGGAACGCGCCGTGCACGTTCACCCGCTCGTGCAGGCGCCAGCTGTCGAGGCTGGTGTCGGCGATGGCGGCGTAACGGAGGATCCCGGCGTTGTTGACGAGGGCGCGCACGCGGTGCTTCGCGCCCGACAGCTCGGCCGCGAGCGCTGCCCACGAGTCCTCGTCGGTGACGTCGAGGTGGCGGTAGACGGCGTTGCCACCGGAGGCCCGCAGCACCGCCGCGGTGTTCTCGCCCTCGGCGTCGAGCACGTCGGTGAGGACGACGCGGGTTCCACCGCGGGCGAGGTGGGCGGCGTGGGCGGCCCCCTGACCGCGCGCGGCCCCGGTGATGATGATCGTGTCGGGGGTGCTCATCGGATCACGTCCCCGCCCGAGAGCACGACGGTCTCGCCGGTCATGAAGGCGACAGCGCCGGGGGTCGAGAGCAGCAGCACCCAGTCGGCGATCTCTTCGGGCTGCGCGACCCTGCCCAGCGGGATGCCGGCGGCCGCGGCATCCATCCGTCCTGTCGCCGCGTTTCCGGGCGTGGCCACCCAGCCGGGCGCGATGCCGTTGACGCGGATGCCGGCGGGGGCGAGCTCGAGGGCCAGCGCCTTCGTGAGCATCACGACAGCGGCCTTCGAGGCGCCGTAGAGCAGCTGGCCGGGCGAGACGGTGAACGCGTCGACCGACGCGAAGTTGACGACGGCCGATCCGTCGACGAGCCGCGGGCGGGCGGCGGCGATCACGTTCAGGATGCCGAGCACGTTGATGTCGAAGATGCGCCGGTACGTCGCCTCGTCGTAGGTCTCGAGGGTCGTGGGCGGATAGACGCCGGCGATGTTCGCCACGGCGTGGACGGCCTCGCCGGCCGGCAGCACCTCGTCGAGCACGCGCTCGAGATCGTCGCGGGAACGCACGTCGACGACGGCCGACAGGTACGCGCCGGGCGCGGCGTCGTCCACGGTGCTCTCGACGACGTCGAGGCCGACGACCCGCCATCCGGAGCGCAGGAAGGTCTGGACGGTCGACAGTCCCATCCCCGATGCTGCTCCCGTGACGACGACGGTGCGCTGTGTGCCCTGCATGTGAGTTCCGGCCTTTCGATGCGTTGTTCGCTGTTGGAAACCCAGTGCACCAGGGAGCGAAAGGCAGGGCAATGCTTGTTCACAGGTGGTAGACATAGGTTCAACCTTGAGATCGGAGTCCGCCATGGCCCTCCCCACCGTCCGCCAGCTGGAGTACTTCGTCTCGGCCGCACGTGTCGGAACGTTCGCCGGCGCAGCTGCCGAGCATCACATCGCGCAGCCGAGCCTCTCAGAGCAGATCAATGTGCTCGAGACCTCGCTCGGGGTCACACTCTTCACGAGGACGTCCCGACGGCTGCTGCTGACCGACGCGGGCAAGCAGCTGCTGCCGCTCGCCGAGCGTACGTTGAGCGACGCGCGCGAGCTCGCGGACTGGAGCAAGCGGCTGCGGTCGCTCGAGGAGGGCACCGTCTCGTTCGGCACGTTCAACAGCGCGCACTTGTATCTGCTCACAGATCTGATCCGCGAGTTCCACGAACTGTACCCGTCCGTGCGCATCCAGGTGGTCGGGCTCAACTCGTCGGAGGTCGCCGAAGAGGTGCGCGAAGGGCACCTCGAGGCCGGGCTGGTGCAGCTCCCGATCGACGACCGCGAGCTCGAGCTGACGCCGTCCGTCTTCCACGATCAGGCGGTGTACGTGTCGCGCAACCCCGAGCACACGACCGGCCCGATCGACATCGCGACCCTCGCCTCGCGGCCGCTCATCCTTTCAGAGGCGCGCTGGTCGCACGACGACCCGCTGCGCGTCTCGCTCACCGAGCGGGCGCAGCGGGAAGGCGCCGTGATCCACCCCATCGTCGAGGTCGAGTTCCAGACCCACGCGCTCGAGCTCGCGGCCCAGGGCGTCGGCGACTCGCTCGTCTCGTTCCACGTGGGGCGCCAGTTCATGAAGGCGCGGGGGCTGTCATGGGCGCCGCTGGAGCCGCCGATCGTCGAGCACTACGCGTTCGTCACGCGCAAGGGCGGCGCCATCTCCCCCGCCACCGCGCAGTTCATGCGCCTCGCGCACCGGATCCTGCAGCGGATCGCACGGGAGTCGCCGCTGGCGTGAGCCGGCTCCCCGGCGCTCGGCGCTGAGGCCGGTGGGTCACCACGCGTACGCCTCCGGGGCGATGCCGGGGCCCGGCCACAGCGCATCGAGCCGTGTCAGCACGTCATCGGCGAGCTCGAGGTCGGGCACGGCGCCGAACGCGCGGAGCTGCTCCGTCGTCCGCGGTCCGATGATCGGCGCCACCACGCCGTCCTGCGCCTGCAGCCAGGCGAGAGCCAGTGCCGCCGGCTCGACGCCGAGCTCCGCGGCCAGCTGCTGCGTGCCTTCCAGCGACGCACGGTGCTTCTCGGACGCGGCGAGGGTCGCAGCATCCGTCCGTCGTACACCGCCGCCCCTGCCGGCGAGCAGTCCGCCCGCCAGCGGGCTCCACGGCACGACGCCGATTCCCAGCGCCCGCGCGGCGGGGAGCACCTCTCGCTCGATGTCACGGCGCGCAAGGCTGTACACCGACTGCTCGCTGATCAGGCGCCAGTGGTGCTCCTTCGCGGATGCCTGTGCCAGGGCGAGGTGCCAGCCGGCGAAGTTCGACGAGCCGGCGTAGAGGATCTTGCCCTGGGCGCGCAGGGTTTCGAAGGCCTCCCAGATCTCGTCCCACGGAGCCAGCCGGTCGACGTGATGCATCTGGTAGACGTCGATGTGCTCGGTCTTCAGGCGTTGCAGCGATGCGTCGCACGCGCGACGGATGTTGAGGGCCGAGAGTCCGCCGTTGTTGGGCCAGGGATCGGTCTGCTCGAACACCTTGGTCGCGAGCACCGTGCGCTCCCGGCGACCGCCGCCCTGCGCGAACCACTCGCCGATGATCTCCTCGGAGGCGTGCGGACGATCGGCCGTGCCGTACCGGTTGGCGGTGTCGATGTAGTTGATGCCGATCTCGAGGGCTTCGTCGAGGATCGCGTGCGAGGCATCCGTGTCGGCATGGCGGCCGAAGTTCATCGTGCCCAGGCACAGCCGCGACACCTCGAGCCGGCTCGCACCCAGCGTCGTGTATCTCACCGGGCGATCTCGCGCGCAATCGTGTCGGCGAGCTCACGAACCAGCGCGTCGTCGACCTGCGCCGCGCGCCAGCGCGACCGCGAGGACCAGCCCAGCCCCGTGCGCCGCGCCACGAGAGCCTTCGCGGACCCGGGATAGGTCGACCCCATCCGCTGCTCGATGTCGACGAGCAGGTGCTGAAGGCCCTGCACGCGCGGGCTGAGGCCCTCGGCCGCGGCCAGTCGGCCGAGTCGCGCGACCAGATCCGGCGCGACGTTGACCACCCAGCCGGAGAGGCCGGTGACGCCGACCTGGAGCGACTCGGCGTAGTTCTCGATACCGGCATTGAAGACCTTGAGCGGAGTGCCCTGCGCGTCGGCCACGCGCGTCGCCATGCGCGACACGTCGTGGCTCGTCTCCTTGAAGAACACGAACCGCCCGGTGCGGGCGAGCGCGGCGACGACGCTCTCCGACAGCACGCGGTGATACGGGATCGGGCACTCGTAGATCCCCAGAGCGACATCGGGGAGGTCGACAGCGAGCGCCTGCGCGAGCGCGACGAGCCGCTGCTCGTCGTCCTCGGGCGCCAGCACCGCCGACGCGATCAGCACGACGATGTCGACGCCCGCTGCGGCCAGCTCGTTCGCCTCGGCGACGATCTCGCCGACCTGCGCGCCGCCCACGACGGATGCCGCGACCGGCACCCGCCCGGCGGCGCGCTCGGCGACGCACCGGGCGACAGCCACCCGCTCTGCGAGGTCGAGCTCGTACATCTCGCCCGAGAGCGCGACGGCGAACAGCCCGTCGGCGCCGTTGTCGATGAGCCAGTCGACGTAGCCGGCCAGCGCCGCGAAGTCGACCTCGTCGGTCTCGGTGAACGGGGTTAGGACGACGGGCCAGACGCCCGGGTTTTCGGTCACGCTATCTCCGGTTTCGGTGTTCATCGGGAGGCATACAGGTCGGCTCGTCCGAGGTCGAGCTCCTGCACGAGCTGGGCGATCTGGCGCAGGGGCTCACCCTCGTGGTCGCCGATCGACTCGGGCTTCCAGCGGCTGCGCGCTCGCCAATGCAGGCGGGACGAGGCATCCAGCAGGAACTTCGCCGAGGTCGGATAGCGCAGGTTGATGCTGTGCTCGACCATCGTCAGGACGCGCTGGACGCGCAGCACGTCGGCCTGGTCGGCGTCGTTCGCGTGCCGGCACACCCACGAGACGAGGTCGGGGTAGACGTTCGCCGCGTAGCCGGACAGTCCCGAAGCCCCCAGCTGCACCGAGGGCACGAGCGACGCGATCGCCGCGTTGTAGAGGCGCATACGAGTGTCGCCGATGACGTTCAGGCGCTCGGTCATCGTCGCGAGCGAGTGACTCGTGTCTTTGTAGAAGGTGAATCGGCCGGTCTGGGCGAGCCAGCGGACGGTCTGCACCGGCAGCAGGCGCTTGAACGGAAGCGGGCACTCGTACACACCGAGGTCGACACCGGGGACGGCGTCGAGGATCCGCTCGACCGTGTCGATCCACGCGGAGTCCGTCGCGTCGGGCGGGGTGACGAGCGACGAGATGAGGACGACCGCATCCACCCCCGTCGCGGCGACCTCCGCGACGCGGTCGGCCTGCGCGCGCCAGTCGCCGCGCACGGTCGCGGAGGCGACGACGGGAACCCGGCCGGCGGCCCTCTCCCGGACCTGCCGGGCGAGGAGGAGCTGCTCGTCACCGCTGAGGTCGTACATCTCGCTCGACAGCGAGACGGTGAACAGTCCCGCGGCACCGAGCTCGATGAGCCAGTCTGTGTACTCGTCGACGGCGTCGAAGTCGATCGACAGGTCGTCGCGATAGGGCGTGAGCATGACGGGCCAGGCCCCGTCGGGCAGGCGGTTCATCATCCCTTCAGCGATCCGCTCACGAGGTCCAGCCGCCAGTAGCGCTGGAGGAAGAGGAACAGCAGGATCAGCGGGATGATCGCGAGGAGGCAGCCGATGATCACGAGGTTGTAGACGTTCAGCTGGTCGCTGCCCTGGTTCATCATCGAGTAGAACCCGACCGTGAGCGGGAAGGTCTCTTCGCGGCTCAGCATGATGAACGGGAGCAGGAAGTTGTTCCAGATCGCGACGAACTGCAGCAGGAAGATCGTGATCAGCCCCGGCACCATCGCGGGCAGCGCGATGGAGCGGAACAGACGCCATTCGCTGGCGCCGTCCAGTCGGCCCGCCTCGAGCAGCTCGGTCGGCACCACCGCGCCGGCGTAGATGCGGGCGAGGTAGATCGAGAACGGGCTGATCGCGAACGGCAGCAGCACCGACCAGTACGTGCCGGCGATGCCGATCTTCGCCAGGAGCAGGTACTGCGGGATCGCGAGCACGACGCCCGGGATGAGTACGCCGATGAGCAGGAACGTGAAGACCAGGTTCTTGCCGCGGAAGTCGTACTTCGCGAGCCCGTATCCCGCGGCGGCTGCGACCGCCGTCGCCGCGAGCCCGCCGCCGACCGAGAACAGGATGCTGTTGCCGCTCCACACCAGGAACGCGCCGTCGCCGAACGCCAGCAGCTCGCCGAGGTTCTCGAAGAAGCCGCCCGTGAAGCTCGGCACCAGCGTCGAGGTGGTGAAGAGCTCGCCCGCGCTCTTGGTCGAGGCGGCGACCAGCCAGTAGACGGGGAAGAGCGAGTAGGCGGCGCCGAGGAGCAGCACCAGGGTGGGCCAGAACCCGCCCTTGGGCCGCTTCGGCCGGGGGTCGCGCACGCGGGCGGATGCCGGCGGGGCCGGCAGGGCGGACGTGCGACGGGTGGCGGTCGAGGCGCTCATGACTCTCCTCCGAAGGCGCGGGTGCGCAGCAGCCGCAGCAGGCCCAGGCTGGCGACCATGGTGATGACGGTGATGACGATGGCCGTCGCCGACGCTCCGTAGAGGTCGTTGGTGACGAACGCGTCGCGGTAGACGAGCATCATCGGTACCCAGTCCGACGTGATGGAGTTCGTCAGCGTCATCATCATGTTCGGCTCGCTGAAGATCTGGAGCGCCCCGATCACGGTGAACAGGCCCGTCAGGATGACGCCCGGAAGGATGAGGGGAAGCTTGATGCGCAGAGCGAGCTGCGCCTCGCTGCAGCCGTCAAGACGCGCGGAGTCGTAGATCTCCTGCGGCAGCCCGCGCAGCGACGTGTAGAGGATGACCATGTTGAAGCCGATCGCACCCCAGATGCAGACGTTGGCGACGGCCCAGTAGACGGACGCGCCATCGAGCGGGTCGGGCACCGGCAGCCCGAAGGCGGTGAACAGCTCGCCGACAGGGCTCACGCCCGGCAGGTACATGAAGCCCCACATGAGCGCCGCGATGACACCCGGCACCGCGTAGGGGATGAAGATCGAGATGCGCGAGAACCGCGTGAACCGGCTCGCGAGGTGGTCGAGCAGGAGCGCGAACAGCAGCGCGAAGCCCATCGTGAGCGGGACGGCGATGAGGGCGAGGATCAGCATCCGCCCGAACGACGCGAGCAGCGCCGGGTTCGTGAGGGTGCGGAGATAGTTGTCGAAGCCGACGAAGACGTCGGTGGCTACGCCGATTCCGGATGCCGGCACTCGGCGTCCCTGCACGCTCAGCACGACGGTGTAGACGAGCGGGGCGAAGAGCAGGCCTGCCGAGAGCACGATGGCCGGCGCCAGGAAGAACCAGGGCGCGACGGTGGGCCGGAGGCGGGTGGTGCGGAGGAGAGTCATGGTCTTCCTTTCGGGTGGGCCCGGTGGCCGGGCCCACCCGTCGGATCAGTGTTCTGCGATGGGGACGTCAGTCGACCTGGAAGCCGAGCTTCTCCATGTCGGCGACGACCGCCTTCTGGACCGTCGTCAGCGCGTCGGAGAACGAGCCGCCCGAACTGATGGCGGTGCCGAAGGCGTCACCGAAGGTGCTGTACGCGGTGGCGACGTTCGGCCCCCAGGTCACGGGCACGGCCTCTTCGTCGGTCTTGGCCGCGACATCCCAGTAGTCGGTCTGCGAGGGCACGAGCGCTGCGGGGACGGTGTCCTTCAGACCGGGGAGTTCCCGGCCCGCGAGGTTGGCGGGCCAGATGCTCGCGTTCTCGATGTAGGCGGTGAGCGCCTCCTCGGAGTTGTTCAGCCAGATCGCGAACTCCTGCGCCTCCTTCGCGTGCTTCGTGCCTGTCGTGACGACGGTCGCCGAGCCGCCGAGGGCTGCCGAGACCGAGTCGCCCTCGTTCCACTGCGGGATCTGGACGGCGGCCCACTTGCCCTCGGTGTCGGGCGCGTTCTGGAGGATGAGCGGCGGCGCCCACACCGCGCTCAGCCAGCTCGCGAGCGTGCCGTCGGCGAGCGCCGCCTGCCACTCGGGCGTCCACGTCTTGAGGGTCGTCACGACGCCCTCGTCGACCAGACCCTGCCAGTAGTCGGCGACCTGCTGGCTCGGCTCGCTGTCGATGCCGACGTTCCAGTCGCCGTCGGACTGCGACCACCACTCGGCGCCGGCCTGCGCGCTCAGTGCCGCGAACAGCTGCGCGTCGTTGGCCGGGAACGTCGAGAGGTACTTCGTCGGGTCGGCCTCGTGGATCGTGCGGGCCGCCTCGGCATACTCATCCCACGTGGTCGGCGCCTCGAGGCCCAGGGACTCGAAGATGTCGGCACGATAGAAGAGGAACTGCGGCCCGGTTCCCTGCGGGACGGCGTAGTTCTTGTCGTCGAAGGTCGTGAGGTTCCACGCGGCGGGCGCGATCTGGTCCTCGTAGTCGCCGAAAGCCTCAGTGATGTCGGACGCGATGCCGTTGACGATCAGGTTCGGCAGGTTCTCGTACGTCGTGTTCGAGACATCGGGCAGGCTGCCAGCCTCCTTCGCGGCGGCCAGCTTGGCGACGATGTCGCCTGCGCCGACTGACGTGTTCACCTCGACCTGAACGTCGGGGTGGGACGCGTTCCAGACGTCGACGATCTTGCCGATGTTGGGCGCCCACGACCAGTAGCGGAGGACGATCGGAGCGTCGGACCCGGACTCGGACTCGGGGGTCTCCGACGCGCCGGCAGCGCAGCCGGCAAGGGTTGCCGCGGCGAGGGCGGCGGCGAGCGCGCCCCCGACGAGGCGGAACGCAGTGCTGTTCATTGTCAACTTCCTTGTCGTGAATGAAGGAGCGGCGGGGCGGTATCCAAGGTGGTTTACCGCTCACCTAGATGGGTTACCGGTAAACTACACGCACGGCGTTGACACCGCAACCGGTATCGGGTGGGTCAGGCGGCGGGGACAGCCGATGCGCGCGCGATGAATCGGCTCTGCGGATACACCGGCATCGCATCGCCGGGGCGCTCGATCAACGTCAAGAGGCTCTTCGCAGCGACATGACCCGCCTGCGTGAAGTCGATGTGCACCGTCGACAGCGGCGGCGAGAAGTAGGCGGCCTCGGGGATGTCGTCGATCCCCACCACGCTGAGATCCTCGGGAACGCGCAGGCCGCGCTCGCTGAGCGCGCGCAGCACGCCGAGCGCCATGCGGTCGTTGGCCACGAAGACGGCGGTGGAGTCGCCGAGATCGGCATCCTTCATGGCTTCATATCCGGATGCTGCGGACCAGTCGCCGTGGCCCACGATGCGCGCGCCCTCCGCATGTGCCGCCATGCGCTCGAGGTACACGGCTTCGCGGGTGGTGGCGGAGTCCCACCCGGGCGGCCCACCGACGAACGCGACACGCTCGTGGCCGAGCGCGGCGAGGTGGTCCATCACCATGCCCGCCGAGATGCTCCGGTGCGTCCCGGCCGAGTCGGTCTCGAGATCGCCGTTGACATCGAGGAACACCGGCATGCGGAAGCGGATCCGCTCCAGGGCCTTGCGCACGTTGCTGGTCGGCGACGTCGCCAGCACTCCGGCGACGTCCGTCGCATTGATCTGCTCGAGCGCGGTCGCGATCTCGTCCACGGCGCCGAGGGGGTTCACCGTGACGATCTCCAGCACGTAGCCGGCGCCCTCCGCGACCTCGGAGATCCCCCGCAGCACCTTGCTGGTGCTGGACTCGAAGGTCTCGTAGCCGACGACGCCGATGCGCCGGCGCTGCGACCGGGCGAGCGCACGCGCCCCGACGTTCGGCCGGTAGTTGAGCCGCCGGATCTCCTCCTCGACGCGCTCACGGGTCTCGTCGCGCATCCCGCCCAGCCCGCGCAGCACCTTGGATACCGTCTGGTGCGATACGCCTGCGGCCTTCGCGACGTCGTAGATGGTCGCGGGACGATCGGGGCGAGCGCGGGACATGGTGCCGCCAGATTAGCGGTAACTCACGGCGCTCAGAGCGCCGGACGGAAGATCCGCATAGGCCGGACGGTGATGTCCCGCCACACGTCGCCCGTGACGTAGGGCTCGTTGCGGTACCACCCGTCGAACGCTGCCTGGTCGGCGAACGCGACGTGCATCGAGGAACCGATCATGCGACCTTCGTCGTCGAGGATCGCTCCGCCACTCAGCAGCTCGCCCCGTTCTGCGAGCCGCTGCGCCCCGGCCAGATGCGCATCGCGCACGGCCAGTCGCCGCTCCAGCGCCTGCTCGTCCGATCCATCGAGGGCCACGACGAGGTATTCCACCGGCGAAGTCTTGCTCACGCCTCCACCTTAGGCGCCCGCGCCCGGGTCGACGGCGGGGTCGCCGACGGGGCTGACCAGGCCGGGTGACCGGGCATCGAGACTGCCCGTCCCCTATACTCCACTGAAGTATCCCCCCGAATACGCTGCCGTATTGCTCAGATACGACGTCGTATCCCCGTAAGCGGGCCCCACCCGCCGTCCATCGGAGTGCATGTGGTTCGAGTGCAGCCGAACACGCCCGTCAGCAGTGATGCCCCGACGCGCGCGGCCGTCCGCGCTGCGCAGCGCCGGAAGCGCTCGCTGCTGCTTCTCGGCGTCATCGTCGTCCTCGTGGTCGCCCTCGCCGTCGTGCTCGGGATCTTCCTCACGCGCGGGTCGGACACCGCCGAGTCCGTGCCGGAACCTGTGCCCGCGGCGGGATGCCTGCCGTCGAGTCTGCGTATCACCGCGGATCCGGCGATCGCGGGCGCGCTCGAGGCGATCGTCGCGGACCTGCCGGGATCCGGCTCCGAATGCCCCGCTGTTTCGGTCCACTCCGAAGAGAGCGCCGTCACCGCGGCGGCACTGGCTGCAGGATCCGCGCCGGACTTCGACGTCTGGGTGCCCGACTCGGCGATGTGGCCCGCGCGGGCCAGCGGCCAGGCCGAGCTCACCGGGGTCGACGCGGCGGACCTCGTCGTCGGTGCGGCCGTCGCCAGCACCCCGGTCGTCTTCGCAGCGACCGAGCCCACGGCGGCTGCTCTCGAGGCGGCGGGTGCGGGGTTCTCGAGCATCGCGGGACGCACGGTCGCGGCGGTGCTGCCGGATCCGTCGACCGTCGCCGCGAGCTCCGCCGCGCTGCTCGCGCTGCAGACGGCTGTGGGCGGGGATGCGCGTGCCTTCACGGCGCTCGTGCTCGGCCTCGACACCGGCGTCGTGACCACGGCCGCCGATGCGCTCGCCGCCGCATCCGCTGCCGCGACGCCGACGATCGCGGTGACCACGGAGCAGGCGCTGCAGGAGTACGGCGACCAGACGCAGGCCGCGCTCGTGCCGATCTATCCCGCCGACGTGAAGCCCGCGCTGAGCGTCCCGCTCGTGACGCTCGCCGACGCCTCGGCTGACGCTGTCGCGGCCGTGGAGATCCTCACCGCGGCCGTCGCCGACGGCAGCGACCATCTCGCCGCGTACGGCCTGCGCGACGCCGCGGGAAGCGCGCCGGACTCCGCGCCGGACTCCGCGGGCGCCGCCATGACCGCCGACGCCACCGACAGCACCAACCAGGCCGAGGTGCTGCGCACCTGGCAGATGCTCACCGCGCCATCGCGGATGCTCTCGCTCAACGACGTCTCGGGGTCCATGCTCCAGCCGGCGACGGCCGACATGCGGCGCATCGACCTGTTCGAGCAGGCGGCCGTCCGCGCGGTCAACTCTCTGTCGGACGACTCGTCGCTCGCCACCTGGGTCTTCTCGAGCCGGCGGATCGGCGGCCAGGACTGGCAGGAGATCGTCCCGTTCGGCCCCCTGGGTGATCCTGCTCACAAGCAGCGCACGATCGACACCGCGAACGGGCTCGACAGCCTGGTCGGCGGCGGCACCGGGCTCTACGACAGCGTGCTCGCGGCGGTGACGTACCTGCGCGAGACGTATGTCCCGGGCCAGGTGCACCTGGTGCTGCTCAATACCGACGGGGTCAACGAGGACGACGACGGCCTCGACCTGCCGGCGCTGCTCGCGCAGCTCGAGACCCTGCGGGACCCGGCGAAGCCCGTCGCCGTGATCGCGATCGGCTACGGGCCCGACACCGACCAGGCCGCTCTCGAGCAGATCGCAGCAGCCACCGACGGTGCGGCGTATCAGGCGCTGCAGCCGACCGACATCGGCACCGTGCTCATCGACGCCGTGACACAGCGGGGCTGCCGCCCGAACTGCGGCTAGCCGGCGTCGGCCCGATGTCAGTCCTGCGCGAGCCGCAGAGCGGCGCCGGTGAAGTAACGCACTTCGCCGTTCGCGTCTTCGACGCCGAACACCCACTTGCCCGCAGGCGTCGCCCGCACATCGATGATCACGCCGCGTGCGTTCGTCGTGAACACATCGTCGCCGGGCTTGAACGAGGTATCGGTCATGCCTCGGATGCTACGGCCCGGGGCGCTGCCCCGCCTCTCCCGTGAGGTGGAGATCGACTACGAGTTGATCTGCTCGACGACGTCGTCCGCCGATTCCTCGATCGCCTTGCGCAGCTTCTCGTAGTCGTCGGCGTCGATCGCCTTGCTGATGCGCTTGTCCGACCGGTCGAGGGCTTTCTCGACCCTGTCCGCCCACTTGTCGTCGACGACCGCGACGACCGCCGACGTCCCGGGCGCGAGCCACTCGTCGACGTCGAACTGCTTCTCCTCGCGGTTCTTCTTGATCTTGCCGAGGATCGCGCCGATGCCGGCGCCGACCGCCGTGGCCGCGAGCAGCGGCGGAGCGAACAACCCGACGACCACGCCGGCGCCCGCGCCCCAGGCGGCACCCTTGCCGACCGACTTGTCGCCGTGCTCCTTGACCTGGACCTTGCCGTCCTTGTCGCGGACGAGCACGACGGCGCCGATGATCTCGTAGCCGCCGGCGTCCTGGCCGCTTCGGAGTGCCTGGTAGTCGTCCGATGCGGCCGCGGTGTCGTCGTACGAGCCGACCACCAGTGCGAGGTTCTCCGTACCCATCGATCTCTCCTTCGGTTGATCTCAGGGGCGACCGACCGGCCGCCTCCGGACTCTGGGTCATCAGGGTGCTGTGATCCTATGCCGCGCCCCGCGCGCTGGCGAGGCTCCGGCGGGTGAATTCTCGCGGTCTTCTGCGTCGAGGTCTTCGCACGCCGAAGTGCTGCCGAGCGTGCGCGCGCTCGTCACGCCGGGTGCAGCCTCGGCCGATTCGGCGCCCTCACGGGCAGACGCGAACCCTGCGCCCTTCGAAGCCGACGACGTCGCCGAGCTGCAGCTGGCGTCCGCGGCGGCGATCGACCTCGCCGTTCACCGTCACGTAGCCGTCGATGATGGCCTCCTTCACGTTCCCGCCGGAGTCGAGAAGCCCGGCGAACTTGAGGAACTGCCCGAGGCGGATCCCGTCGCCACCGATCGAGACGTCGTCGATCGGGGTCGGGTTCGTCATCCCGAAATGCTAGCCGACCACGCTGCGGTCTCGAGCCGGTCACGCTGCGGCCGCCCCGCGTTCGCCCGCTCGCGGTACGTTCGGTGCAGATGAGGACGGCAGGCTTCGCCGCAGGGAGGTGTGCGATGTCGACGGCACTCACGTCGGGGCCGGGAACGGCACGTGATGAGCAGGATGCTGACTCCCGCCGTGGGCGTGTGGTGAGGCGACTGTGGCTGTCGGTGGCCGTGCTCGCGATCGTCGGCTTCGTCGCCGGCGGTGTCCTCGTATTCGGGTGGATGGTGGACGAGACCCACTTCGACCGGCCGAGCGCGGAGTTCGACGAGTTCGGACGACAGGTCGACGGCCTCTCCGGCGTCGATCTCGTCGACAAGCAGCGGTGGGTGGAGGCTCCCACGTTCGCCGACCCGACGTCGTGGATCTCGGTCACGGTCGATGAGGCGGGACTCCCGGGTCTGCTCGAAGCAGCCTGCTCGAACGACTATCCCGACGCCGTGACCTGGTCGATACGCGTGCAGACACCGGCAGGGGCCGAGGTTTCGCTGAACGCAGCGCCGACGGACACGCCTGCTGCGGGCGGCGACCCGCGGTGCCCGGACTTCGGGTTCGACGCGGTGCGGCTCGTCCGCGAACTCGACCACGTCGCTCCCGGGCTCGTCGTGCAGCCGGCGATCTGGGAGAACGGCCGATTCGCCCTCGTCACGCTCGAGGACCAGATGCCGTCGGGGTTCACCCACGTGCTGCCGCTCATCGAGCACGCCGACGCCCTGCTCGAGGCCGCCGGAGTCGGACCAGGCGAGGCGGTCGAGATCAACTCGGGGAACCTCGGGTTCGTCCTGCAGCCGGGCGAGCTCGACGCGTACTTCGCGATGCTCAGCGAACTCGCCGACGAGCGGGGTGTCACCAGCTACTGGGCCGACGGGGGCACGCCGATCGACGGCGTCGAGAAGATCCAGATGGTCGCCCCGGAGGAACAGCACGCTTCGATCGAGGAGATCATCGCCTCCTCCGGCCTGCAGATCGCCGAACTCCCGGTCCGGTTTCTCGAGCAGTGAAGAGCCGAGTCCCGGCCAGCGGTTGACGAGTCCCCGACTCTCCGGAATCGTTCGGCATATGCCTAACTATTCCGGAGAGCTGGATGCTGTGCTCCGCGCTCTCGCGGATCCCACTCGCCGCGCGGTCGTCGAGCGGCTGGCGAAAGCCCTCGCTGTCGTATCGGACCTGATGGCCCCTTTCTCCATGGCGCTGCCGTCGCTGCTTCAGCACCTGCGGATCCTGGAGGATGCCAGAGTCGTCACGTCGAGCAAGCAGGGGCGCGTCCGGACCGTGAGCCTGCGACCCGGCGCGCTCGACGTCCTGCATATCTGGCTCGGCGAGCAACGCACCTCTGCGGAACGACAGGCAGACCGCCTCGGCATCCACCTGGCCCGCACCACATCGAAGGAGATCTGAAATGGCCCGCGTCCGCGTCGATCTGTTCTCGTCACTCGACGGCTACACCGCTGCGCCCGATCCCGAGGCCGACAACCCGATGGGCGAGGACTGGGGCCCCCTGACGGCGGCCTACGCAGCCACGCGCACCTTCCGGCAGAAGGTCTTCGGCGACACGAGCGGCGCGGGGACGACCGGGCTCGATGAGTCGTTCGCCGCCGCGTTCTTCACGGGCGTGGGCGCCGAGATCATGGGAGCGGCCATGTTCGGCCTCCACGCCTATCCCGATGACCCGGACTGGAAGGGCTGGTGGGGCGACCGACCGCCGTTCGGCCACCCCGTCTACGTGCTCACGCACTCCGCACCGCGACCGTCGATTCCGATGGCCGGCGGGACGACGTTCGAGTTCCGCAGCGGCGCGATCGAGGAGGTGCTCGCGGAAGCGACCACCGCCGCCGGGGGTCTCGACGTCCGCGTCGGAGGCGGCGTGCGCACCGCGCGCGAGTTCCTCCGCGCCGGACTCGTCGACGACCTCCATGTCGCCATCGCACCGATCGTGCTGGGGCGCGGCATCCGCGTCTGGGACGAGCTGCGCGGCCTCGAATCGACCCACCGGGTGGAGACGCGGGTCGCTGAGAGCGGCACGATCCACGTCACTTTCACCCGTTAGGACACCCTCGATGACGATCGATCGCCGCCTCGCGCACTCCGGCTTCACGCTCACCCGCTGCGCACCCGAGGCCTGCTCGAAGCCCTCGCCCGTCACCTCGAAGAGCGTTCGGGCGACGGATGCTGCGCCCCCTGCGTCTTCGGCACGGACCTGATCATCTCGCCGCCGCCTACGCGGTCAGTCGGCGTGCTGCGTCGGCCAGACCACCCGGAAGCGTTCGAAGACGATCTCTTCGTCTTCAGACCATTCGCGGCCCTGCGCCGCAGATACCCGGGTCCAGTACCGCCGATGCTCGCGCTGCCAACTGGCAAGGCTCAGATCATCCTCGCCCTCGTCCGCAGCGAAGGCGGCATCCGCACTCGCAAAGTCACCAAGACGCAGTTCGACGCTCCGAATGATGATCGTCGGCACGCCTCGACCGTCGCACGCGATCCAGTGGGACCCGATGCGCGGAACCGCGTCGCCGCGGGCGATGAAATCTGCGACCAGTTCCGAAGTGGCCCGCTTCCTCCCGCTCAGAACCTCTGCGAGAAGCTGGTCTGCGAGCCGCTCGGAATCACCGAAGTGCTCGATCGTGTACTCAGGACACGCAGCGACCGCTTGCGGGCAGGCCGCGGCGTACTCCTGCCACATTCGGCGACCGGCCTCGACGTCGACGGGTAATGAAGTCATAGTTCATGGTGCCAGTCGCGCGGTGACCGGGAAGCGCGGTGACCAGACTCGGGAAGTCGACTTCCCGCTGGATCGGATGCACGTCCGTGCTGCTACGTTCATCGCCATGCAGAGGGTGTGGCCGCTCGTAGTGCTCGCCGGCGGCGCGCTCGTCGTGATCGCGTTCGTCTTGTGGTTCGACGATGCGGACTGCGGGTCTGACAGGGACTGCGGTTACTTGGTGGAGCTTGCTGTTCGGTTCTGGATTCTCCTCGTCCTTGGTATCGCGACAGTCGTCGCCGGGTTCATCCTGCGCTCGCGACGCGAAGGGAAGTGAAGATTCCGCCATGCGCGGCTAGCAATGACTGCCGCTGCGTGCGCGGTGATCCGGGCGTATCGTCGGCGCCATGACCGATCCGACCCGCCCGCCGGCGACCTACGACGATCTCCGTGCCGTGTACATCAACTGCACTCTGAAGCGCACCCCTGAGCTCTCTCATACGCAGGGACTGATGGATCACAGCATCGACCTCATGCGCGCGCAAGGCGTCAGCGTAGAGGTGCTGCGGTTCGTCGACCACGACGTGGCGACAGGGGTCTATCCCGACATGCGAGAGCACGGCTGGGAAACGGACGCGTGGCCAGACGACATCTGGCCGCTCGTCGATGCCGCCGACATCCTGGTGATCGGCGGGCCGCTGTGGCTCGGCGACAACGCCTCGATCACCCGCAAGCTCATCGAGCGGCTCTACGCGATGAGCGGGCTGTTCAATGACCGCGGCCAGTACATCTACTACGGGAAGACCGGCGGGGCCATCATCACCGGCAACGAAGACGGCATCAAGCACGCTTCGATGGCGATCCTCTACAGCCTGCAGCACATCGGCTTCGTCATTCCGCCCGCTGCGGACGCTGGGTGGATCGGAGAGGTGGGGCCCGGTCCCAGCTACCTCGATCCCGGATCGGGCGGCCCCGAGAACGACTTCACCAACCGCAACACCACATTCATGACCTGGAACCTGCTGCACATGGCCCGGATGCTAAAAGACACCGGCGGCATCCCCGCGTACGGCAATCTGCGCAAAGCCTGGGAGGATGGCGAGCACTTCGGTTACAACGCCAACCCCGAATACCGCTGACTCGCGTCCCCGCTGCCCCGTGCGGGCTGGCTCACGAATCGCACGATGAGAACCCCGGCAGCCGGCTCGTCACCGCGTAACGATTCCACCAACTGACTCGACTCACGCTGATCGCGGTCGTCATCGCTCCATCGAACCTCAATCGCACCAAGGCACATCGATGGCCCCGACTTCGAGCCGGGTGGGACCACCCGCCCGACGTTCACGCGCAAGCTCGCCGGCCAGCGTATAGGGAGCCCCCGCCGACGGGGAGCGCTCTGCGTGTGCGACGGCAGCATCGACGATCGACCGAACCGCGTTGAGTCTGGGGAACTGCTCATGGACGGCGTCCGCTCGTTCCGCGGAGATGAGGGGATGGCGGCCGAGGTCGGCGAGTACGCCGGCACGGGTCAGTCGCGCGATGGGGCCACGGCGCTCGGCGATTCCACCTGACGTATGCAGGGCGATCGCCTCCCAGACCTCGTCCACGTGTCGTGCATCGAACCCGTGAGCGATCAGTCGGGACGCCGCGAGATCGGCACCCTCCACTTCGAATCGTTGCCGCCCCTCGGCCTCCGGCCCGAGACCGAGGTCGTGCATCACCGTCGCAGCAAACAGCAACTGCCGATCGTAGCCGGCTGACTCGGCCTCGCCCGGGTCTTCCGCGATCAGCTCAGCGAACAGGAACGTCCGAAGACTGTGGTTCCGCAGCGCCTCGGGCAGCGGATCAACGGCGCTGAGCACGACATCAGCGAGGGGGCCGGTTGGCAGGAGTGACTCGTCCACAGGGGCGATGCTACTGAATTCCCGTCGACGTTTTGCAAGAAGTTTCATCCGACGCAAAAGATTGCTAGTGTTGCCGCCGACCATCCCGTGCGGCGTCCTGCCGCCGTACCCAAGCGCGCTCACTGGCGCACGAACGAAGGCAGGCACATGCACTGGCACGATCTCCCCCACCACGATGGTTCCGAGTTCTACTCGCCCATTGCCACCGATGCCGCGACGGGTGTTTATCGCCCACGCGTCCGGGTTCCCCGCAGCTTCGGGACGGTGTCGAGCGTCTGGCTTCGTGCGGTGGTCGACGGGGAGCCACAGTTCCATCCGATGCACTCGATCGAGGCCCCGATCGAGGGCGACGAGGCGCAGTGGTGGGAGGGCGCGTTCAGGGTCGCGAACCCCGTGACGACCTACCGCTTCCTGGTGAACGCGGCTGAAGGGCGTGCATTCTGGCTGAACGGAGAAGGCCTCGACGACGTCGAACCGCTCGACGCGCTCGACTACCGTGCGACGACGTTCTCGGCTCCTCCCGAGTGGAGCACCCGGCAGACGATGTACCAGATCTTCCCCGATCGCTTCGCGCGCTCCGCGGCCGCCTCGACCCGCCCCGCTCCCCCGTGGGCGATCACGGCATCGTGGGACGAGGAGGTCGTGCATCGCGGCCCGGACACCCCGCGCCAGTTCTTCGGGGGCGACCTGGACGGTGTTGCCGAGCGGCTGGATCACCTCGAGGCCCTGGGCGTGACGCTCATCTACCTGACCCCGTTCTTTCCTGCCCAGTCGAACCACCGTTATGACGCGAGCACATTCGACCGCGTGGACCCGATGCTCGGCGGGGACGAAGCGCTCATTCGACTGGTCGAAGCGGCGCACGCGCGAGGCATCCGGGTGATCGGGGATCTCACCACGAATCACACGGGCGATGCCCACGAATGGTTCCGGTCCGCGCGCGGCAACCCGTCGGCCGCCGAGTCCGACTTCTACTACTGGAACAACGAAGCTCATACTGAATACGTCGCCTGGTACGGCGTACCGAGCTTGCCGAAGCTCAACTGGAACTCACACCAACTGCGACGGCGCTTCATCGAGGGCCCCGACAGCGTCGTGGCGAAGTGGCTGCTTCCCCCTTATGGTCTGGATGGCTGGCGCATCGACGTCGCCAACATGACCGGACGGCAGGGTGAGGACGACCTGAACACGCTTGTGCAGCGGACGGTGCGCCGCACGATGGACGAGGTCGCACCAGGCAGCGTGCTGTTCGCGGAGTCGACGAACGACTCCAGTCGTGACTTCGACGGTTCGGGATGGCATGCTCCCATGAGCTATTCGGCGTTCACCCGCCCTCTGTGGCACTGGCTGCGCCGGCCGGAGACGGCACCCCGGCATCACTACGGGATCCCTTATGACGAGACGCCGACAGCGTCAGCGGAGTCGTTCGCCAGGGCGTTCCGGCGCTTCAGCGCCCCCATGCCGTGGGCCGTGCGATCGCTCGCGATGAACGCGATCGACACGCACGATACGCCGCGGTTCGCGGAAAGGGCGGACGCGGCAGCCCAGCTGGTCGCGGCCGCCTTGTCTTTCGCGCTTCCGGGCACTCCGGTGATCTTCGCGGGTGACGAGTTCGGTCTGCATGGCAGCGACGGCGAAGCCTCACGAACCCCGCTGCCGTGGGGTTCCGATGCCACCCTCACGCCGGCGTATGCACGCCTCGCAGCCGTACGTGCCGCGTCCCCCGCGTTGCGGACCGGAGGTATGCGGTGGCTGCACGCGGGCGCCGACGCCGTCGCGTTTGTGCGGGAACTTCACGACTCGGGCGAGCTCATCGTGGCGTGCCGATCTGCCACCGAGATCTCACTTCCGGCGGCGTCCCTGGCCGGCCGTAGGATCGACGAGTTCGTTCCGGCGGCGTTGACCTTCGGCGATCTGATCCTCGACCGAGCCGCAGACCGGCTGCGATGGCGTTCGAGCGGACCCGCGTTCGGCGTCTGGTCGCTGCGCGCGGCGGACGCGGTTGCCGCCGCCGCAGCGGCGGAGGCCGGAACCGGCCACCGAGAAGCACTGAGATCCGCGCATGCGTGACCTTCACCGTTTCGACGAGCTCACTGGGCGTCTCACGGCCGGAATCGCTGGTGTCCCTGGCGCGCACGGCCTCGTTGTCGTCGGTTCGGCCGCAGCAGCAGAGCGGCGGGACCGCTGGTCCGATCACGACTTCCTGGCGCTCATCGACGACGAGGCGGCTGCCTCTGCGAGGAACTCGCTCGACTGGTTGCCGGAGCCGGAGCGCATCGTGCTCCTCGCCCGCGAAGGCGCACACGGATTCGCAGTGCTCTACGACGACGCCCATCTGCTCGAGTTCGCCATCGCCTCAGTCGACGAGCTGGCCGGGGCGACGCTCGACGAGGCACACGTCACCTTCGGCGCCGGACCCGCCCACCCGGGCGGCGGCCAAGGGCGCGGGCGAGGGTAAGCCAGAAAGCCGGGGGATGCTG
>JAVBUG010000013.1:0-13099 GCA_031555515.1 Microbacterium sp. | reverse complement strand
CCGCGCGCGTGCGCGCCGGGTCGAGCGCGAAGCGCAGGCAGCGCACGTAGTTGGCGTCGGAGTCGACCTTCGAGCCGTAGGTGGCGAGACTCCAGTCGTGCATGACCGCGTCGACGCGCTCCATCGCGAGGTTCGCGCCCTTGACGAGGCGCACCTTGATGCGCGCGCCGCCGTCGGCGACGCGCTGCTGCGCCCACGCGGTGAGCTGCTCGAGCGCGGGCAGCGCGTCGGGAAGGTAGGCCTGCAGCACGATCCCGGCCTCGAGGTTCCGCAGCCGCGGATCCTCGAGCAGGCGCGTGAACACCGCGATCGTGAGGTCGAGGTCGCGGTACTCCTCCATGTCGAGGTTGATGAACGTCGGCCCGTCGACCGCGCTCGTGGGCGACGCCGCCGTGAGGTACAGCGGCCGCAGGCGCTCGACGACCTTGTCCACGACCTCGTCGAACGCCCACATCGAGATGTGGCTGGCGATCGCCGAGACCTTGACGGAGACGTAGTCGACATCGGGGCGGCGGATGAGCTCGTGGATGCCCTCCAGCCGCCGCAGTGCCTCCTGCTCGCCGAGCACCGCCTCGCCCAGCAGGTTCAGGTTGAGTCGCGCGCCGCTCTCGCGAAGCGCGGCGATCGCGGGGCCGAGCTTGTCGGGACGGGCGTCGACGACGAGGTGCCCGACCATCTCGCGCAGCACGCGCCGTGCGATGGGCACGACCGGCGACGGCAGCACCGGTGCGACCGCACCGCCTACACGGACGGCGCCGCGCAGGTACCACGGCAGGAACTCGGGAACGAGGGGGGCGACGCGATGCAGATGGGATGCCGCGGCCGACAGGCTCTCGGGACGCATCACTCCGTCGACGAACCCGATGGTGAACGGCAGGCCGTTGGGGTCCTTGAGCACACCGGCCAGCCGCTCGGCCGCCGGGTCGACCTCGACCTCGGCGCTCTCGGCGATCCATCGCTGCGCGAGGGCGATCGCCTCACCGGCCAGGTGCTCGTCGGGTCGTACTTCCATTCGCACTCCAGCTGTCACGTCGTCGGACTCCGTGGTTCCAGCCTGCACCTCAATGTGCGCGATCGGGTTCACCTGCTGCATGAGGTCAAGGGTGAGGCATCCATTCATTCGTGAAAAGCGATCATCTACGATCTGTATCGTTCGGATTTCTCGATGGGATGCTGATGCTCGAACTGCGTCGCCTCAGACTGCTCCACGAACTCGCGCTGCGCGGCACGCTCGCCGCCGTCGCCGAGGCGCTCTCATACAGTCCGTCGACGATCTCGCAGCAGCTCGCGCAGCTCGAGAAGGAGGCCGGCGTCGCGCTCCTCGCGCCGGAGGGACGACGCGTGCGGCTCACCGAGCACGGCCGCGTCCTCGCGGTCCACGCGGCGCGGGCGCTCGATCTCGACGAACAGGCCCGCGGCGAGCTGGAGTCGCTGCATCCCGGGCTCGCACCGGTGCGCGTCGCCGTCATGCAGACCGCCGCGCTCGCCATCGTGCCCGCCGCGCTGGGCCTCCTTGCCGAACGCGCACCCCGCCTTCGCGTGGAGCTCGTCGAGATGCCGCCCGAGCTCGGGTTGTTCGAGCTCACCGCGCGGGGTGTCGACCTCGTGATCGCCGAGCAGTACCCCGGGCACACGCGGGCCCACACCGAGGGTCTCGAACGCGACCCGCTCGGCACCGACCCGATCCGCCTGGCCGTGGCATCCGTCGATCCCGCGCGCTCGCTCGACGACCTGCGCGACCGGCCGTGGGTGATGGAGCCTGCCGGCACCGCCGCGCGCCTGTGGGCCGTGCAGCAGTGCCGCGCCGCCGGGTTCGAGCCCGACGTGAGATACGAGCTGGCCGATCTCTCGGCGCACGCACGACTCGTGGCCGCCGGGCAGGCGGTCGCTGTGCTGCCCGACCTGCTGTGGGAGGGCTCGGCGATCCCCGTGTCGCTGCTCGATCTGCCCGGTCGTCCGGCACGCGAGATCTTCACCGCGCAGCGCGCGGCCTCCGGTGCGCGGGCGGGCATCCTCGAGGTGCGCCGCGCCCTGCACGACGCGTTTCCGCTGCGGACGACGGATGCTGCGGCCCCGCGCCCCTAGAGGGGCCGGCGCATCGCGCGGCGGCGGGGCCGCAGCATCCGTCTCCCGTCAGGTGCGGTCGGTGTGCTCGCGACGTTCCGGCGGGGCGGGCGGCCGGGTGATCTCGTCGCTCGCGACCTCGTCCCGCGTGTCGCGGCGGTCGCGCTCGGTGCCCTCGAGCACGGTGTCGCGGCCGTCACCGGCGTCGCCCGTGTACGCGGCGGCCGACGGGGACGCGGCGTCGCGGGCGCCCGTGCTGTCGACGTAGGGGTCGACGTCGTCGGCCTTGCGCATCGCCTCGGCGTGCTGCTGGCGCAGATCCTCGGCTTCCGCGCGGTGATCGTCGACGCGTCCGGCACGGCGCTCGGCGTCCATGGACGCTTCGGCCGCCCGTGCCTTGGCGTCTTCCGCGGCCGCCGCCGCGGCTGCCGCGTCGGCGCGGGCACGGGCTGCTTCGGCCTCGTGCTGCCGCGCCTGCAGTTCGGTCTCGCGCGCGTCTTCGCGCATCTTCTCGGCGCGATCGTGCTGATGCGCGCGCCGGCGTTCGCGACGCCCGCGCGCGGTGAGCAGCAGGGCGACGACGACGATCGCGAGCACGATGACGACGCCGACGATGATCCAGATCAGGGTGGTCGTGTCCACGGCTCCTCCTTCTCCCTCCGGCACCGGCGGTATCGGCCGGCGCCACCACTGCCAGGCAACCTTCGCGCTCCGCGAGCGGCAAACCCGTTGCGTGCGCACGGCGGTTGCGCTACGCCTGGTGCTGCGTCGCTGACCAGTAGGTTCCCGGCGTCCGCGCACATAGGATGAGGGCTCTCGCCAACGCAGTTCCCCCCACCCGCCACGCCCTTAAGGACCCGCGTTGACCGATACGCCTGCCCTTGTCTACGACGGAGACCGCCCCCGCGATGACGCGGAGGCGCTCCGGCTGCAGGAATGCTCGCAGGAGGAGATCCGCACGATCGGTCGCATCCAAGCGCACGGCGCTCTTCTCGGCGTCGACGAGGCTACCGGTGTCGTGGTCGTCGCCAGCGAGAACGTGGAGCACTGGCTCGGACGCGATCTGCGTGAAGCCGGCAGCGAGACCCTGACGTGGGCGATCAGCCAGGGGGCGGCCGTCGACCCGGTGCGCGCGGAGTTCGAGGGCTCGGTGCACGATGTCATCGCGCATCGCGGCACCGTCCCGCTCATCGTCGAGCTCGAGCCCGTCGTGCCCGAGCTCGACTACGTCCGCACGGGAGTCGTCGGCGCGATCCAGCGGCTGGCGGGGGTCACCGATCCCGACGAACTGCGCCGGCAGGCCGCGCGCGAGATCAAGGCCATCACCGGCTACGACCGGGTCATGTGCTACGAGTTCCACGACGACGGCCACGGCCAGGTCGTCGCCGACGAGCGCGAACCCGACATGGAGCCGTACTTCGGGCTGCATTTCCCCGCGTCCGACATCCCCGCGCAGGCCCGCGCGCTGTACATCGAGAAGCGCTCACGGGTGATCGCCGATACGGAGGACCCGGGGCTCGCCCTCCACACCCTCCTGCCGGAGGACGCGCCCGTCGATCTCGGGGCCACCGAGCTGCGCGCGGTGTCGCCGCACCACCTCCAGTTCATGCGCAACATGGGCCAGGCGTCGACGGTGTCGTTCGGTCTCGTCATCGACGACCGGCTGGTGGGGATGTTCACGTGCGCGCACCGCACCCCGCGACGCATCCCGGTGCTGCTGCGCCGGGCCCTCGAGGTTCTGGCGACCCAGGTCGTCACGCAGCTCGCCGCCGCCGAGCAGATCCGGCGCCTGCGCCGACAGCTCGAGGCGCGCGAGCGGCGGATCGCGATCATCGCCCCGCTGTACGGGCGCGGCGACGCCGGTGCCGTGCTCATGAGCGGCGAGCGGACGGTGCTCGATGTGGTCCCCGCCGACGGCGCCCTGCTGCGGCTGGGCGACGCCGTCCACACCGTGGGCGTCGTGCCGCCGCCGGCTCGTCTGTTCGCCGTCATCGACGAGCTCGGACCGGGAAGGCTGCTGTGGGAGGCGCTGCCGATCGAGCGGCCCGAGCTCGCGGTCGAGGTGCCGGGCGTGACCGGCCTCCTCGTCGTGCCGCTCGGCGGCGACGGTGATGCCCTCGTCTTCGTCCGCAGCGAGGTCTCGCGCACTGTCGACTGGCTGGGCGACCAGCGGCCGGAGAACCGCGACACGCCCCTCTCCCCGCGCCGGTCGTTCTCCGCCTGGCGCGAGAGCGTGACGGGTCGCAGCCTGCCCTGGGGCGAGTATGCGCAGGACGCCTTCGACCTCGGGGAGGAGATCCGGTCGGCGATGGTCGCACGCACGCAGGCGGAACTCGCCGAGCTCGCGCTGCGGGATGCCCTCACGGGGCTGCACAATCGCCGCTTCCTGGACGACCGGCTGGACGAGCTGCTGCACGGCTCCGAGACGTCCGTGGCCGTCGTGTTCCTCGACCTCGACGACTTCAAGCTCATCAACGACACCCACGGTCACGAGATGGGCGACGCCGTCCTGGCGGCGATCGGCCGCCGGCTGAGCGGGGTGGCTCGCAGCTCCGACATCGTCGTGCGACTGGGCGGCGACGAGTTCGTGATCGTGTGCGTCAGCGCGGGACCGGAGGAGGCCGCCGCGATCGCGGGGCGCGCGCTCGCCGCGATCACCGAGCCGATCACCGTGCGGGGCATCGAAGTCGCCGTCGGCGCTTCCGCAGGTGTCGTGGCGGCCGAACGGGGGATCTCTCCCGGAGGTCTGCTGGATGCCGCGGACGCGGCGATGTACCGCGCGAAGCGCGACGGCGGCGGCCGCGTCTCAGCGTGACGGGAGGTCGGGTTCGGGAAGTACCCGGAGCCCCGCGGAGGAGTTCGCGGCGTCGATCAGGTCCTGCAGCCAGAGCCGGTTGATCTCGGGCATCGGCCCCTCGTACTCGAATCGCAACGTGGTCACGGGCGAGATCCATACGGCCTGGCGCAGCGACGTGTTCTCGTCGACGTGGGCGAACGAGAGGTTCTCCCGGCGCCGCAGCTTCGCCATGATGACCAGCTCGAGGTGAGCGAGGGTGCGATCGTCGATCGTGAAGGACGCGGGGGGTGCGCCGTAGTGAAGTATGCCCACTCCTCGATCCTACGGTCGGGTGGGCCCGGGTACGCTGGGGCGATGGCGATCGTGAACCGGCTCACCGTCGATGGACGCGACTACTTCCTGCCCGACCCCGTGTCGGAGTTGAAGACCAAGATCCTCGAGGCCATCAAGGCGGGGGGCGGCTACGTGAACATCCCGCCGCTGCGCGGCGGTCCGGGCGTCGACATCCTCTTCTCCCCCGGCATGCCCGTCACGTGGTCGCAGTTCGAGGTCGGTGAGGCCCCCGTGGCTCCGGTCGACGAGCCGGACGACGAGCTCGCCGACTACGAGCTCTGATACGAGCTGTTCGCGGGTCAGACTGCCGCGAGCAGCGCGTCCATCTCCTCGGACGGCATCGGGAGTCCCCACAGGTAGCCCTGTCCGCGGCCGCAGCCGCGCTGCCGGGAGCGCTCGAGGTCCGCGAGGGTCTCGATGCCCTCGGCCAGCACCCGCCAGCCGTGCGCGGCGCTGCTCTCCACCACGGCCGCGATGGCGTCGTCGGCTTCAGCATCCGACCGCTGTGTGAGCGATCGGTCGATCTTGACCTCGTCGATCGGCAGGGCCTCGAGCATCGCCACGGTCGTGTCGCCGCCCGCGTAGTCGTCGACCGAGATCGAGATGCCCTCGGACTGCAGCGTCCGCATCGCCGTGATCATCTCCGGACGCAGCTGGGGCGTCGGCGCCTCGGTGATCTCGATCGTGAGTCCGGCCGGGTCGATGCCGAGCCCGTCGAGCCGCGCCACGACCGTGTCGGCGTACCGTCTCGAGAAGTGCGCGGGAGAGGCGTTCACCGCGAGACCGAGCGGGTGTCCCGCTTCGCGCCACCGCGTCACGTGCTCCGCCGCGCGGCCGAACACCTGCAGATCGACCTCATCGAGGAAGCGCCCCTCCTCTGCGAGCGGGATGAACGTGTCGGGCGGGACGGCCCCGAGGAGTGCGTGGTTCCAGCGGCAGAGGGCCTCGACGGCGACGGGATGCCCCGGCGCCGCGGCGTCGGTCGGCCCGGCCGGGTCGAGGTCGTACTGGGGCTGGAACGCGATCCACAGCTCGCCGGTCGAGAGCGCGGCGCGCAAGTCACGAGTGAGCTGGGCAGTACGGGGCATGCACCCCAGCGTCGAGGAGGTTCGCATCGAGGCGCAACACCGGACAAACGCCCGGAATCGGCGTACAATGCCGCACCCGTGGCCGGCAGTGCGCGATCGGACACCCCGCGGCGCCCGAGGGCTAAGGTGGGGGCGATGGGCACGCTCACCTACGACACTCGCGTCACCACGTCGATCGACGACCGGATCCTCGCGCACCTGCAGGCCGTCATCTGGGCCAAGCTGCGCCGCGGCGAGTCGTTCCCGTTCACGTGGTCCGACCCCACCCGCGCCGGCCTGGGACGCACGTCGGTGTGGCTCAGTCCCAACGTCTCGCTGGCGTTCGAGTACTTCGGCGGCCGCCAGCCACGTCTCAACCCCGCGTGGGTGGAGGCCCTCACGAAGGCGGCGAACTCGCCCGCGGGCCTCACGATCGTCCCCGAGCCCGACGGTCCCGCAGCGCCGCAATAGACGCCTCGTCGCGCTGCTGTCAAGACCCCGGCTGAACGACGGCGCCTCCTTAGCGTGGACGCATGACGCAGCACACCGAAGACCTGGCCGGTGAGATCCACTGGACGACCCCCGAGCGCGGCTCCTGGGCAGCCGACCGCTTCGGCCGCCAGGTGGGCGGGGTGAAGCGGGACGAGCGGGGCTATGTCGCGACGCGCGGAGGCCGGACCGTCGGCCGCTACCGCTCGCTCGACGCCGCGCTGGACGCGGTCGACCACCACAGCTGGACCCACCTGCAGCCGAGCCGCTTCTGGACGGTGCTGCTCGCGACCACGAACGTCGGCATCATCGCGGCGATGTCGCTGATCGCGACCGCCATCATCCTCCGCTGACGCGTCAGTTCCAGACGCTGGGCGCTTCCGCCCGCGTGGGTGGGAGAGCGGATGCTGCGGCCCACTCGTGAACCCATGCATCCACCTCGGGAACCCCCTCGGGTCGGCCGATCGCCGCGAACAGCTCGTCGTGCGACAGTGTGCCGCCGGAGCGCTTCATCATGCGGGCCCGGATGATCGCGCGGGCGTACACCTCGCCGCCGACCACCGCGCGATGCTCGAGGTAGACGGCCTTGTCGTCATGCCCGATCATGCGCGACTCGACGTCGAACTTCTGCCAGAGGTTCAGCGACTTGCGGAACGTCACCGTCTCGCTCGAGACCACGGCATACCAGCCGTGCGTCTTCATCACGTCCCACAGGCCCGTGCGCACGAGCAGATCCCACCGGCCGAGATCGAACAGCGACAGATAGCGTCCGTTGTTCATGTGGCGCAGCAGATCGATGTCGGTGAGGAGCGTCGTCAGCCGGATACGGCTGATCTCGTTCGGGCCGAGACGCCCACCTCGCCGCAGCCGCCGCCGCGCGGTCACCATCACGATCAGGGTCCGCCACATCACGTTCACGAGGAGCGATCGTAGCGATCCTCGACGGGTGCGGAGATTCGGTTGTCGGATCCCGACAGGCGAGGCCGCAGCATCCGTCCGCCATCCGCTGTTCACCCGGAGTTGGCCCGATTTCGGGTCTCGCGCCGACGCGCGTAGAGTCTGGCCATGGAAGCCGAAACCCAGACCGACATCGTCGTCCGTCCGGTGCGCGACGTCGACGCGGAGGCCCTCGGTCGCGTCCACGCGACCGCCTGGCACGAGACGTACGACCACCTCATCAGCAAGGCGGCCCTCGAGGCCGTCTCGCCCAAGCGGCTCGCCGAGCTCTGGACGCACTGGGCCGTCCAGGGTCCCGAGTTCAAGATGTTCGCCGCGCTCGTGAACGGCGAGATCGTCGGATTCGCCGGCTCCGGGCCCGCTCGCGACAAGGACGCCCCGCGTTTCCGCGAGCTGTACTTCATCTACCTGCTCGACGCCCACCACGGCACCGGCATCGGCCAGAAGCTCTTCGACGCGGTCGTCGAGCCGGCCGAGGGCCTGTACCTGTGGGTCGCCGACGACAACCCGCGTGCGCACCGCTTCTACACGCGCAACGGCTTCGCCCTCGACGGCGCCACGCACACCGAGCCCTTCCTCGGCGAGACCCTCACCGAAGTGCGCTTCGTGCGCTGATCCACCGTTGCTCCGAGGGGGCGTGTCCGGTTCGCCGGACGCGCCCCCTCGGCCTTTCGCGCGGTCGTGGCGCCGACCCTTCGTGCATCCGGAAGACTGGACCCATGCCGCCTCGCACCGCGCTCACCGTCTGGCCTCTCGAGGGCATCCCCGAGATCGAGGCGGGCGCCGACCTCGTCGACCTCATCGCCCGGGCGGCAGGCGATGAGCTCGCCGACGGCGACATCCTCGTCGTGACCTCGAAGATCGTCTCGAAGGCGGAGGGCCGCTTCGTCGTCGCCGACGACCGCGAAGACGCCATCACCTCCGAGACGGTGCGGGTCGTGGCATCCCGCAGCACCCCCAACGGCTCGACCACGCGCATCGTCGAGAATCGCCTGGGCATGGTCTCGGCCGCCGCCGGAGTCGACGCCTCCAACACCCCCGAAGGCACCGTGCTGCTGCTGCCGATCGACCCCGATGCCTCCGCAAGGGTGATCGCCGCCGGCCTGCGCGAGCGGCTCGGCGTCGAGGTCGGCGTCATCGTGTCGGACACGCTCGGCCGCGCCTGGCGCGAGGGCCAGACCGACCACGCCATCGGCGCCGGCGGCGTGCACGTCTTCGAGGACCTTCGCGGGGGCACGGATGCCGAGGGCTGCCCGCTCGTCGTGACCATGCCGTGCGTCGGGGACGAACTGGCGGCAGCCGCGGACCTGGTGAAGGGCAAGGCGTCCCGGCGGCCCGTCGCCGTGGTGCGCGGTCGTGCCGACCTCGTCGGCGCCCTGGATCTGCCCGGCGCCCGCTCGATCGTGCGTCCGCTGGAGAAGGACATGTTCCGCCTCGGCGCCGACGAGGCTTATGCCGAGGGATTCGCCGCCGGCCTCGCCCGTGGCCGCGACGCCGAGGCGGAGGCGTTCAGCTCCGGCCCCTGACCCACGGTTCCCGGCCGCACCGGACCGACCCGCCGTCGCAGAGCCGCGACGACGGGTCGGAAGGGGGATCCGAGTGATCAGCGCCCGGACTTCAGCACCGCCTGGCCGGCCGAGACCTGCACGTCGATGGTGCTGGAGGCGCCGGGCGTCGAGCCGATGCTGTTGTCGAACTGGCCGGCCGAGACATCCGACCGCACGTCGTAGTCGCCCTCGGGCACCGTGAGGCGCAGCGAGCCGGCGCTGACGTCGAGTTCGATCGCGTCCGGCGCGGAGCCCGTCAGCGTGGCGTCGAGGGACCCGGCGCTCACCGTGAGATCGGCCTCGCGCACACCGTCGAGTTCGAGCGTGCCGCGCCCCGCGCTCACGTCGGCGCTGAGCGACTCCGCCGAGCCCGAGACGTCGAACGACCCGGCAGCGAGCGAGAGGTCGAGTTCACCGAACTCGCCGTCGGTGACGAACTCCCCCGCCGCGAGGGAGATGTCGGCATCGAGGCCGTCGAGCGAGGACGGCAGCCGCAGCACGGCATCCGCTCCCCCGTCGCCGAACCAGCCGCGCCATCCGAACCAGTCGCGGTCGGGCGACGAGACCTGCAGCGTGTCGCCGTCGCGCTCGAGCCGCCAGTCTCCGGCACCCCATGAGCTCGTCACCTCGAGCTCCGCCTCCGGCACGTCGGAGAACTCGACGCGCAGCGTTCCGGCGGCGGCATCGATGTCGAGCTCTTCGACACCGGCGACGTCGACCGTGCGGGTGGAGGTGTGGACGGACGCCGAGGCGATGGTGCCGACGGCGGCCGAGATCCCGGCGCCGAGCAGCACGATCCCGCCCAGCACGATCACGACGATCGCGACGGCGCGCGAGCCTCCCCCCGACGGCGGCCGGGGCGGCTCGGCGGGACGCTCGGGCGTCACGGGAGGAGGGGTCAGGGTCGTGCTCATCGGTTCGTTCCTGTCTGCGGCCCGCGGCCGCTCGGTGTCGTGGGAGCCGGCGGCGTCGGGCCGCCGTGCTCGAGGTGGGCGATCGCGGCGAGCACGCGCCGGTTGCCTGATTCGTCGGGTTCGAGGTCCAGCTTCTGGAAGACCGCGGTGATGTGCTTCTCCACGCTCCCCTCGGTCACGTGCAGCGTCTTCGCGATGGCCTGGTTGGAGCGCCCCTCCGCGATGAGCGCGAGCACGGAGGCCTCGCGTTCGGTGAGGCGCAGCATCCGTTCATCCCGCGTCCTGCGGCTCAGCAGCTGCGCGACCACCTCGGGGTCGAGCACCGTGGCGCCCGCAGCGATGCGTTCGATCGCCTCGAGGAAGTCGGTGACGTCGGCCACGCGGTCCTTGAGGAGGTACCCGAGCGCACCGCCGCTGGATGAGATCAGGTCGGCGGCGTAGCGCTCCTCGACGTACTGCGAGAGCACCAGCACCGCGAGCTGGGGCAGTCGCGCCCGCAGCGACAGCGCCGCGCGGATGCCCTCGTCCACCCAGGTCGGCGGCAGCCGCACGTCGAGGATGCAGAGGTCGGGCGCCGTCTCGTCGACGGTCTCGTCGAGCGCCGAGGCGTCGGGGAGGGCCGCGACCACCTCGTGGCCGGAGTCTTCGAGCACCCGCACGAGGCCCGCGCGCAGCAGCGCCGAGTCCTCGCAGATCAGGATGCGCACGGGATGCTCACCTCCACGCTCGTGGGTCCGCCGGCGGGGCTGTCGATGCGGGCCTCGCCGCCGGCCGCGAGCACGCGGTTGACGATGTCGTCGAGGCCGCCGCCGGGGATGACCCGCGCGCCGCCCACGCCGTTGTCTTCGACGCGGGCCCACAGGGTCCCCGGTTCGCGGAGCCGCGCGACCACGCGCACCTCGGTCGCCCGCGAGTGCTTCGCGGCGTTGGTGAGGGCCTCGGCGATTACGAAGTACGCGGCAGCCTCGGTCTCGCGGCTGCAGCGGCCGTCGAGCCGCACGTCGGTGTGCACCGGCACGACCGAGCGGGCGACGAGCGCCGAGATCGCAGCATCCAGTCCCCGATCATCGAGGACGGACGTGTGGATGCCGCGTGCCAGCTGTCGCAGTTCGGTGATGGCCGCCTTGGTCGAGGTGTGCGCCTCGGTGATGAGGGCCTTCGCGGCTTCGGGGTCGGCGTCGATCTTCTGCTGCGCGAGCCCGAGCGTCATGCCGACCGAGACGAGCCGCGGCTGCACGCCGTCGTGGAGGTCGCGCTCGATGCGCGTGCGCTCGACGTCGGCGGCGCGGACCGCGCCGGCGTGCTGCTGGCTCGACATGCGGGCCGCAGCGGCGAGCTGCGCCTCGCGCGAGGGGACCATGATGGCCCGCGCGATGATGCCGTGGAGCACGCCGAGCCCGATCAGCGCGGCGGCGGAGAAGAGCGCGGCGAAGACGCCCACCGGAACGGCCCACGCGAGCGGCACCTCGATGCCGGTGCGCGCGAGCCGCACGGCGCTCGCGTCGGCGAAGAGCGGAGCGAACGCCAGCACCGCGCCCGACACCAGGATCCCGGCGAGCGCCACGACGACCCAGCCGAGGATCGTCGCGATCGCGAGGTTCGCGATGGCGCGCCACGTGCCGGGGTCGATCGTCTGCAGCCACAGCGTGCGAAGCCAGCCGCCGAAGCCGGGGCGACCGCTCGAGCGAGGACGGAGTCGGGGAAGCCCGAACCGGTACAGGCCGTCGACGCGCTCGGTCTCGAGCCAGCCGAGCGCGAAGAGCACGTAGACGAGACCGATCAGCAGGACGAGCCCGATGCCGATCACGAACACCAGGCCGATGCCGACGCCGAGCAGCGTGAAGAGGAGGGAGAAGGCCGCGGCGCCGACGACGCCGAGGGCCGCGAGCTGCGCGATGGCGCCCGCCACCTGGGCGGGCCGCGTCACCGGGCGGACGGGAGGAGAGTCCGAGGAGGTCATGTCACCAAAGTTAGGCGCGCGCGCCGCGCCGCGCGCCCGAGCCAGCCGGAGACTTCTCTTCGGGTTATCCCCCCTCCGGGCGCCGTCGTTCCGTTCCCGGGCTTCAATCGGGTTTGGGGCGCATTTCCTCCGTTGGGGCGCACATTCTCCGCCCCAACGGAGAGATCACGCCCCAAACCCGAGAAGGGTCGGTGGGCCGACGTCGGTGGCACGGGCTAGGGTTGCGGCGATGCCAGCCGCCAGATCCCGCAAGACGCAGGGCACCCAGCCGCCCTCGTTCGACTTCGACGAGTCGGTGCTCAGAGACCTCGAGCCCGGCAACCCTGCGATGCTCGATGCCGGGCGCCTCGACGGTGTCGCCTACACGGGCATCACCCGTGACACCTGGCACCTCGAGTCGGGCACCACTGTCGAGGCGTGCCGGTTCGACGGCCTCAACCTCGGAACGTGGGCGATGCGCGGCGCCCATCTCGTCGAGTCCGTGTTCGCCGGAGCGAACGTGCCCGCGGTCTCGGCCGCGCGCGGGGGCTGGCGAGACGTCGAGTTCCAGGGCAGCAGACTCGGCTCGCTCGAGGCCTTCGACACGGCGTGGCGCAGCATCCGTTTCACCCGCTGCAAGCTCGGCTACGTCAACCTGCGCGGTGCCGAACTGCTCGACGTCGCCTTCATCGACTGCACCATCGACGAGATGGATCTGTTGGATGCTGCGGCCCGCCGCGTCGCGTTCGACGGCGTCCGCGTCGGCACACTGAACGTCAGCGGCGCCCGGCTCACCGACGTCGACCTGCGCGGCGCCGACGTGGGTCTGGTCATCGGGATGGAGGGCCTCCGCGGCGCCACGATCTCGCCCGAGCAGCTGCAGCTCATGGCGCCGGCCCTCGCGGACCTCGCCGGCATCGTCGTCGAGTAGCCCTCCGCGCCCCGCCCCGCGCCCCGCGCCTCGCGGCCCGAGGCCCCGCACCTCACGCCCA
>JAVBUG010000084.1:0-45073 GCA_031555515.1 Microbacterium sp. | reverse complement strand
GCCGAGGCGACGGATGCCGCGCTCGCGCGTGCCCGCGAGCTCGCCGCCGGCGCCTGACCGGCGTCCCGCTCAGCGATCCAGCGACGCGAAGCGCTCGATGTCGGAGTTCGTGCCCGACACGATGATGAGGTCGTGGTTGGTGACGACGGTGTTCGCCTCGGCGTAGCGGAACGGCTTCCCGGGGCTCTTCACGCCCACGACGGTGACGTTGTACTTCGTGCGCACGCCCGACTCGTTGAGGCCGACGCCGCGGATGAACTTCGGCGGGTACAGCTTCGCGAGCGCGAAGTCGTCGTCGAACCGGATGAAGTCGAGCATGCGGCCGCTGACGAGGTGCGCGACGCGCTCGCCGGCCTCGCGCTCGGGGTAGATCACGTGGTTCGCGCCGACGCGGGCGAGGATCTTGCCGTGCGACTGCGAGACCGCCTTGGCCCAGATCTGCGGAACCTTGAGGTCGACGAGGTTGGCGGTGATGAGGACGGATGCCTCGATCGACGAGCCGACCGCGACGACGGCGACCGAGAAGTCCTGGGCGCCGATCTGCTTCAGCGCGTCGATGTTGCGGGCATCGGCCTGGACGGTGTGGGTGACGCGCTCCGACCACTTCTGCACGAGATCGAGGTTGTCGTCGATGGCGAGCACTTCGCGGTCGAGCCGGTCGAGCTCACCCGCGCAGGCGGCGCCGAAGCGCCCCAGTCCGATCACGAGAACGGGCGCATCGCCCCTCATCCGCTCAACCAACGATCGGCCTTTCCACGGGCAGCGAGTACAGCTGCGATCGGGATGACGCGGCCACCGCCGCGGCGAGTGTCACTGTACCAACGCGACCCATGACGATCGTGATGGCCAGGACGTAGATGGCGGGGTCGGGCAGCTCGGCCGTGAGGCCCGTGGACAGGCCGACGGTCGCGAAGCCCGAGATCACGTCGAACAGCACGTCGCCGAGATCGGCCTTCGTGATCTGCGTGATGATGATGGTCGAGATCGCGACGATCGTCGATCCCCACGCGACGACCGACAGCGCGACGCGCAGCACGTCGCTCGGGATGCGACGGCCGAACACCTGGTTCGAGGCGCGCCCCTTCGCCTCGGAGATGACCGCGAGCGCGATGACGGCGAGGGTCGTGACCTTGATGCCGCCGGCAGTGGACGCCGAACCGCCGCCGACGAACATGAGCATGCAGGCGACGAGCAGGCTCGACTGGTTGAGCTCGCCGATGTCGAGGATGGCGAAGCCGCCCGATCTCGTCATCGCCGACAGGAAGAACGCCTGGAACGTCGTGTCCCACGCGTCGTTGGTGCCGAGCGTGAGGAGGTTGTCGTACTCCAGGACGAGGAACACCACTCCGCCGAGGAAGAACAGCGTGACTGTCGTGATGATGGTGAGCTTCGCGTGCAGCGACCAGCGCCGCACCCGCCACCGCTGCCGCAGCAGGGTGTAGATGACGGGGAACCCGATGGAGCCGAGGAACACGCCGGCCATCAGCACCGTGAGGAAGAAGTAGTCGTGCCGGAACGGCTCGAGCCCCTCGGCATTGGGGGTGAAGCCGGTGTTCGTGAACGACATCGCCGCGTAGAACGGCGCCTCCCACAGGGCCGCCTGCCACGGGACGCCGGCGACGATCAGGCCGGGGTAGAGCAGGATCGCGATGATCGTCTCGATCACGAGGGTCGACAGCGCGACGGTGGCGAGCAGGCTGCCGATCTGGCCGAGCTGCACGGTCTGGCCCTCGTTGACCGGCCCGCCGTGCGTGCGCAGCGGGTTCGAGTCGCTCGCCGCGATCAGCTTCGCGCGCAGGCCGAGGCGGCGCGAGATCACGAGGCCGAGGATCGAGGCGAGCGTCAGCACACCGAGCGCGCCGATCTGGACGCCGATGAAGACCAGCACGTGGCCGAACGGCGACCAGTGCGTCGCCATGTCGACCGTCGCCAGCCCGGTGACGCAGATCGTCGACACCGCGGTGAAGAACGCGTCGGCGAAGGGAGTCACCTGACCGTTCGCCGCGGCGACGGGAAGCGAGAAGAGTCCTGTGAAGACCAGGATCAACGACAGGAAGATGAGGATCGCGAAGCGGGCGGGGGAGCGCTGCGTCAGGTCGCGGAAGAACTCCATGAACGCATGGCCCATGGCGCGCAGGGGACTCATGCCTGAGACGGGGGCGGCGCGCCTGCCATCCGTCATACGGGGTTCCTCCTGTGCGAACGGTCCTCGTGCGGGCGGCCCGGCGATCTCGCTCATGGTACTCCGCTGGGCTCCCGACTAATCTGAGCACATGGCGGACATCTTCGACGTGATCGCAGACGGAACGCGTCGCGACATCCTGCGACTGCTGCTCGATCGATCATCCGCCGGAGAACGCGGCACCAGCGTGTCGCACATCGTGACCGAGCTCGGCGCCAGCCAGCCGACCGTCTCGAAGCATCTCAAGGTGCTGCGCGACGCTCACCTCGTCTCGGTGCGCGAAGAGGGCCAGCACCGCTACTACAGCCTCTCGGCCGCTCCGCTCGACGAGGTCGACGACTGGCTCGTGCCCTTCCTCGACGACAGCGGCCTCGAGGGCGACGGCCTGGCCGCGCTGCCCGATTCCGCCGCGCACGCGGCCGAGGTCGTGGGCCGCGCCGCCGCCTCCGCCAAGCACGCCCTCGAGAACGCCTTCAAGCGCCTCCCCGGACGCTGACCTGTGGGAAGACGGATGCTGCGGCCCCGCAGCATCCGTCTCCTCCGCCGTCGCGCGCTACCGGCGGCCGGCTTTGCGGCGGAACAGCCACCCGCCCCACGCGAACGAGATCGCGAGGATGACGAGGCACCAGCCGATCGCCCACCACCCGGCGTCGCCCATCGGCGTGCCCATCAGCAGGCTGCGCAGCGCCTCGATGATCGGCGTCACGGGCTGGTGCTCGGCCACCCACTGCAGCCACTCGGGCATCGTCGTGACGGGCACGAACGCACTCGACAGGTACGGCAGGAACAGGATGATGAACCCGTAGCCGTTCGCCGCTTCGGGGCTGCCCGCGGCGAGCCCGATCGCGGCGAAGAGATACGTGATCGTCAGGATGTACAGCGCGATCAGGCCCACGGCGCCGATCCAGCCCCAGACGTCGGCCGTCGGGCGGAACCCGACCAGCAGCGCGACGCCGATCACCACGGTGGTGGCGAGCAGGTTGCGCAGCAGGCTCGCCACCACGTGCCCGGTGAGGACGGCGCTCGCCCGCAGCGGCATCGTCCGGAATCGGTCGATGATGCCGGCCTTCATGTCGTTCGCGACGTACACCGCCGTCGAGGCGGCACCGAATCCGGCGCACAGCAGGATGATGCCCGGGACGACGTAGTTCACGTACCCGCCCGAGGGATCGATGGCGCCGCCGAAGACGTATGTGAACAGCACCATGAGCAGGACCGGCAGCATGATCGCCATGAGCAGCGACTCTCCGTCCCGCAGGGAGTGCAGCAGGCTCCGGCCGACGAAGACGCGCTCGGCGGTCAGGCCCGAGATGCGCGGGCGCAGCGCGGGCGCGGGGGCGATGGCGGTCATGCGGGCTCCTTGACGGTCTCGGCCGACGCGGCGCGGCGTTCGCCGCGGCCGTCGGCGGAGGTGAGGGCGAGGAAGACGTCGTCGAGGCTCGGGCGCCGGAGCGTCACGACCCCCTCGGCGCCGGACTCGTCGAGGACGTCGAGTGCGTGCCGCACCCCCGATACGGAGCCGTCGGTCGGCACCTGGCGCAGGAGCACCCCGTGCGCATCGTGCAGCTCGACGGCGTCGCCGCCGATGCGCGCCTTCAGCTGCGCGGCCGTGCCGACGGCGACGACCCGGCCGTCGTCGAGCACGGCGATGCGGTCGGCGAGCTGGTCGGCTTCCTCGAGGTACGGCGTGGTGAGGAAGACGGTGGTGCCCGCGTCGGCGAGCGACCGGATGACGTCCCACAGCTCGCGGCGACTGCGGGTGTCCAGGCCCGTCGTCGGCTCGTCGAGGAAGAGGATCTCCGGGGCGACCACGAAGCTCAGGGCGAGGTCGAGGCGTCGGCGCATGCCGCCCGAGTAGGCGCCGACGCGGCGGGACGCGGCATCCGTCAATCCGAAGCGTTCGAGCAGCTCGGCGGCACGGGCGCGCGCGGCCCGCGTGGACAGGCCCGAAAGCCGGCCGAGCATGACGAGGTTCTCGGTGCCCGTCAATGCGTCGTCGACGGCGGCGGACTGCCCTGTGAGGCTGATCCGGCGCTTGACCTGCTCGGGGTCGCGGACGACGTCGATGCCGGCGACGGTGGCGATGCCGGCATCAGGGCGGACGAGCGTGGTGAGCACGTTGATGGTCGTGGTCTTGCCGGCGCCGTTCGGGCCGAGCAGTGCGAAGACCTCGCCGCGCGCGACCTCGAGGTCGAGCCCGTCGAGGACCTGCTGGTGGCCGAAGGCTAGGCGCAGGCCTTCGACGACGATGACCGGCGGTGCGGTGCGGTCGGGCATGGGACATCCTTCCGGTGACGGTGTAGGGGAGAAACTGTTTACGCCAGTAACTGTTTATGACGCTAACACACTGTTTACGGAATAAACAGTCCTAGACTGGCGCCATGACCGATGCAGCCGAGCCCGAGCTTCCACGGGGCATCGCCCTCGCCTGGGGCGTGGCGGCCAACCCGCAGCGCGGCCCCAAGCGCGAGATGAGCGTCGAGCGCATCGTGGAGGCGGCGGTGGAGATCGCGGATGCCGAGGGCCTGAGTGCCGTCTCGATGGCCGCGGTGGCGGCGCGCCTGGGCTTCACGCCGATGTCGCTGTACCGCTACGTCAGCGCGAAGGAGGACCTCATCCTGCTCATGCAGGAGGAGGCGACCGGCGCCCCCTCCGAGGCCACGCGGACCGCCGGCGGCTGGCGTGAGCGCCTCGAGGCGCTGTACCGCGAGCAGCTGCAGCACTACCTCGCGCACCCGTGGGTGCTCGATATCCCGATCTCAGGGGTGCCCGCGACGCCGAACAGCGCCGCGTGGATGGATGCCGGGCTGAGCGCGCTCGCCGAGACCGACCTCACCTACACCGAGCGCCTCGCTGTGATGCTTCTCGTGACCGGCACCTCGCACTGGGCGGGCACGATCCTCGCCGGCTACGCGCGGGTCGAGCGCGAGCGGGGTCTCGACGGGGAGGCCATCAGCCGCAGCGAGGACGCGATGTTCCGCACCCTCATCACCGCCGACGCGTACCCGGAGCTCCGCGCCGCGATCGAGGCAGGCGCCTTCCTCGACGAATCGGATCCGTTCGCCTTCGCGCTCGCGCGCGGTCTCGAGGGTGTCAGCGACTACATCGCCGCCGCCGCGGCGGACGGGCGTCGCGACGCGCCGGGTGCGTGGGTCGTGCCCGACGACGCCGACATCGCCGACGACAAGAAGTTCCGCGAGGCGCGCAAGGCGGTGCGGGCGGCCGAGAAGGCGCTGCGTGACGCGCACAAGCTCGAGCGACAGGCCGCGCGCGAGGCGCGGGAGCGGCGTGCTCGGCAGCGCTCCGAGTCGTGATCGCCCCACGGGCATCACGTGTCACACGGGTTCACACCAGTCTCTGTGTTTACAGGCGGGTCGCGCGCGTTCTAGAGTGACTGCAGCACTTCTGGGGAAGGGGGATCGACATGGCTGAACTGCCGGACGTGCGCTTCCTCACGGTGGCCGAGGTCGCCGAGCTGATGCGGGTCTCGAAGATGACGGTCTACCGCCTGGTGCACTCGGGCGAGCTGCCCGCGGTCCGCTTCGGCCGCAGCTACCGTGTGCCGGAATCGGCGGTCACCGAGGCCCTGCAACGGCCGATCGCCGACGTCGGCTAGACTGTTCCGAGGCATTTTTCCTTTTGCCCCGTTCCCGGGCGCGGCCAGGCCGCGTCCAGACCCCGATCTAGTGAGGTTTTCCGTGGGTTCTGTCATCAAGAAGCGCCGCAAGCGCATGGCGAAGAAGAAGCACCGCAAGCTGCTTCGCAAGACCCGCCACCAGCGCCGCAACAAGAAGTAAGCGGCATCCGCACCAAGCGCCTGTCTTCGGACGGGCGCTTCGTGTATCCGTGCCCGCAGAGCCCGTGACCCGAGAGGCCGTCATGAAGTCCATCACCGTCCAGCAGCTGCGCGAACGTGTCGAGACCCCGCTCATCGACGTCCGCGAGGTCGATGAATACGCTGCAGGGCACGTGCCCGGCGCGGTCAACATCCCGATGTCGGTCATCGGCGGTCGCCTCGACGAACTGCCCGACGGCGCGTTCGACGTCATCTGCGCGATCGGCGGTCGGTCCGGCCGCGTGGTCGAGGCCCTCGAGGCGCGCGGCTACGACGTGACCAACGTCGACGGCGGCACCAACGAGTGGATCGCGGCCGGCTACCCGGTCGAGGCGTGACGGCAGCTGCGGGCGTGACCACCGTCACCCTGATCGGCAAGCCCGACTGCCACCTGTGCGACGTCGCCCGCGAGGTCGTCGAGACCGTCGTGGCCGAGCTGCCGGAGGATGCGGTCGACGTCGAGGAGCTCTCGATCGCCGACGACCCCTCCCTCTACGCGCTGTGGTGGGAGAAGATCCCCGTGGTGCTCATCGACGGCGAGCTGCACGGCCACTGGCGCGTCTCGCCCGACCGCCTGCGCGCGGCGCTGACCGCCTGAGCCCGCTGAGGGCGTCGACGCTTCGCCCGCGCGGTCAAAATCGGCATTCGCGCCCGTTCGAAGGGGCCGCGCACGCCGATTCGGACAGCGCGAACGAAGTACCGTGCGGGAGACGGATGCTGCGGGCCGCGGCATCCGTCTCCTCATCAGTCGCGGGGGCGCACCGTCACCGGCTCGGGCACCAGCGCGATGCGCACGCGCTCGGCGTACTCGACCCGGTCGGTCGCGGCGTGCTGCACGCGCACCAGCGCGTCGTCGGCCGTGCGCACCAGCGTCCGGCGGAAGCTGCCGAGGAACGTGCTCTCCTGCACGATCGCGTCCATTCCGGGGGCGTCGCCGTCGGCGAGGCGCATGTTCTCGGGCCGCAGGAACACGTCGACCGGTCCCGGGGTGCTGGGTGACTGCAGCGGCAGCCGCACGCCCCACACCGTCACCGTCTCGCCCTCGACCACGCCGGGCACGACGCTCGAGACGCCGATGAAGGCCGCGACGTTCGCCGTCGCCGGACTGAGGTAGAGCTCCTCCGGGCTGCCGATCTGCTCGATGCGGCCCGCGTTCATGACCGCGATGCGGTCCGAGACCGCGAGTGCCTCCTCCTGGTCGTGCGTCACGAACACCGTCGTGATGCCCAGGCGCAGCTGGATGCGGCGGATCTCGTCGCGCAGCTGCACGCGCACCTTCGCGTCGAGCGCCGACAGCGGCTCGTCGAGGAGCAGCACGCGCGGCTCGGTGACGAGCGCGCGGGCCAGGGCCACGCGCTGCTGCTGGCCGCCCGACAGCTGGTGCGGGAAGCGGTCGGCGAGATGCCCGAGCCCGACCAGCTCGAGGGCATCCTGCGCCTTCTCGGCGGCCTGCGCCTTCGCGACCCCGCGGCGACGCAGCCCGAAGGCGGTGTTCTCCACGATCCGCAGGTGCGGGAACAGCGAGTAGGACTGGAAGACCATGCCGATGTCGCGCTTGTTCGTGGGGACGCCCGAGACATCGGCGCCGCCGAGACGGACCTCGCCCGCGGTCGCCTTCTCGAGGCCCGCGAGCACGCGCAGCGCCGTGGTCTTGCCGCAGCCGGAGGGGCCGAGCAGCGACACGAACTCGCCGGGCGCGATGTCGAGGTCGACGCCGTGGAGCACGCGGGTGGCGCCGTACTCCTTGACGACGCCGCGGAACTCCACGCGGGTGCCCTCGCCGGCGTCGGCGAGCAGCAGGTTGTCGGAGGTCGCCGGCAGGGTGCGGGGCGGGGTGTCGGCGGTGGTCATTCGGGAGCCTTTCCGGTGCCGGCGCGTCCCGCGCGGCCGATGATGAGCAGCAGCACGAACGCGAACGCGAGCGCGAGCAGGGTGAAGATGGCGGCGGCGTACGCGTCCTGCCGGTTGATCACGACGAGACCGGTCTGCAGCACCTGGCGGTTGAGCAGAGACGCGATGGTGAACTCGCCGAGCACGACCGCGACGGAGATGAGGGATGCGGCGAGCAGCCCCTGTCGCAGGTTCGGCGCGATCACCCGCACGAGCACGGTGGCCCAGCCGGCGCCGAGCGTGCGCGCAGCCTCGGACAGCGTCTTGACGTCGATCGCGTCGATGGATGCCTGGATCGAGCGATAGGTGAACGGCAGCACGAGGATGCCGTACGCGAAGGCGAGCGTCCACGCGCCGGTGCCGAGCGTGCGCCCGATCTGCAGGTAGATGGGCGCGAGGCCCACCACGAGCACGATCGCGGGGATCGTGATCGGCAGGAGTGCCAGGAACTCGAAGCCGCGACGCAGCTTCGGGAACCTGAGCGCCACGAGCACCATCGTCGGCGTGAACAGGAACAGCACGATGAGCACCGTGACGCCCGCGAGGATCAGCGAGTTCGCGAGCCCTGTCCAGATGGGGCGGTAGCGCGCGGCGTTCGCCGGATCGAACAGTGCGAGCCAGCGGTCGAGGGAGTACGAGCCGTCCGGGGACGACAGCGTGAAGAGGAACGTCGCGAGGAACGGGATGACGAAGACGAGCCCGACGACGGCACCGATGATCCAGCGGACGGCGGGGGAGGGGGCGAGCCGGTTCATGCCTGCCACCTCGCGGCGCGCCGCTGGATGAGGGCGTAGACCCACATCACGACCGCGACGACGATGATCATGCCCAGGGCGAGTGCGCCCGCGAGGTTCTCGCGGCCGAGCACCGTCTCGCTCGTCAGGGCGGTGCGGATCTGCAGCGGCACGATCTGCGAGCCCTGGCTGGCGAGGGCCGCCGCGGTCGCGTACGAGGAGAAGGCGTTCGCGAACAGCAGCAGCAGGCTCGCGAGGAACGAGGGCGCGAGCACCGGGAAGCCGACGTGGCGCCAGAAGCCGGAGCGTGTGCCGCCGAGCGTCAGGTGCGCCTCGAACCACTGCGGGCGGAGGGCGGCGAGAGCCGGCATGAACGTGATGATCATGAGGGGGACCTGGAAGACGAGGTAGGCCGGGATGAGGCCGGGCAGGGCGTAGATCCACGCGCCGCCGGCGAAGATGTCGATCCCGAGCGCGTCGCGCAGGAACCTCGTGACGACGCCCTGCGTGCCGATCGCGGCGATCATCGTGAAGGCGAGCATGACGCCGCCGAACTGGGCGAGGACGCCGGATGCGGCATCCACCGTCGTCCGCACGAATCCGGTGTCGGGAAGGCCGAGCATCGCGTAGCAGACGAGCGCGCCGATGATCGCGCCGACGACCGCGGTGAGCAGCGACACCCACGTGGAGTTCCAGAACGTCGCGATGATGACCGGATCACCGAGCGCGGCGAGGTTGTCGAAGGTGAAGGCGCCGTCGCCGTCGAAGAGTCCTGAGGCGACCGCGATGATCGTCGGCAGCGCCAGGAACAGCAGCACGTAGGCCGCGAACGGGGTGAGCCCGAGCCACGACCAGTCGGGCGCGGGGCGGCCCCGCCGCGCCGGAGCTGATGGCTCCGACGCGGCGGGGTCGGTCACGCGATCCTGGTCGGGACCGGTGAGGGTGCGGGCGGTCGTCACTGGACCGCTGCGGCCCACTCTTCGCCGAGGAGCGTGCCGGCGTTCGTCGACTGCTCCTCCGTGGGGACGACGGTCTCCTCGGGAGCGGTCGGCAGTGCGTCGGCCAGCTCCTGGTCGATCGTGCCGGCCTCGATCATGGCCTCCATGCGGACCGGGCGTGCGCCGCCCTTCAGCCACAGGTTCTGCACCTCGTCGCTGTACAGGAACTCCTGCCACAGGCGCGCGGCGGCCGGGTTCGGGGCGTCCTTGTTGATGGCCTGGTTGTAGTAGCCGGCGTAGCCGACGCCGGGGAAGACGACAGTCTCCCACGTGTCGAGGTCAGCCGAGTGGGCCGCGTTGAGGTAGTCCCAGTCGAAGACGACCGGGGTCTCGCCGCTCGCGACAGTCGCGCTGGTGACGTCGAGCTTCAGCATGTTGCCGGCGGCGTTGAGCTCCGAGAACCAGTCGATGCCCGGCTGGAAGTCGTCGAGCGTCCCGTCCGACTGCACGGTCGCGAGACCGACGGCCGCGAACGCGGCACCGGCCTGCGTCGGGTCGCCGTTGATGGCGACCGCACCCTTGTAGGCCTCGCCGAGCAGGTCGTCGAGCGACTCGGGGGCGTCGAAGCGCGCCGAGTCGTAGCCGACCGACATGTACCCGCCGTAGTCGCCGACGAAGAGGCCGGTCGACTCCTTGAGGGCGTCGGGGATGTCGTCCCAGTTCTCGACCTGGTACGGAGCGAACCAGTCGGTGTTCTGCAGCGCGACCGTGAGGCCGAGGTCGAACACGTCAGGTGCCGTGTCGAGGCCCTCGTTCGTCTCGGCGGCCTGGATCTCCTCGGCGGACGAGACGTCGGGCGACTGCTCGTTGATCGTGATCTCGGGGTAGCGCTCGGCGAAGAGGTCGAGGATCTCGCCGTAGTTCGCCCAGTCGCGGGGGAGCGCGATGACGTTCAGCTGGCCCTCGGCCTTGGCGGCCTCCTCGAGGTCCGCGAACGTGCCGAAGTCGGCCAGGCTCGTGGCGGTCGAGGCGTCGACGCCGGAGTCGGACGAGCCGTTCGACGAGGCGTCGGCCGAGCCGGCGCAACCGGCGAGGGCGAGCGCCGCGATCGTGAGTGCCGCCGTGGTCGCCCCCAGGCGACGCGGGGTGGGACGGGACATGTGTGTTCCTCTCGGGTGTTTCCGCGCACGCCGAAGCGTGTTCGGGATTCGGGGACGAGAGGACGGTATTCGCGCACGGTGACGCGGCGAGGCGTCACGAATGAACGTTCGGTGAGCGTGCGGTTGCGACGAGGATGAGCGACGGATGCTGCGTCCCCGCTGCACCGGCCGCCAGGCAGGCGGAGGCGCCCGGTCCGGAACCGTTCCCGGGCCGGGCGCCTGCGATCACAGGGCCGGGTCAGCGCAGCGCGACGGCATGCACCTCGCCGCCGCCCGGGACCACCGAGCCGACGCTCACATACGCCGTCGTACCGTGCACCGCCACGCCGTACGGCGCGAACAGTCCGCCGAGGACGACGGGGTGCTCATCGGCGCCGGGCACCACCTGGCGCAGCGACCCGATCGGGGGCTGCTCGCTGAGCAGGCTGCCGTCGCTGAACTGCACGGCGTACAGCGTCAGGTGCTGCCACGCGAGGCTCGTGACATTGCTCAGGCCGGTTGCGTAGACCGTAGGAGCCTGTCCAGGGACGACGCGCCAGATGCGTGACTCGCCCTCCGGGAACGGGAAGCCGATCAGTTCCGACACGTAGTACGCGCCGTCGGGTCCGGTCACGACGTTGGTCGGCACGGCCTCCGCCGGGATCGGGTCGCCGCCCCACGGCGGCACCGCCCACACCGGCGGGAACACGGCGGCGGTGGAGTTCGGCAGGTTGCCGCCCAGCGTGACGAGCGCATTCGCTCCCGCGTCGGCGATCGTCCAGCGCTTGCTGTTGACCTCGACGAACCCGCTGGGATTCGAGTCGATGAATCCGCCGTCGGGGTTGTTCGCAGCCTCGTACGCGGTCACATCGGCGGCGACCTGGAGCGGGCCGCCGAGGCGACCGGTCACGACAGTGCCGAGCGTCGACCCGCCCGAGCCCAGGACGGCCCGCGTCTCGAGGTTGCCGCCCAGCCCCATCAGCACGGCGACGTTGCTGCCGCGCACACTCACGGCCGACGGACCGGTGGCGCCCGAGCCGTCCGGGCCCGCGAGCGAGGCGAGTCCCGTGACCACGCGGGTCTGCGTTCCACGCCGGATCTCGGTCACCGCGCCCGTGGCGCCCAAGCACACGCCAGGCGCTTCAGGGTCTTCGGGGTTCGGGACGCAGGGTCCGTCACCGCCGGTTCCGGCTTCCGCGACGTAGACGGTGCCGCCGGCGCCGATGGACACCTGGCGCGGGTTGTCGAGGCCGGTCGCGACCACCCACGACGACGGGCCCGCGGCGGCTGCCGGGGCACCCGCCGCGACGACCGCGATCACGGCGGCTGCGGCGGTGACGAGGGCCAGGACGGCCCTCGATGGACTTCTCCGATGACTCGGACTCTTCATTCGGGGACCTCCCACGGGTCGCTCGTTGACTGGTCCTCCCCGCGAAAAGACTCCTGGCCGGCAGGAATCTCCGCAAGGGGGACGATCCCGAAAGCCGAAGTAGGGGGTTTCGGGCGTCAGCGAGCGCGGCGTGGGGAGCCGCACAACGTCAGGGGGCCAGGCGCGTCGGGGCGCGGCTCAGCCGGTGAGGCGTGCACGCAGCGCGTCGAGCTCGTCGTCGGAGAGCCCGCCCGACTGCAGATACGCGGCGGATCCGCCCTCGCCGTCGATCCAGGTCAGGGCCTGCTCGATCGCGGTGGGAGGGGTCTCGGTCACGAGAGTGCGGAGGGACTCGGTGATCGGCACGCCCATCGACGTGAGGGTGCCGAGCATGCCCTCAGCCCAGGGGCCGGCGAGGTGGCGCTGTGACGACGAATAGTCCGCGACGATCGCCTGGCGCTCGACGCCCGCGGCGTCGAGCATGAGGGCCACCGCGACACCGGTGCGGTCCTTGCCGGCCGTGCAGTGCACCAGCACCGCCGTCGGCTCCTCGTCGGTCGAGGCGCCGACGAGGCGCGCCAGCCCGGCGAAGGTCTCGGCGCCGTGCGTGAGCATGGACAGGTAGAGCTCGCCGAGCGTCGGCAGCTGCGCCAGCACCGTCGCGAAGGACTCCGGCACCGCCGTGGAGGCGGATCCGGCGGTCGGCTGAGGCAATGCCCCCTCCAGGAGGGTGAGCGACTCGACGCGGAATGGGCGCGACACCGGCAACCGGTCGGGCGCCATCTGCTGCTCGACGGGGGTGCGGAAGTCGGCGATCACGCCCACCGGGGTGTCGGCGAGCTGCGCGAGCCCCTCGTCGGTGAGCGCGTTGAGTGCGGCCGATCGGTAGAGCACGCCGCTGCGGCTCGCACCACCCGAGGCGAGGGGCATTCCGCCCGTGTCGCGGAAGTTGAAGAGGCCCTCGATCGTCATGCGATTCACCCTAGCCGTCACCGAAGACCGGGCCGCGTCCTCGGACGCGCGCCCGTCTTCGGCGGCGGACCGGGTCAGGGGGCGAGGCGCGTCGGGCCGCGGAAGAGGTAGGTGACCTCGCGGATCGACGACTCGCCGAGCAGGAGCATGAGCACGCGCGCGAGGCCCATGCCGAACCCGCCGTGGGGCGGGGCGCCGTAGCGGAAGAAGTCGAAGTAGAAGTCGAGGTGCTCGGCACCCAGGCCCTTCTCCTTCGCCTGCTCGATCAGCACGTCGACGCGGTGCTCGCGCTGGGCGCCGGTGGTGATCTCGACGCCCTTGAAGAGGAGGTCGTACGACTTGGTCAGCCCGGTCTCCTCGTTGCGCATGTGGTAGAACGCGCGGATCTCGGGGTGATAGTCGGTGATGAAGACGAACTGGTGGCCGTAGGTCTCTTCGACGTAGGCCGAGATCTGGCGCTCGCCCTCGGGGTCGAGGTCGCCGTCGGTGCGGGGGATCTCGTAGCCGCGGCTCTTCACGATCTCGCGCGCCTCGGCCAGCGGGATGCGCGGGAACGGGATCGCGGGCACCTGCACCTCGAGGCCGAACAGCTCCTCGATCTCGGCGCCGTGCTTGTCCTTGACGGCCTGGAACGCGGTCTGCAGGAGCTCCTCCTTCATCGCCGCGACGTCCTCGTGGGAGTCGATCCAGCTGATCTCGGCGTCGACCGAGGTGAACTCCGTCGCGTGACGTGACGTGAACGACGGGTCGGCGCGGAAGGCGGGCGCGATCTCGAAGATCTTGCCGAAGCCGGCGACCTGCGCCATCTGCTTGAAGAACTGCGGCGACTGCGCGAGGTACGCGGTCTTGTCCTCGAAGTACGGCACCTCGAAGAGCTCGGCGTTGGACTCGGAGGCCGAGGCCATGAGCTTGGGCGAGTGCACCTCGATGTAGTCGCGCTCGATCCAGTACGAGCGGAAGGCGTGCTCGAGGGTGGTCTGCACGCGGAAGATGAGGTTGTTGCGGCGCTGGCGCAGGTCGAGGAAGCGCCAGTCCATGCGCTTGTCGAGACCGGAGTCCGCCGCGATGGGCGTCTCGGGGAGCGCTGCGGCGGCGACATCCAGCGCGCCGATCTTGATCTCGACGCCGCCGAGCTTGACGCGCTCGTCGTGCTTCAGCTCGCCGGTGACCGTCAGGAACGTGCCGGTGGCGAGGTTCGAGATGAGGTCCGTCAGGGCCAGGGCCGCGGCATCCTGTTCCGAGCCGTCCTCCGCCGGGCGCGTGGCCGGGTTGACCAGCTGCACCGCGCCGGATTCGTCGCGGAGGATGACGAACTGCACCTTCTTCTGATCGCGGACGGTCTCGACCCACCCGGAGACGGAGACGGGGCCGTCGGCGAGACCCTGCAGCTGCTTGACGAGGACGCGTTCACTCACGAGCGACAAGTCTAGGTGACGCGCCGTGGTCGCCTTCTCGCCGAATTCGGTGGCCACCGCTACCATGCGGGCATGACCACGCCGGAACCCGATCAGCCCGCACCGGCAGCGACCGTGGATGCTCCGCCTCCCTACCCCGGCAGCCCGACGTACCGCGGGCCGGTCGAGGACGCGCCGCCGGCCAAGCGGCCCGTCAAGGTTCTCGATCTCGTCATCACGATCGTGCTGCTCGTGGCCGACGCGGTTCTGGCGACGCTGGCGTCGTTCATGGGGATCTTCCTCGTGATGGCGTCGGATTCGTGCGGCGCCCGTGACTGCAACGTCGACCTCATCACCGTCGGATGGTTGATGGGCATGATCCTGCCGTGGGTGATGCTCGTCGTGACGGTCGTGGTGGCGATCGTGCTGATGGTCAAGCGACGGCTCGCTTTCTGGGTGCCGCTCGCGGGAGCCGCGCTCATCGTGCTGTCGCTCGTCGCCGCGTTCATGGTCGCGTCTGCCGCGGTTCCGGGTTCGACGCTGTGATCCCAGCCGGAGCCCCGGGCGTTCATCGGCTTCCGGGGGTCTGCACCCAAGATTCGTTCACCCTCGTCGCATAGCGTGGACGACGTCGCGCCGAAGGGTCGCGGCCGCCGCCACGAAAAATGCCACCGACGGACGGGATCCGACGAATGACGACTGCGACGACGACCGACGGCTCCTGGCTCAGCGCCCTCGCGGACTGGGCCGTTTCCCTGATGGACGTGATCGGACCCGCCGGAGCGGGCATCGCGATCGCGATGGAGAACCTGGTCCCGCCACTGCCGAGCGAGGTGATCCTGCCGATGGCGGGGCTCGCGGCCAGCCGCGGGTCGTTCTCGCTGGTCGAAGCCCTGGTGTGGACGACCGTCGGATCGGTCGCCGGCGCCCTCCTCCTCTACGGGCTCGGCGCGTGGCTCGGGATCGCGCGGCTGCGCGCGATCGCGACCAAGGTGCCGCTGCTGCACCCGGAGGACATCGACCGCACGGTCGCGTGGTTCGGGCGCCACGGCGGCAAGGCCGTGTTCTTCGGCCGGATGATCCCGATCTTCCGGAGCCTCATCTCCATCCCGGCGGGCATCACGCGTATGCCGGTGTGGCGGTTCACGCTGCTGACCGCGGCGGGAAGCCTGGTGTGGAACTCGATCTTCGTGCTCTCGGGCTTCTTCCTCGGGGAGTCGTGGCACATCGTCGAGCGGTACGCCGACATCCTGCAGTACGTCGTCATCGCTGCGGCCGTGATCGGTGTCGCCTGGTTCCTCTACGTGCGGGTCCGCGCCCTGCTCGATTCCCGCGGCGCCTCCGGCGGCCCCGAGCCCGAGCTCGAGTGAGGCGAGCCCGAAGCTGGGAGAACGCTCAGCCGGTCCACAGAACACCCCCACGTAGACTGGGCCGGTGCCCGCAGCTCGCCTTCATCTCGTGCGCCACGGGGAGGTCCACAACCCTGCCCGCGTGCTCTACGGGCGACTCCCCGGATACGGGCTGAGCGCCGACGGCCGCCGCATGGCACGGCAGGCCGCCGAGTACATCGAGTCGCTCGATCGCCCCGTGTCGGCGCTCGTGTGCTCGCCGTTGCAGCGCACGCAGGAGTCGGCCGAGCCGTTCACCGAGATCTTCGGTCTCGCGCCCGTCATCGACGAGCGGGTCATCGAGCCGACGAACGTCTTCGAGGGCAAGCGCATGGCGCGCGCCCTCGTGAATCCCTGGAACTGGCGGCACCTGCGCAAGCCGGCGCTGCCGAGCTGGGGCGAGCCGTACGCGGACGTCGTGGGCCGCATGAACTCGGCCATGACGCACGCCTGGGATGCTGCGGACCCGGGCGACGTCGTCATCGTGTCGCACCAGCTCCCGATCTGGATCACCCACCTCGCGGTCGCCGGGCTCCCGCTCCGGCATGACCCCCGCGCGCGACGCTGCGCGCTGTCGAGCGTGACGAGCTTCGAGATGGTCGACGGCAAGTGGACCGAGACCGCCTACGCCGAGCCGGCGTCGACGGCCGGCGCGGTGGATGTGGGGGCGGTATGAGCGAGCCGGTCGTTGAGCGAGCTTGCGAGTCGGAACGCCCCACACGCGGCGCACGACTGCGGGCCGCAGCATCCGCTCTCCTCGTCGTCGGGCTGATCGCGGGACTCGCCGCGTGCACGAGCGACCCCCTCGCCGAGCAGTACCGCTCGGGCGACAACAAGGGCTTCGTCGCGGCCGACGGCTTCCGCGTGGTCGAGATCCCGGCCGCCGATCGCACCGAACCCGTGGACTTCGAGGGCGTGCTCGACACCGGCGGCACGACCTCGAGCGCGGACTATGCGGGCGACGTGCTCGTCGTGAACTTCTGGTACGCCGGCTGCGCGCCCTGCCGCGTCGAGGCTCCTGAGCTGGCCGCGGTCGACGCGGAGTTCGCGGACCAGGGCGTGTCATTCCTCGGCGTGAACCTGTACGACGGCGCCGCGGCGTCGCAGGCGTTCGCCGAGAAGTACGGCGTCGAGTACCCCAGCGCGCTGGCGACCGAGGACGGCTCGATCAAGCTCGCCTTCGCGGGGGAGACCCCGCTCAACGCCGTGCCCGTCACGATCGTGCTCGACAAGCAGGGCCGCGTCGCCGCGCGCCTCGTCGGCCAGATCGAAGAGGCGTCGATCCTCGAGACCATCGTGCGCGACGCCCTGGAGGAGTCGTGAACCTCGGCGCCCTCGTCGCCGACGGATCGCTCCTGATCGCCATCCCGATCGCCATCCTCGCCGGCGCCATCTCGTTCCTCTCGCCGTGCGTGCTGCCGCTCGTGCCGGGGTACCTCGGGTTCATCGGCGGCGCGGTGAGCGCTCGTCCCGCTCCCAGAGTTCGCAGTCTCGCGCGTTCGTCGCAGGACTCTTCCGCGAACGTGCGAGACACCGACGATTCTGCGAAGTCTGTGACGACGGCGGAGACGGATGCTGCGCCTCCGCGCGGGCGCCTGGTGCTGGGCGTGCTCCTGTTCATCGCGGGCTTCACGGTGGTCTTCGTCAGCATGGCGATGCTCGGGGGAACGCTCGGCCGCTTCCTCCTCGAGTACCAGGACCTCATCACCCGCATCCTCGGTGTGGTCATCATCGCGATGGGCTTCGTCTTCATCGGGTGGTTCGGTCTCGCGCAGCGCATCTCGCGTCCGCAGGTGCGGGGCAACCTCGGGCTCATCGGGGCGCCGCTCCTGGGCATCGCGCTCGGCATCGGCTGGGCGCCCTGCATCGGCCCGACCCTCGCCGTGATCCTGACGATGGCGTTCGACTCCGGCTCAGCTGCGCGCGCGGCGCTGCTCGGCGTCGCGTACTCCCTGGGTCTCGGCATCCCGTTCCTCCTCCTCACCCTCGGATTCGGGTGGGCGACGCGCTCGGTGTCGTTCGTGCGGCGACACATCCGCGTCGTCAACCTCATCGGCGGCGCCGTGCTCATCGTGCTGGGGCTCCTCATGGTGACCGGTGTCTGGACCGCCGTGATGGCCCAGCTCCAGGGGGTGTTCGCCAGTGTCCCGGCCCCGCTCTGATGCTCCGGAAGGCTCTGTGACCGACGACGTGACCGACCCGCTCCGGCCCTCCGATCACGCCGACTCCGCGGCATCCGACATCACCCAGCCTGCCCTGGGCGTCGTCGGGTGGCTGCGCTGGGGCTGGCGCCAGCTCACCTCGATGCGCACCGCGCTCGTGCTGCTGCTGCTGCTCGCGATCGCGGCGGTTCCCGGCTCGCTCGTGCCGCAGCGCAGCGCCGACCCCAACGGCGTGCGCCAGTACTTCGTCGACAACGCCGACCTCGCGCCGGTGCTCGACAACCTGAGCCTGTTCGACGTGTACACCTCGCCGTGGTTCTCGGCGATCTACATCCTGCTGTTCGTCTCGCTCGTCGGCTGCGTCATCCCGCGCACCAAGCACCACTACAAGGCGATGCGCGCACAGCCCCCGCGCACCCCCGCGCGGCTGGCTCGTCTGGACGCGCACCGGTCTGAGATCCTCGAATTCCCGGACGACACGGATGCTGCCACCGCCGCGGCGGCCGCCATCGAGGCCGCCCAGCAGCAGCTGTAGAAGGCCGGCTCCCGCGTCGCCCGCTCCGCCGGCGCGAAGTCGCTGTCGGTGTCGGCGGAACGCGGCTACCTGCGCGAGACCGGCAACCTGGTGTTCCACGCCGCCCTGGTCGGCGTGCTGCTCGCGGTCGGCATCGGCGGCGGGTTCACCTACACCGGTCAGACGGTCATCATCGAGGGCCGCACGTGGGTCAACACGATGCTCGATTACACGTCGTTCAACCCCGGCCGGTTCGTCGACGAGGACGCCCTCCAGCCGTACGCGCTCACCCTCGACGATTTCTCGCTCTCGTATGTCGCCCCCGGCGCGCAGGGCGCGGGGCAGGCCGGCGACTTCGTCGCGCACCTGACCACGCAGTTCCCGAACGCCGACGCCGCAGAGGGCGAGGTGCGCGTCAACCACCCGCTGCAGATCGCCGGCGACAAGGTCTACCTGATGGGCAACGGCTATGCGCCGACCATCACGATCCGCAACGACGCCGGCGACGTGGTGTTCTCGGAATCCGTGCCGTTCCTGCCGCAGGACAACAACATGACCTCGCAGGGCGTGGTGAAGGTCCCGGACGGCCTGCGCGAGCAGGTGGGCCTGGTGGGCTTCTTCTATCCCACCGCGCAGGAGCTCACCAACGGCGCCTACACCTCGGTGTACGGCGACCTCGAGTACCCGATGCTCACCTTCTGGGTCTACGCCGGCGACCTCGGCATCGACGGAGGTGTGCCGAAGTCGGTGTACACGCTCGACCCCAGCGAGATGACCCAGCTCGCCGGCGGCGACTCGGGCGCCGAATCGCTCGAGCTCAAGCCCGGCGACACCGTCGACCTTCCGGACGGTCTCGGCACGATCACCTTCGAGAACGAGGCACCGGACGCCGCCGGCTTCCAGGACTCGGTCAAGCGGTACGTGTCGCTCTCGATCCACCGTGACGCCGCCGCGACGTGGGTGCTGGTGTTCGCCGTGCTCGCGCTGGCGGGCCTGATCTCCGCGCTCTTCGTGCCGCGCCGTCGCATGTGGGTCAAGGCGACGCGCCAGGGCCACACCGTGCACCTCGAATACGCCGGCCTCGCACGCGGCGAGGACCCCGCGCTCGACGGCGCGGTCGAGCAGTTCGCCCAGCGTCACCTCGCGTCGCTCGCCGACCCCGCTGCCGCGGGCGCACGTCCCACGAAGCCCGAATCCACCCCCGACGTAGACTGAGAGCCATGCCCGACGCCTCCCCCCTCACCCTCGACGACGTCTCGGTGCTGCTGGTCTGGACGGCCATCGCGATCTACGCCCTCGCGTTCATCGCGTACGCCGTGGACCTCGCCCGTCGCGGCGCCGTCGCCGTGGACGCGAAGGATGCTGCGGCCAAGACCGCGCGCGAGCGCGAACTGGTCGCGGCCGGCGGGGGCTCGGGCGGTGGCATCGTCGCGCAGATGCGCGCGCAGGAGACGGCGTCGGAGCAGGCGCTCAACGCCCCCGTCGGCAAGCGCGCGCGGCTCGTGTGGGCCCGCATCGGCACGTCGCTGACGGTGCTCGGCTTCCTGTTCCACCTCGGCGGCGACGTCACCCGCGGCATCGCCGCGGGACGCGTGCCGTGGTCGAACATGTACGAGTTCGCGCTCACCGGGACACTGCTCATCGTCGCGGTGTACCTGGGCGTGCTGTTCCGCTACGACCTCCGCTTCCTCGGCACGTTCATCACAGGCCTCGTCGTGGTGCTGCTCGGCGGCACGGCCATCTGGTTCTACACCGACATCGTGCCCCTCATGGACCCGCTGAAGTCGGTGTGGCTCGTCATCCACGTCTTCGTCGCGTCCCTCGCGACGGCGCTGTTCGCCCTCGCGTTCGGACTCTCTGTGCTGCAGCTCATGCAGGCGCGGCGCGAGACGAAGATCGCGGCTCTCGCGAAGGCCGAGGCCGCGGCATCCGGTCCCGCGAAGACCGGACCGGGATTCCTCAGGACCCTCCCGAGCGCCGAGGCTCTCGAGTCTCTGGCGTACCGGTTCGCGATCCTCGGCTTCATCTTCTGGACCTTCACGCTGATCGCCGGGTCCATCTGGGCGAACGACGCGTGGGGCCGCTACTGGGGCTTCGACACGAAGGAAGTCTGGACCTTCGTGATCTGGGTGCTCTACGCCGGCTACATCCACGCGCGCGCGACGCGCGGCTGGCGCGGCTCGCGTTCGGCGTGGCTGTCGATCATCGGATTCACCGCCGTGATCTTCAACTTCACGATCGTCAACATGTTCTTCAAGGGCCTCCACGCCTACTCCGGCCTGAGCTGACCGCCGGCGCGTATCCCGGATCAGCCTGCCGGAGCGAGCACCACCACCGGGGTCTCGCGGCTGCGCAGCGCCGCGTAGGCGTCCAGGTCGGCGTCGCCCTCGAGGGTGCGCCACACGGCCCACAGCCGTTCGCGCTCCGCGCCCGTCGCCTCGTGGGCGAGCACCTCGCGCGTGCCGTCGGGAAGGTCGACCGATGCCGCCGGCCGGGCCTTGAGGTTCAGCCACCACGCCGGAGGCGGATCGCCCCACCCGTTCATCGCGAGGGTGACGAGATCGGGGCCGTCCTCGAAGTACCCGAGGATCGCGACGCGCGGCTCGCCCGAGCGACGGCCGACCGTGTGCAGGCGCATCATCCCGTAGACGGTGGGCGACGGCTGCCGCAGCCCGACCCGCCCGCCGGTGACGCGGTACAGCGCCCGGTGCGCGACCCACGCGGTGCGGATGAACCAGCGCGGCGGGATCCGGGCGGGGTTACGCGGCGCCTCGGTCGGACGCGGGGAGGGCTCGGGGGCGTTCATGGCTCCGATCCTGACGCCCCGCCGCCGGGTCGGCAATCGGCCGATCGGCCAGGATCGTCCGCCGATCGGCCGAGTCCTGACGGGTTTGGGGCGCATTTCCTCCGTTGGGGCGGAGGAAATGCGCCCCGACGGAGAGAACGCGCCCCAAACCCGGGGGTCAGGCGGTGGCGGGGGCCGCCTTCAGCAGCGCACGCGCCGATGTGCTGCGCCGGCGCGCGACAGCGAGGATCGTCGCACCGAGGGCGAGGAGCGTCCACACGACGAGGCCGGCGATCGCGGCGCCGAGGCCCGAGGCCGACGTGAGCGCGGCGAGCATGCCGTTGTAGGCGGGGCCGGTCGGCAGGAGCGCCGCGACGCCCGAGAGCACGCCCGGCACCGTCGAGACCACGCCGGTCGCGACGGCGAAAACGCCGATGAGTGCGGCGATCCATCGGCCGGCACCGCCGAACACGGCGATCAGGGCCTGGTTCACCGCGGCGAACGCGATGCCCGCGACGACCGAGACCAGGGCGAACACCCACCAGTCCGCCCATTCGTACGACGCGGCGAGCTGCACGATGCCGGCCACCAGCATGCCCTGCACCGCGCCGAGCGCCGCCGCCGGGGCGAACGAGCGCAGCGCGAGCAGCGCCGAGGGCTGGCGCGACGTGAGCGCGCGGCGCGACACGGCCTGCAGGGCGACGAACGTGCCGAGCCCGCCGAACCACAGTGCGAGGGTCGCGAGCAGCGGGATCGCGGAGGCGCCGAACAGCGACGTGCCCACGCCCTCGGCCTCGACGGGGTTCGCCACCACTGTCGCGAGATCGGTCGCCTCGTCGTCGGTGTACGAGGGGAGGGAATCGGATGCTGTGGCCAGGCCCGTCGCGAGCTCGCCGGTGCCGTCCGCCAGCTGGGCCACGCCGTCGGCGAGGCTCGTGGCGCCGTCGGCCGCCTGGGTCGCGCCGGACGCGAGCTGCGAGGCGCCGTCCGAGAGTCCGTCCGCACCGCTCTGGATGCCCGTCACGCCGGTCGCCAGTTGCCCCGCACCCGCCGCCGACTGGTCGATGCCGCCGGCGAGCTGGGTGAGGCCGCCCGCGAGCGTGCCGACGCCGGTGCCGATCGTGCGGAACTGCGTGGCGAACTCCGCAGTGGCGCCGGTGTCGAAGTCCGTGAGGCCGGCCTGAAGGCCCGCAGTCGCCTGTTCGGCACCCTGGGCGTATCCCTGGGCAGTCGCAGCCTGTGTGACGAGTTCCTGGCAATAGGTCGGATCGGTGCCGTTGGTGAAGCACTTCTGTGCCAGTGCCAGCATCGCGTCGGCCTGTGCGGTGGATGCCGCAGCGACCTTGTTCGTCGCGTCTGCGCCGTCGTACACCTCGTCAGGCACGACGCCCGTCTGCTCGAGCGCGGCCGCGCCCGCGTTCACGCCGTCGGCGATCTGCTGCGCACCCGCAGAGGCTTCACGCGTCTTGCCCGCGATCGTCGTCAGCCCCGACTGCAGCGACGTCGCGCCGCCCGCGATCTGACCGGCGCCGCTCGCAAGCTGCGAGGCGCCGCTCGCGAGCTGCTCATTGCCGTCGGCGAGCTGCGAGATGCCGCCGGGCAGCTGCGCCGCGCCGTCGGCGGCCTGGGTCGCGCCGTCGGCGAGCTGCTGCGCCCCGTCGGCCGCGGAGCCGAGCTGGTCGCCCAGCGTCGTGAAGCCGAGGAAGACGTTCTCGAGGTAGACGGTCGACAGCTGCGTGCCCATCGTCGAGGCCGCAGCCGAGGCGACCTGTGCGGTGATGGCGTCGTCGACGATGAGGCTGTCGGGCGGCGTCGTCACCTCGATCGTGGCCTGCTCGGGCGTCTCGCCTGGCCGGGTCGACAGGGCGGCGGCCGTGAAGTTCTCGGGGATCGTGATGACGGCGGCCTCGGTGCCGTCCGCGAGGCCCGCGGCCGCGTCGTCGGCGTTCGAGAGCGTCCAAGTGAGGTTGCTGTCGAGGTCGTCCGAGCCCTCGACCAGCCCGGCGGTGAGCTGGCGGCCGAGGGGCACCATCTGCCCGTCGACCGTGACCGGCTCGTCCTCGTTCACGACGGCCGCGGTGAGGTTGTCGAGCCGCTCCACGGGGTTGTACAGCGCGGCCACCAGGATGCCGCCGATGACGACGGGCAGCAGCAGCACGCCGATCAGCGTCAGCCACGTGACGGGCCGGGTCGAGCGGGCGCGCTCGACGGCCGTGGTGATCCAGTTCGGGGTCATGCGTTCACCTCTGCGTGGGTGGTCTGGGCGGTGGCGGAGCGCAGCGTGATCGAGGTCACGTCGGGGCGGTGCGCGTCCGCGAGGAGGGCGAGAGCGGCGCTCTCGGTGCGGCCCGTCACGACGATCGTCAGACGCTCGTCGCCGGACGCGAGCGCCGCGGCGGCGTCGCGCAGCAGCGCGGCGGCCTGATCCCGCTCCGCGTGATCGAGCGCGTCGACGCCTTCGATCACGACGAGGCTCGCCTTGCCGGCGAGCGCGCGGCGCAGCGCCGGCACGCGGTCATCGGCGTCGGCGAGGAGCGCGAGCCCCACGTGCGCGCGCACCCAGGCCCCGCGCTCGGGGAGCAGGTGCCCGGCGACGCGCAGGCGTCCGTCGGTGGTGGCGAGCCGCGCCGCGATCGTGAGCGCGAAGGCCCGTGCGGCGCGGGGGTCGCCGGTCGCGATCAGCGTGCCACCGGGCTCGACGCGGAACGCGGCATCCTCGAACAGCACGACCTCGCCGGCCGAGCCGCCCGCGTCCGCGCGCACGGCGACGCCGTCGCCGACGACCACGGCCGTCGTGTCGGGCTCCGGCCACTCGGCGAGTGAGAGCTCGCGCTCGACGGCCTCGCCCTCGATGTCGAAGTGGGGGAGGACTCGCTCGAGCCAGCGCGGCATCCACCACGCCTTGTCGCCGAGGAGGGTCATCACGGCCGGCACGAGGGTCATGCGCACGAGGAACGCGTCGACGGCGATGCCGACGGCGAGGCCCAGCGCGATGGGCTTGATCGACGAGTCGCCCTCGGGCACGAAGGCCGCGAACACCGCGAACATGATGACGGCCGCCGCGGTGACCACGCGCGCCGAGGCCGTGAAGCCCGAGCGCACGGCGCCGACCGCGATGTCGCGGCCGCCGCGCGTCGCGTGGCCGCCGGCGGCGCGGCGGGCGTGCACGTAGTCCTCGCGCATGCGGCTGACGAGGAAGACCTCGTAGTCCATCGCCAGGCCGAACAGCACGCCCATCAGGATGATCGGCATGAAGCTGATCACCGGGCCCGTGCGGTCCACGTGCAGGAGCTCGGCGCCCCAGCCCCATTCGAACACCGCCGCGACGACACCGAACGCGGCCATCACCGACAGCAGGTAGCCGAGGGCGGCCTTGATGGGCACCCAGATCGAGCGGAACACGATCATGAGGAGGACCAGCGACAGGCCGACGACGAACACGCCGAACGGCAGCAGGGCGGCGCCCAGGCGGTCCGAGATGTCGATGCCGACGGCGGTGAATCCCGTCACCTTGAGGTCGACGCCGTACTCGTCCTCGAGCTCCGGGGCGAGCGCGCGCAGGTCGCGCACGAGCTGGGCGGTCGCCGGGTCGTCGGGCGCGGTCTCGGGGACGATCTGGATGAACCCGGTGTCGGCCGTCTCGTTCGGCGTCGCGAGCGCGACCTCCTTCACGCCCGGCACCTTCTCGATCTCGGCCTTGAGGTCGGCCATGAGCCCGAGCGGATCCGTCGACGTGACGATCGTGCCGGTCATGATGAGCGGCCCGTTCGACCCCGGCCCGAAGTGCTCGGCCGTGAGGTCGTACGCCTGACGTGCCTGGCTCGACTCCGGCTGCTGGCCGGCGTTCGGCAGGGCGAGCGCGAGGCTCGCCGCCGGGATCGCCATGACGCCGAGGGTGAGCACGACGGCGATCGTGGTGACGATCGGGTGTGTGGTCACCAGCTGCACCCAGCGATTCGTCTTCTTCGTCGGCGTGTGGGCTGGGGGCGCCGCTTCGGCGCCGTCACCCGCCGAGACGTCGGCGGCATCCGCCGAGCCGTCGGCGTCCGCGGTCTCCGCCACGCCGGCGGCTTCGGGCGTCGTGGCGCGGCGGGCGCCGGGAAGCGGCATCCCTCTCCGCTTCTTGGCGTGGCCCCAGCCGGCCACGCGGTGCTTCGCGAAGCCGAGGAGCGCGGGCGTGAGGGTGATCGCGACGACGACCGCGATCGCGACGGCGACAGCTGCCGCGATGCCCATCGTGGTGAGGAAGGGGATGCCGGCGAAGCCGAGGCCGATGAGGGCGATGAGCACCGTGACGCCGGCGAAGACGACCGCGGAGCCCGCGGTGCCGGTGGCGCGCGCGGCGGACTCCTCGGGCTCGATGCCGCCCCTCACCTGGTCCTGATGTCGCGCCACGATGAACAGCGCGTAGTCGATGCCGACCGCGAGTCCCAGCATGATCGCGAGCATCGGCGTCGTCGACGAAATCGACGCGAAGGCCGTGGAGACATAGATCAGCGCGATCGCGAGGCCGACGCCGATGAGCGCCGAGACGAGCGGGAACCACGCGACGGCGAACGAACGGAACGTGACAATGAGCACGAACAGCGCGATGAGCACGCCGACCGCTTCGATGAGCGACAGCGCGGGCACCGAGGTCGAGAAGAGATCGCCGCCCATGGCGACCTGCGAGCCCTCGGGGAGCGTCTCGCGCAAGTCGTCGGCGACCGCCTCGAGGCCGTCCTTCGTCTCATCCGAGACGTCGGTCGCCTGGCCGTCGAACTGCAGCCGGATGATCGCGGCCGACTCGTCGTCGGCGACCATGCCCGACACCATCTCGTTGAACGGGTCGGTCACAGCGATGACGCCGTCGAGATCCTCGAGGTGCGCGACGGTGTCGTCGATCGCGCTCGCGTACGGCGCCTCGTCGATCTGGTCGCTGTCGGCGGTCACGATGACGAGCTGCGCGCTCGTGCCGCTCGCCTGCGGGAAGCTGCGGTCCAGCAGCTGGATCCCCTCCTGCGCCTCGGTGCCGGGGATCGAGAAGGAGTTGTCGGTGCCCTTCATGAACAGCGCGGCGCCGCCGCCGGCGAGTGCGAGCAGCAGCAGCCACGAGACCAGCACCCGCCACGGGTGACGGTACGTCCAGCGGCCGAGCGCATACAGAAGAGTCGACACAGCGCCTCCGGTTACGGGTGGATTCGGGAACCGTCGATACAGCGCTGTATCGGATACATGAGTGTATCGTAGGGCGGACTTGTCGAACGAACCTGAGTAGTGCGTGTGAGACTGGACGAGATGGAGGACCGATGACCGACACCCCCGTGGCCGAAGCGACCGGCACCTCACCTCGCCGCGAGGCGACGCGGCAGAAACTGCTGGATGCTGCGGCCCTGGTGTTCGCGGAAGTCGGCCTGGACGCGGCATCCGTCGAAGCCATCTGCGAGCGTGCGGGATTCACGCGCGGCGCGTTCTACTCGAACTTCGAGACCAAGGACGAGCTCATGCTCGCCCTCACCGAGCGGGTCGCCGGCGAGAAGATCGACGAGGTCGCCGAGCGCGTCGCCCAGCTGCAGGAGCGTGGCGAGGACCTCGAGCCCGGCACCCTCGTGCGCCAGCTGCTCGACGTGGCGTTCGACAAGAAGCAGGGCATCCTGCTGACGAGTGAGATCCGCACGCGCGCGATGCGCGATCAGCGGCTCGCCGACACCTACCTCGCGTGGCAGCGGGGCATGGTCGAGCGGGTCGGCTCGTTCATCGAGGAGCTCGCGCTCGCCTACCGCTTCCGCCTGCGGGTGCCGCCGCAGGAGTTCGCCGGCGTCATCCTGCAGACCTGGGAAGACACGTCGGCCTACGCCATCATGTCGGGCCTCAGCACCCCCGAGATGCACGCCCTCGTGAACGAGCGCACCGCCCTCCTCGCGACCGCTCTCGTCGACCCCCTCTGAGCACTCAGGCGCCGAGAACGGCGTAGCAGCGCGCCACGCGGTCGAGCCACCACTGGCGGCGGTCGGTGGATGCTGCGTGCTCGGCCAGCAGCGCCGGGTCGGGGGTGACGCGGCCCACCGCCAGGACCCCGGCGCGCGGCGTGAGCGGCGGGTCGACGACGTCCGCCGTGAACAGCGACGCGGTTCCCAGGCCGCAGTCGTAGTCGAGCTCGGGGAGGGCGGCGGCCAGCGCGACGCCCATCGACAGCCCCACCGAGGTGTCGAGGGCGCTCGACACGATCGCGGGCAGCCCGGCCTCCGCGACGATCTCGAGCGCTCGCCGCACGCCGCCGAGCGGCTGCGCCTTGACCACGAGCAGGTCGGCGGCGCCCGCGCGTGCGACCGCGAGCGGGTCGGCGGCCTTGCGCACGCTCTCGTCGGCGGCGATGGGGATGCCCATGTATTTCACGCGTCGGCGCAGCTCCGCCAGCTCTTCGACGCTCGCGCACGGCTGCTCGACGTACTCGAGGTCGAACTCCGCGAGCGCGTGCACGGCGTGCTCGGCCTCGTCGACGTTCCAGGCGCCGTTGGCGTCGACGCGGATGCGCCCCTCGGGGCCCATGGCCTCACGCACCGCGCGCACGCGCGCGACGTCGTCCGCGAGCACCTGGCCTGGCTCGGCCACCTTGACCTTCGCCGTGCGGCAGCCGTCGAACCGCGCGAGCACGGACGGGACGGATGCTGCGGCCACGGCCGGCACGGTGGCGTTCACGCCGATGAGCTCCCGTCGGGCGGCGGGTCGCGGCATCCGTGAATCCTCGATGGCGGCAGCCAGCCACGTCGCGGCTTCGGCGTCGTCGTACTCGGCGAACGGCGAGAACTCCGCCCAGCCCTCGGGGCCCTCGAAGAGGAGCGCTTCGCGGACGTCGATGCCGCGGAACCGTGTCGCAAGCGGCAGGGTCACCACGTGTGCGGAGTCGAGGATCTCGGCGAGCGGGGGGAGCGGGTGCGGCGTGGTCACGTACTCAGTCTGCCCGTGTGCCGGGCTCAGAACCCGCCGGCGTGGAATCGCGCGTCGCGTGTCTCGTAGTGCCCGACCACGCGGGCATCGCGGTACGAGGAGGACTGCGCGTTCCGGTACTCCTCGTGACTCACGGGCTTCCCGAAGAGTGCCCACTTCAGGCGGATCCAGCGGCTCGGCTTCTCGGACATCGAGGCCTCCTCTCGCGATGGGCTCAGCATCGCAGTTCTGGCTCGAACTATAAAGTGCCATTGACGATAGTGTGTGACACACAGTATGGTGTGAGACATGAGCGAATCCGAGATCCTCGAGACGCACCTGCAGGAGTTGCGGCGCGGCACCGTCGTGCTCGCTTGCCTGCGGCTGCTCGAGACGCCGGGGTACGGGTACGGGCTGCTCGAAGAGCTGGGGGCGCGCGGCTTCCCCACCGACGCGAACACGCTGTACCCGCTGCTGCGGCGCCTCGAGAAGCAGGGCTATCTCACGAGCGAGTGGAACACCGACGAGTCCCGTCCCCGCAAGTTCTACCGCACCAGCGACGCCGGCCTCCGCCTCGCCGGCGCCCTCACCGAAGACTTCCGCGCGATCGCCGTCGCGATCGACGCCCTCCCCGAGGAGAACTGACATGACCGCCACCGCCACCCTCACCGACCGCTACGTCGACGCGGCGATGCGCACCGTGCCCGAGGCGCAGCGCGCCGACCTCGCGGCCGAGCTGCGCGCGTCGATCGACGACCAGGTCGAGGCCCGCGTCGAGCAGGGCGAGCCGCGCGAGACGGCAGAGCGTGCCGTGCTCACCGAGCTCGGCGACCCCGACAAGCTCGCCGCCGGCTACACGGACCGCCCGCTGTGGCTCGTCGGCCCCCGCTACTTCCTCGACTGGTGGCGGCTGCTGAAGCTGCTGCTGTACATCGTGCCCGCGTGCGCCGCGTTCGGCGTCTCGCTCGCGATGGTGCTCGACGGCGCCACGTTCGGCGAGATCATCGGCGCGCTCGTGCCGCTGCTGCTCTCGGTGGTCGTGCTCCTCGCGTTCTGGACCACGCTGGTCTTCGTCATCCTCGAGCGCACCGGCCACGAGACGATGACCGGCCAGCCCTGGACGCCCGACCAGCTCCCCGAGCCGCGCCAGAAGGGCGTCGGCCTCGGCGACATGATCACGTCGCTGGCGTTCCTCGGGATCATGGTCGGGGTCGTGCTGTGGGACCTGTTCATCGGCTTCGTGCCCACCGAACCCGGGCTGTCGTTCCTCGACCCGGGGCTCTGGCCCTGGTGGATCCTCGCCCTGTTCGTCGTGATGGCCCTCGAAGCCGTGCTCGCGATCGTCGTCTACGCGATCGGACGCTGGACCGTCGGGCTCGCGGTGGCCAACGGCATCCTGAATCTCGTCATCGCGGTGCCCGCGCTGTGGTTGCTGTTCGAGGGACGCCTCATCAACCCGGCGTACTTCCCGACGATCATCCCCGACGACGGCGCCGAGGTCGGTCAGATCATCACGATCATCGTCGGCTTCGTGGTCGCGGGCGTCGCGATCTGGGACACGGTGGATGCCGCGCTCAAGGCGGCGCGTGCGCGCCGGGGCTCATCACGCGTCCTCGGCTGAGGATCTGCGCCGAGATGCGGACCGCAACCCCGGGGCGGTCCGCATCTCGACGCATTCCCTCGAACGAGGACCGCCCCCTTGCGCCGGACGTACGCTTTCCCCATGCCCCTCCTCGATACTCCCGTGCGCTTCGGCGTGCAGTTGCAGCCCCAGCACGCCCCCTACTCCGCGTTCCGCGACGCCGTCCTCCGGCTGGAGGAGATGGGCGTCGACATCCTCTTCAACTGGGACCACTTCTTCCCGCTGACCGGCGACCCCGACGGCCTCCACTTCGAGTCGTGGACCATGCTCGCGGCGTGGGCCGAGCAGACGGAGCGCGTCGAGTTCGGTGCGCTGGTGAACTGCAACAGCTACCGCAACCCCGACCTGCAGGCCGACATGGCCCGCACGATCGACCACATCTCGGCGAAGGACGGCGTCGGCCGCTTCATCTTCGCCACCGGGTCGGGCTGGTTCGCCCGCGACTACGAGGAATACGGCTACGAGTTCGGCACCGCCGGCTCGCGCCTGAACGACCTCGCCGCCGGACTCGAGCGCATCGAGGCGCGCTGGGCGAAGCTCAACCCGGCGCCGACGCGCGACATCCCGGTCATGATCGGCGGCAAGGGCGAGCAGAAGACGCTGCGCCTGGTCGCCCGCCACGCCGACATCTGGCACAGCTTCGTGCGCCCCGACGAGCTCGCCCACAAGCTCGACGTCATCGAGCGCTGGGGTGAGCGCGAGCAGCGCGACACCGCGAACCTCGTGATCTCGAACGAGCTGCACCAGCGAGACGAGGCCTTCGCCGACGGCCTGTACGACGCCGGTGTGCGCCTCTTCACCCTCGGCTTCCACGGCCCCGACTGGGACTACGACCTCATCCGGTCGTGGCTGCGCTGGCGCGACGCCAAGAACGCCTGACGCGTTTCCGATGGATGCTGCGTCCCCCGCGCCCCGCGCCCCGCGCCCGGCGCCTCGCGCCGGGGACGCAGCATCCATCGTCCCGTCGTTCAGGTGGCGCAACACGCGGGATCGCGCGATCGATCCCGCGTGTCGCGACCCCTCAACTCGGGCTCCTGAATCTTCAGGTGGCGCAACTCGCGGGAGCGCCCGATCGATCCCGCGTGTCGTGACACCCGAACGCGGGCGCTCGGCCGAGCGCATCCGTCACGGAGGGGACGCCGGAGAGCGCGCCGACTAAAATCGCCGGGGTGACTGCAGCACCGCCCGCACCCCGGTTCAGCCTCGACATCGACGGGGTCCCCCGGCCCGAGCGCTCGCAGCAGCTGCTCGACGGCGTGCGCGAGCGCGTGATCATCGCCGACGGCGCGATGGGCACCATGCTGCAGCGCTACGACCTGTCGATCGACGGGGACTTCCAGGGACTCGAGGGCTGCAACGAGATCCTCAACGTCTCGCGCCCCGATGTCGTGGGCGAGATCCACGACGCGTACCTCGAGGTCGGCGTCGACGCGGTCGAGACGAACACGTTCGGCGCGAACTGGTCGAACCTCGACGACTACGGCATCGTCGATCGCATCGCCGAGCTCGCCGAGAAGGGCGCGCGCATCGCACGCGAGCGCGTCGAGGCGGCCGAAGCCGCCGACGGCCGCGTGCGCTGGGTGCTCGGCTCGATGGGCCCCGGCACGAAGCTCCCGAGCCTCGGCCACACCACGTACGACAACCTCAAGCAGACCTTCGCGCTCCAGGCCGAGGGGCTCATCGACGGCGGCGCCGACGCCTTCCTCGTCGAGACGAGCCAGGACCTCCTCCAGACCAAGGCCGCCATCAACGGGTGCCGTCAGGCGATCGTGAGCCGCGGCATCCGTCTGCCGATCTTCGTCGAGGTGACCGTCGAGACCACCGGCACCATGCTCATGGGCTCCGAGATCGGCGCCGCGCTCACGGCCATCGAGCCGCTCGGCGTCGACGCGATCGGCCTCAACTGCGCCACCGGTCCCGCCGAGATGAGCGAGCACCTGCGGCACCTGTCGAAGCACGCCACGGTGCCGATCGCGTGCATGCCCAACGCGGGGCTCCCCGTGCTGGGCGCGAACGGCGCGCACTACCCGCTCACGCCCGTCGAGCTCGCGACCGCGCACGAGCAGTTCGTGCGGGAGTTCGGGCTGGGTTTGGTGGGCGGATGCTGCGGCACCACCCCCGAGCACCTCGCCGCCGTGGTCGAGCGCCTGCGTCCGGTCGGCGGCGGCGCCCTTCGACAGGCTCAGGGACCGGAGCTGGACGCGGGGGTCGCGTCGCTGTACCAGCACGTGTCGTTCCAGCAGGATGCCTCGTATCTCGCGATCGGCGAGCGCACCAATGCGAACGGCTCGAAGGCGTTCCGTGAGGCGATGCTCGAGGAGCGGTGGGACGACTGCGTCGAGATCGCCCGCGACCAGATCCGCGTCGGTGCGCACCTGCTCGACGTCTGCATCGACTACGTCGGCCGCGACGGCGTCGCCGACATCCGCGAGGTCGTCTCGCGCTTCGCGAGCGCCTCGACCCTGCCGCTCGTCGTCGACTCGACCGAGCCCGCCGTCATCGCCGCCGGGCTCGAGCTCATCGGCGGCCGGCCCGTCGTGAACTCGGTCAACTACGAGGACGGCGACGGCCCCACCTCGCGCTTCGGCCGCATCATGCCGCTCGTGAAGGAGCACGGCACGGCGGTCATCGCGCTCACCATCGATGAAGAGGGCCAGGCCCGCACGGCGGAGGGCAAGGTGCGCATCGCCTCCCGCCTCGTCGACGAGCTCGTCGGCGAGTGGGGCATGCGGGTGAACGACATCATCGTCGACGCGCTCACCTTCCCGATCGCCACCGGTCAGGAGGAGACCCGACGCGACGCCATCGAGACGATCGAGGCGATCCGGCAGATCACCGCCAAGTACCCGGGCATCAACACGACGCTCGGCGTCTCGAACGTGTCGTTCGGCCTCAACCCGGCCGCGCGCAGCGTGCTGAACTCCGCGTTCCTGCACGAGTGCGTCCAGGCCGGCCTCACGTCGGGCATCATCGATGCCGCGAAGATCGTGCCGCTCGCCTCGATCTCGGAGGAGCAGCGCAAGGTCGCCCTCGACCTGGTGTGGGACCGGCGCGAGTACGACCCCGACGGCAACGTCACCTACGACCCGCTGGCCCGGATGCTCGACCTCTTCGCCGGCGTCGACACCGCGGCCCTGCGCAACCAGCGCGCCGCCGAACTCGCGGCGCTCCCGGTGGGCGAGCGCCTCGAGCGGCGCATCATCGACGGTGAGGGCAAGGGCCTCGAGGCAGACCTCGACCTCGCCCGCGAGGGCGGGCTCACGCCGCTGCAGATCATCAACGACCACCTGCTCGAGGGCATGAAGATCGTCGGCGAGCGCTTCGGCGCGGGCGAGATGCAGCTGCCGTTCGTGCTGCAGTCGGCCGAGGTCATGAAGAACGCGGTGGCCCTGCTCGAACCGCACATGGAGAAGTCGGATGCCTCGGGCAAGGGCCGCATCATCCTGGCGACGGTCCGCGGCGACGTGCACGACATCGGCAAGAACCTCGTCGACATCATCCTGACCAACAACGGGTACGACGTCATCAATCTCGGCATCAAGCAGCCGATCGCCGACATCATCGCCGCGGCCGAGGAGCACGACGCCGACGTCATCGGCATGTCGGGCCTGCTGGTGAAGTCGACGGTCGTGATGAAGGAGAACCTCGAGGAGCTCACCTCTCGGGGCCTCGGCAAGAAGTGGCCGGTGATCCTCGGCGGTGCGGCGCTGACGCGCGCCTACGTCGAGGACGACCTCGCCTCGCTGTTCGACGGCGAGGTGCGCTACGCCCGCGACGCGTTCGAGGGGCTCGCGCTCATGGAGCCGCTCGTGAAGATCGCACGCGGCGCCGCGCCGGATTCCGTCGGCCTGCCGGCGCTGAAGAAGCGGCGGCACGCTGCGGGGTCCAAGCTCACGCTGACGGAGCCGGAGGCCATGCCGGCACGCTCGGACGTGGCATCCGACAATCCCGTCCCCGCCCCGCCGTTCTGGGGGACGCGCATCGTCCGCGGCCTCGCGCTGCACGACTACGCGGCGTTCCTCGACGAGCGCGCGACGTTCATGGGTCAGTGGGGTCTCAAGCCCGGCCGTGGCGAGGACGGCGCCACCTACGAGCAGCTCGTCGAAACCGAGGGACGCCCGCGGCTGCGGTACTGGCTCGACCGCATCCTCGGCGAGGGCATGCTCGACGCCTCGGTCGCCTACGGCTACTTCCCGGTGGTGTCGGAGGGCAACGACGTCGTCGTGCTGCACCACGGCGACGACCCCTCCGGCGCGCTCGGCGCCGCCGGCCTCCTGGCCCCCGACGGCGGGTCGGGCGGCCCGCTCGGCACCGACCGCCTGCGCTTCCACTTCCCGCGCCAGCGCCGCGACCGCCACCTGTGCCTCGCCGACTTCGTGCGCTCGCGCGAGTCCGGGCAGGTCGACGTGCTGCCGGTGCAGCTCGTGACGGCGGGCGCGAACATCGACTCGGTCACGGCCAAGCTCTTCGCCGAAGACAAATACCGCGACTACTACGAGCTCAACGGCCTCGTGATGCAGCTGACCGAGGCGCTCGCCGAGTACTGGCACGCCCGCATCCGCTCCGAGCTCGGGTTCTCGGCCGAAGACCCGACCGACACCGCGGGCCTCTTCAAGCTCGAGTACCGCGGCGCCCGCTTCTCCCTCGGTTACCCCGCGTGCCCCGACATGGAGGACCGCCGCAAGGTCGTCGAGCTCCTGCGCCCCGAGCGCATGGGCGTCGAGCTCAGCGACGAGCTGCAGCTGCACCCCGAGCAGTCGACGGACGCCTTCGTCTTCCACCACCCCGAGGCGAAGTACTTCTCCGTCTGACGGATGCTGCGGCCCGCGGCATCCGTGACCCTCGAAGCGTCGCGATCAACCGGCTCGGCGCCCCGCGAAGGCGACAGGGCGGACCGATGCCGTCGGCACCTGCAGCGGCTTGGTGCGGCGGAGGGCGGCGAGGATCGGGCGGCCCACCACGACCAGCCCGATGACCGTGGTGATGGCGCGGAGGGTGTCCCAGCTGAGGGTCGAGGTGACCAGCGAGTACAGCAGGAAGCTCGAGAGGTTCACCTCGAGCGGTGCGCTGCCGTCGTACGAGATGCCGGTGCCGTAGCCGACCGCGAACGGCCAGAACCACAGGTTCATCAGCAGGCCGAACGCGTACGACGCCACGACGCCGTAGACGCAGAGCATCGCGATCTCGCCGCCGCGGGACGCCCGGCGGGGGAGGAGCCCCGCGATCGCGCCGACCCACGCGCACGCGAACATCTGGAACGGCGTCCACGGGCCGAAGGTGCCGGTGATGAGGGTGGAGAGGGCGATCGTCGCCATGCCGAGCAGCATGCCGAACCGCGCGCCGTACGCGCGGCCCGCCAGGATCAGCAGGATGAACACCGCCTCGACGCCGCCGACGCCGGTGCCCGCGATGCGTACCGCCGCGCCGATCGCGGCGAGGGTGCCGAGAAGGGCGAGCATGTGCGCCGACCGCACGCTTCCGTCGAGCGTCGCGACCACCACGAGCGCGGCGAGCGGCACGAGCGCGAGCGCCGCGATGGGCACGGCCGCATGGGCCTGCTCGGGCACGGCGGTCGCGACGAGCGGCCAGCAGAACGCCCCGAGCGCGACGAGGTTCGCGGCCGCCAGCGCGGCGAGCGGCAGACGGCCGCCGAGGATCCGTCGGGATTCGCCGGGCACGGCTTCCGCCGTTCCCAACTCAGGACGGTTCGCAGAACCTGCGTACGCGGGCCCGGATCCACGCGAGAACACCGGGCGATCCCGGCTCTCGTCCTGAGTTGGGAACGGGGGCAGGGCCGCGGGCCCTGTGTCGGCGTGCGCAGGATCGGTCGCGGTCGCCCGGTCGTCGGGGAGGTCGGAGTAGCCGTGACCTGTTCCCGACTCAGGATCATTCGAGCGCGCGGCAAGGCCACCTCCGGAATCTCGCGCCTCTCCGATGGCCGTCGTGCACTGATCCTGAGTTGGGTACGGGGCAGCAGCCGCCAGCACGCCGACCTGCATTGTCACGGCCCGGTCGGCACGGGCGGCGAAGTCCGGCTCGTGCGTCGCCACGAGAACCGCTGTGCCGGTGGTGGCGAGGGAGGACAGCGCGGCCCACACCATGTCGCGGGCGGCCGGGTCGAGGCCGCGCGTCGGCTCGTCCACCATGAGCACGCGCGGAGAGCCCGCCAGCTGGATCGCCAGCGCCAGGCACCGCCGCTCACCTGCCGAGAGGTCGCGCGGGTGCCGCGCCAGCCGCGCCGCGAACGCCGCGCCGCCGGGGTCGAGGCCCAGGAACCCCGCGAACCGCCTGGCTGTGGCCGGCTCGGCACCACGCCCGGCCCGGCCCGCCGGGCGGTCGGCACGGCCCGCCCGGCGGTCGGCCTGCCGGCACTCGGCGGCGACCGTGTCGGCGACGAAGAGGTCGTCCGAGGCATCCGGAACCAGTGCCACGCGACCCGCGGCGTCGATCTGCATCCCGCGCGCCGGGAGCGCGAGCGCGCCGAGCAGGCTCGACTTGCCGGCGCCGTTGTGTCCGACGAGCGCGACGATCTCGCCGGCCCGCAGCTCGACGTCCGCCCCGGCGACGGCCACCGCGTCGCCGTGCCGCACCGTGATGCCGTGTGCGCGGAGCACGGGCTGCTGGAGGCGGTCGCGCGGGCCGGATTCTCCGGGTTTGGGGCGCGTCTCGTACGTTTGGGGCGCGCGCCGCGCGCCCCAAACGTCCGCCGTGCGCCCCAAACCCGGAAGCGAGTCCAAGGCGCCTGTCGGCGAGGCGGACGGAAGCCCCGAACCCGGAAGAGAGTCCACGGAAGCGACCGCGCCGTCGTCGATCCGCAGCACCTCGTCGGCGATCCCGGAGAGCGCGCCGACGCGGTGCTCCGCGACGACGACGCACATCCCGGCCTCGTGGGCGAGGGCGTCCAGCAGGCCCGCGATCCTCACGCGGGCGTCGGCGTCGAGGTCGGCGAGCGGCTCGTCGACGATCAGCAGGATCGGGTGCTCGACGAGCGCCGCGGCGATCGCCACGAGCGTCGCCTCGCCCGCCGAGAGCCCGCGCGTGGGGCGGTCGAGCAGGGCCGTCACGCCGACCCGGCCGGCGATCTCGGCCACGCGCGCGGTCACGAGAACGGGGGCGACGCCGCGCAGCTCGAGCGACAGCCCGATCTCGTCGCGCACGCGCTCGGTCGCGAACGCTTCGCGTGGATGCTGCAGCACCACGCCCACCCGCTGCGCGAGGTCGCGCGGGGGGACGGTCGCGCGTTCGTGCCCGGCGACCTGCAACGACCCCGCGATCCAGCCGCCGTCGGTGTGGGAATGGAGCCCCGAGATCGCCCGCAGCAGCGTGGACTTGCCCGAGCCGGTGGGGCCGGCGACGAGCGTGAGCGTCCCCGCCTCGAGCGCGAGCGGGGACCGAAGACGGATGCCGCCCTCCGGCCCGTCGGCGAACCCGATCTCCACGCCCTCGGCCACGACCGGCGTGAGGCAGTCGCCGTCGAGCCCGCGTCCCGCGAAGCCGCGGAGCTCGAGGGCGGCCGCCACGGCCCCGGCGCGCTCGAGCGTGCGTTCCAGCAGGGGCAGCAGCATCCGTGCCCCGCCGCGCTCGCCGCGGAGCCGTTGTGCGAACCGCACCGCGCGGGCGCCGTCCGCGAGGGAGGGGAGGGTCGCCGCCGCGATCGCGAGTGCCCGCGCGATGCCGCGCAGCGGCCCGCGTCGCGAGGCGCGCGCGAACACGCGGTGCAGGTCGACGAGCGCGTTCACCACACCGAAGGCGAGGATCGCCGCGGCGATCGGCAGGGCGCTGGCCGCGGCATCCCACAGTCCATCGACCGTGACGGGACCCAGCAGCACCACATGCGCGAACGGCGACGGCAGTCGCACCGCCGGAAGGTCCAGCAGGACGAAGCCGTCGCCGTCGGCGCCGTGGAAGAGGATGCGGTAGACGACCCGGGCCGCCACGAACCCTGCGGCGAGGATCGCCGCGGCTCGCAGGGGACCGGGTCGGAACGTCATGTCAGGACGTCGGCGCTGCCGGCTCCCCGTTCAGCTGGAAGAGCAGCTCGAGGGACTCGCCCGGCTCGAGCTCGAGGGTCGACAGGCCCTCTTCGGCGTAGCCCCACTCGCCGCCGGCGGGCTTGACCCACAGCGACCAGTAGGCGTTGGCGGCGGGCATCGACTCGCAGGTCTCGAAGTAGTCGGACCCGTCCGCGGCGGGGAGCGCGAGGTCTTCGGCCGGCACGCCGTTGACACGGCACACGACCTGGTCGCCGTACTCATCGGTGCCCTCGGTGGTGACGTTCACGAGCGTGAGCGCGTCGGCGGCGGCGAGCGTCTCGTCGGTGTCGATGCACCACGCCTTGCTGTCGCCGTCCTCGAGGGCCGAGGCATCGACCGCGACGGTGATGCCGGCGTCGTCGGCGCACGCCTCGTCGCTGACCTGCACCGCCTGCGTGTCGGAAGCCGTGGGCGCCGCCGCGGGGGAGTCGGACGAGCAGGCGGCGAGGGCGAAGAGCAGGGCAGCGGATGCCACGGCAGCCGCCACGGCGCGAAGAGTCGAAGTCACCGATCCAGGCTAGGCCCCGCCCGCGGGTGTCCGGTTGCACATGACGCACGCACACGGGCCGCCGTAGGCTGGCCGGGTGAGTGTTTCGGAACTGTTCGACGAAGACGAGTGGGCGACGGCCCCCGGCCAGCCGGACGGCGGCTACACCGACATCACCGCTCACGTCTCGAAGGACGGCCGGATCGCCCGCATCGCGTTCGATCGCCCGGAGGTGCGCAATGCGTTCCGTCCGCACACCGTCGACGAGCTCTACCGCGCACTCGACATCGCCCGGCAGGACCCGCGCGTGGGCGTGGTGCTGCTCACCGGCAACGGGCCGAGCCCGAAGGACGGCGGCTGGGCGTTCTGCTCGGGCGGCGACCAGCGCATCCGCGGGCGCGACGGGTACAAGTACTCCGAGGACGAGACCGCCGTCCCGGCCGAGGCCCAGGCCCGTGCCGGCCGACTCCACATCCTCGAGGTGCAGCGGCTGATCCGGTTCATGCCCAAGGTCGTGATCGCCGTCATCCCCGGCTGGGCGGCCGGCGGCGGCCACTCGCTGCACGTCGTGTGCGATCTCTCCGTCGCCTCCGCCGAGCACGGCCGGTTCAAGCAGACGGACGCCGACGTGGGCTCGTTCGACGCCGGCTACGGCTCCGCCTACTTCGCCCGTCAGATCGGGCAGAAGTTCGCGCGCGAGGTCTTCTTCCTCGCCGAGGAGTACTCGGCCCAGCGCGCCTACGAGATGGGCGCCGTCAATCGGGTCGTGCCGCACGCCGACCTCGAGCGCGAGGCCGTGTCGATGGCCCGCACGATCCTCACCAAGTCGCCGACCGCGATCCGCATGCTGAAGTTCGCGTTCAACGCGGTCGACGACGGCATGGTCGGGCAGCAGGTGTTCGCGGGGGAGGCCACGCGCCTGGCCTACGGCACCGACGAAGCCGTCGAGGGCCGCGACTCGTTCCTCGAGAAGCGCGACCCCGACTGGTCGCCGTACCCCTGGCACTTCTGATGCCGCACGGGCCGGGGGTGAGCAGGCGATGAAGCTCGTACCCGTCGTCGGCGATGATCCCCGCGAGATCCTGCGCGCACTCCGCGGCGCGCTGCACGGCGCCGGACCCGCGCTCGGGCTGGGGCTCGTCAGCGGCCTCCCGGGCGAGGTCAGGGCGGGCACCGCGGTGGTCGTGACGACCTCCGGCTCGACCGGCATCCCGAAGAGCGTCGTGCTCAGCCGCGACGCGCTCACCGCGAGCGCGATGTCGACGGCCGACCGCATCGGCGACGGCGCGTGGCTGCTGGCCCTGCCGGCCAGCTACGTCGCGGGGCTGCAGGTGCTCGTGCGCTCACTCGTCGCCGATCGCGAGCCCGCGATCCTGTCGGGCGCCTTCACCCCGCAGGCGTTCGCGGCGACCGCGCACATGATGGTGTCGACCGAGGGCGGCGAGCGCGTGCCCACCTACACGTCGCTGGTGCCCGCGCAGCTGTCGAAGCTCCTCGATGCGGCCGAGCACGACCCGGGGGTGCTCGCCGCGCTCCGTTCGTTCGAGACGATCCTCGTCGGGGGTCAGGCGCTGCCCGCCGCGACGCTCGAGCGCGCCGAAGCGGCGGGGGCCCGCATCGTGCGCACCTACGGCTCCACCGAGACCAGCGGCGGCTGCGTGTACGACGGCGTGGCCCTCGGCAACGTGCGCCTGCGCATCGAGCGCGGCGAGGTGCAGGTCTCGGGCCCGACCCTGGCGGACGGCTACCTCGGCGATGAGACGCGGACGGATGCTGCGTTCCTCCGCGAACGCGACGGCACCCGCTGGTACCGCACCGGGGACGCGGGGCTCCTCGAAGACGGCGTGCTCCGCGTGCGCGGGCGCCTCGACAACGTCATCGTGTCGGGCGGCATCAACGTCTCGCTCGACCGCGTCGAGCGGATCGTGCGCGGGATCCCGGGGCTCGCGCTCGCCGTCGTCGTCGGGGTTCCCGACGATCGGTGGGGCGAGGCATCCGTCGTCGTCGCTTCCCGGGGCGAGGCGCTGCGCCGGAGCGAGGCCGTCCAGCTCGAAGAGGCGCGCGCCGCCGTGCAGGCCGAGATCGGCGCCCACGCCCGGCCGGCCCGGCTCGTGCTCGTCGACGAGCTCGCGACGCTGCCGTCGGGCCAGCCCGACCGCGAGGCGATCCGCCGCGCGGTGATGGCGCTGCACTGACCCCGCGTCGAGTCGGCCCTCGAGGTCGTATCCCGTGCCCGTCCCGACCGCACGGGCCGACTCGGACCGCCATCTCAGCCCGGCGGGTAGGGGCCGGTGTCGACGACGCAGAAGCGGTTGCCCTCGGTGTCTTCGAGCACGACCCAGTCGGCGTCATCGGGATAGTCGTGCCAGTCGACCTCGCGTGCGCCGAGCCCGAGCAGCCGCTGCACCTCGGCCGCCTGGTCCTCTGCGTACAGGTCGAGGTGGATGCGCGGCGGATAGTGCTGCGGGTACCCGGTGACCGACAGCGCGAGGCTCGCGCCGGGCGCCGCCCAGCCGGCCTTGCCCGGCGGATCGAGGATCACCCAGTCGTCGGAGGGCTCGCGGCGGTTCACGTAGCCGAGGGCCGCGCGCCAGAAGTCGCCGGCGCGGGCGATGTCCTCCACGGTGAGGACGATGGATCCGATGCTGAGCATGCGCTCATCCTCGCGCCCGGCGCCGACATCGGTCAGGGGGTTGACGGCTGCGCGTGCCGCATCGGCGCGGCCCCTATGATGCCTTCGTGGCAGGAACCCCGAGCAAGAAGCGCACCACCGCCGGACGCAAGAAGCAGCAGCCCCGCGGAAACCCGCAGAAGGCGCACGTCTCGCGCGACCCCGCGCACGTCGAGAAGCCGACGTCGCGCGACTGGATCGGCGCCGCACGCCTGCGCACCCTGCCGCTCGCGATCACGCCGATCCTCGTGGGCACCGGCGCGGCGATCCTCGTCGTGGACGCCTTCCACTGGGTGATCGCTCTGTTCTGCCTCATCGTGTCGGTGTCGCTGCAGATCGGCGTGAACTACGCCAACGACTACAGCGACGGCATCCGGGGCACCGACGACCACCGCGTCGGTCCCGCCCGACTCACCGCGAGCCGGAAGGTGAAGCCGCGCACCGTCCTGATCGTCGCGCTGGCGTTCTTCGCGATCGCCGCGGTCGCCGGACTCGCCATCACGATCCGCACGCAGCAGTGGTGGCTCATCGCCGTCGGCGCCGTGTGCATCATCGCCGCGTGGTTCTACACCGGCGGCAGGCGTCCGTACGGCTACTACGGTCTCGGCGAGCTCTTCGTCTTCGTCTTCTTCGGCCTCGTCGCGACGCTCGGCACGACGTGGGTGCAGGCGCTCGCCCTCCCGCAGGAGGCCTGGTTCGGCGCCGTCGGCGTGGGACTCATCGCGTGCGCGGTGCTGCTGGCCAACAACCTGCGCGACATCGACCAGGACCGCGCCGCCCACAAGCGCACCCTCACGGTGCTCATCGGCCGCACCGCCACGCGCTGGCTGTTCACGGTGTTCCTGCTGATCGCGTTCGCCATCGCGGCGTTCCTCGCGTGGATCGGCTACCCGATCGCGTGGCTCACGCTGCTCGCGCTGCTGGCCGGCGCGCCGGCGATCCTCATCGTGTGGACGTACCGCGACCCGCGCGAGCTCGTCGTCGCCCTCGGCCTCACGTCACTCACGTCGGTCGCCTACGGCGCCTTCCTGATGTGGGCCTTCATCGGATAGCGGATGCTGCGCCCCGGCGCCCTGCCCCGGGTCTGCGAGCTCGTCAGGCGCGGGATTCCGGCGCTTCGGTGTCGGGGGCGGCGGCGTCGGCCGCGGCATCCTCCGCCTCTTCATCGCTCGCCGCCGCGCGCGCCTGGGCGCGGCGCTCGGCGAGGCTGGAGGTGACGTCGTCGAGCGGCTTGCGCAGGAACAGCACCGAGAGGCTCAGCCCGATGAGGGCGGCGAAGATCGCGGCGAGCCAGTAGTACTCGCGCATGATGGGGAACAGCATCAGGATGCCGAACGGCACGAGGAACGCCAGCAGCCGCAGCACCGAGTAGACGATGGCAGAGCGCGCTTTCACCCCTCCATCCTACGTTCCGCGGCGGCGGCGGCTTCGGCGACGGTTGCGTCACGGAGCGCACGCGAACGCCCACTGCGGGCCCCGCCCGCCTAGGATGGGAAGATGCCTCGGGTGCTGCTGATTCTGGCCCTGGTGGCGACCGCGTTCTGGGTCTTCACCATCGTCGATTGCGCGGTCCAGCCCCCGACCCGCCACCGCGGCGTGAGCAAGCCGATCTGGATCCTGATCGTCGTCCTGCTGCCGATCCTCGGCGGCCTGCTCTGGCTCATCGTCGGGCGCGGGCGTGCGTCGTCCGTCGCCTCCCGCCGAGCCCCCGATGACGACCCCGAGTTCCTCGGACGCATCGGCACGATCTCCGACCAGGACGAACGCATCCGCCGCCTCGAGGAGGAGCTCGCGCAGCTCGACGCCGAGGGCGAAGACCCCCGCTTCAACCCGCCGGGCGCGCCCGCGGCATCCGACGACACCACCGCTCCGGGCAGCACCGCTGCCGCGGGCGGCACCGCGACGCCGGGCACACCGCCGCAGTCGAAGCCACCGATCCGTCCCGCGGACGGCGACGACGACGCCCGCGGGACGCGCGGGGCCCTCGGCTGACGTGACCGACTCCGACAGCGCCGCGGGCGCGCTCGACTCCGCGCCCGCGACCGACGCCGCCGCGGCGCTCCTCTGCCGGCTCGTCGAGCTCGGCGTGCGCCACGTCGTGCTGAGCCCCGGCTCCCGTTCGCAAGCGCTCGCCCTCGTCGCCGCCGAGCTCGAGCGACGCGGCGCCATCCGCCTGCACGTGCGCATCGACGAGCGTGTCGCGGGCTTCACCGCCCTCGGCATCGGGCGGGAGACACGGATGCCGGCGGCTGTCGTCTGCACGTCGGGCACCGCCGTCGCGAACCTCCTGCCCGCCGCGCTCGAGGCCCATCACGCCGGCGTCCCGCTGCTGCTGCTCACCGCCGACCGGCCGCCTGAGCTGCGCGGGGTCGGGGCGAACCAGACGACCCGGCAGCCCGGGATGTTCGCACCCACCGTGCGGCTCGAGGCCGACGTGCCGGTGCCCGAGGCGCTCGACCCCGACGGCACGCACGAGCAGAGCGCGATGCTCCGTCTCCTCGCCGAGGACGCGGTCGCCGCGGCGCTGGGCGCGGGCACGCGGTCGCCGGGCCCCGTGCACCTGAACCTTCCGTACCGTGAACCGCTGTCGGGCTCCCTTCCCGCGTGGATGGGCGTGCCCGCCGCCGAGCTCGAGACCGCCGTCGTGGACGACCCCGACGGCCCCCCGGTGACAGTCGACGCCGAGGACGAGGCATCCGGTGCCCTGTATCAGGGCGGTGGCGGCATCGGCGAGGCCGACCTGCCGACCGAGCCGGAGGACTCGCCGCTCGTGCTCGAGCGCGGTCCCCGCACCATCGTGCTCGCGGGTGCCGACGCCGGACCCGACGCGGAGGAGCTCGCCCACGTCGGCGCGTGGCCGCTCATCGCCGAGATCGTGAGCGGTGCGCGCTTCGGGCGTCAGCTCGTGCACGGCTACCGGGCGCTGCTGCGCGACCCGCAGCTCGGCGGCCGCATCGAGCGGGTCATCGTGCTGGGCCACCCGACCCTCAGCCGGGAGGCGGCCGCGCTGCTCTCCGACCCCGAGGTCGAGGTCGTCGCGGTCCGGGGGCCGGGCGAGCCGCTCAACCTCAACGGCGCCACCCTCGCGGCCGACCGCATCGCCGTCGCCACCGGCGACCCCGACCGCGAATGGCTCGGGGAGTGGCTGCAGGCTTCGCGCGCAGCATCCGTCGATCTCACGCCTCCCGCTCCCGACGCAGACGGCCTCTCGTCGGCGGTGCCGGGCGAGCGGCTCGGCGCGATCGCGGCGGAGCTCGGCGTGATCCGCGCACCCGTCGACCGCGCCGCGCTCGTCGACGCCGTCTGGCGCGCGACGTGGCCGCACGACCGCCTCATGTTCGGCTCGTCGCGGCTCGTGCGCGTCGCGGACCAGGTGCTCCCGGGCAAGAAGGTGCCCGTGCACGCCAACCGCGGGCTGGCCGGCATCGACGGGACGATCGCGACGGCGACCGGCATCGCGCTCGCGAGCCAGGCCGGCGGCGGCGCGGGCGTCACGCGCGTGATCCTCGGCGACCTCGCACTGCTGCACGACGCCGGCGCGATGCTGCTGCCGCCCCAGGAGGACGAGCCGCGGATCCAGCTGATCGTCGGCAACGACGGCGGCGGCACGATCTTCGACGGTCTCGAGGTCGCGGCCGTCGCAGGCGCCGACGTGATGGACCGGGTGCTGCTGACGCCGCACACCGTGCGCCTCGAGCAGCTCGCGCTCGCCTACGGCTGGGAGTACCGCCGCGTCACGACGCGCTCGGCCCTCGATCAGGTGCTCACGTCGCCGGTCGGCGGTCGTCAGCTCATCGAGGTTCCGCTCGAGCGCTGAGCCCGCGGCATCCGCCATGATGGCTCCATGATCGCCTCGAGTCAGAAGCACTGGAGCGGCGACGTCGCCGATCTCCTCCGGGTCGGCGAGGGCAAGCCCGTCCCGCGGCGCCACATCCGTGGCCGGCAGCAGGTCGGCGACGACGGGCGGCAGGTCACCCAGCAGCTTCGCCTCCAGCACCTGGCTGAGCCGGTCGTCCAGCTCGTCCTGGGTCA
>JAVBUG010000371.1:0-8171 GCA_031555515.1 Microbacterium sp. | reverse complement strand
GCGTCGAGCGTTCGATCGCGCTGGACGGGCGTGTCCACGCCTTCCGTGACGGGGGCAACGCCGAGAGGGTGTACCGTGCGATTCTGGCCGGAACGCTCCACGACGACCCGAGGGAAGGAACCGGATGACCGACGCGCGCTTCACGACGGAGGGGAGCACGGCTCTCGTGCTCTCGGGCGAGGGGGAGCGGCCCGATTCCGTCGAGATCGTCGGCGCCCGCGCCCGCGTCGCCGCCCGCCTCACCGGTCGCGGCAAGACGTGGACGGCGACGCTGCCGCTGCGCGCCGCACGCTGGGGCGGTCCCGAACTGCCGCTGCCGGCCGGCTCGTACGAGGTGCGCATCGAGGATGCCCGGGGCCGCAGCATCCGTCCCCCCGAAGCGCTCCCGCTCACACAGCTCGGCACGCTGCGGGCGAGCCTCGAGGGGTGGACCCTGCGCGTCGGACCCCCGATCGACCCGGCGTACGACTCGGGCGAGGGGCAGGACGCGCTCGAGCGCCGCTACGCGACCCGGCCCGCCGCGGGGTTCGAGAACGCGGTGTTCTTCGAGAGCTTCTACGGCCGCAACGCCAGTTGCAACCCGCTCGCGATCGACCGCGAGCTCGCGCGCCGCGCGCCGGGCGTGACGCGCTACTGGAGCGTCGTCGACCTGTCGGTCGCCGTGCCCGATGGCGCGATCCCCGTGGTCGAGGGGAGCCCCGAATGGTGGCGTGCCCGAGGCGCTGCGCGGCTGCTCGTGGTCAACGACTGGCTGCGGCGCCGGTTCTCCCGCCGCAAGGGCCAGGTCGTGCTGCAGACCTGGCACGGCACGCCCCTCAAGCGCCTCGCGCTGCACCGCCCCGGGTTCGACCCGCGCCGCACGGCTGCTGTCGTGCGCGAGTCGCTGCGGTGGAACATCCTGCTCGCGCAGAACCCTTACGCCGCGCGCATCCTCGGCAAGGCGTACGCGTTCCTGACGCGCCCGATCTGGGTCGAGGGGTACCCGCGCAACGACGTGCTGACCACGGGCGACGGCGCGGCGACGCGCGAGGCCCTCGGCATCCGCCCGGGCGAGCGGGTGCTGCTGTACGCTCCGACGTGGCGCGACGACCGCGACCAGATCGTCGACTTCATCGACCCCGTCGCCCTCGCTGCGGCCACCGACGCCGTGGTGCTGGTGCGCGGGCACTCCCGCACGCTGCTGCCCGGTCGCGACGCCGAAGGCCCGCGCGTGATCGACGTCACGGGCTTCCCCGACACGTCGCTGCTGCTGCTCGTCGCGGACGCACTCATCACCGACTACTCATCCGTGATGTTCGACTACTCGGTCACCGGCAAGCCGATGTACTTCCTCGTGCCCGACATGGAGCACTACCGCGGCGAGCTGCGCGGGTTCTACTTCGACCTCGCCGCGCACGCGCCGGGACCGATGGTGCGCACGCAGGACGAGCTGGTCGCCGCGCTGGCCGCGGACGACACCGCCACGTACGCGGCGCGCTACGCGCAGTGGCGCGACAAGTTCAACGCGCGCGACGACGGCCACGCCGCCGAGCGGGTCGTGGCGCGCATCCTGGACCAGGGCTTCATCGAGGCCTGACGCCCGGTCTCGGCACCCGCGTCAGGGCAAGGGCGTGTTGCGGCTGCCGAGGCGTGACGTGTCGACGGTGTCGTGGGCGCCCCCGATCACGCCGAGGAGGAACCCCCAGCCCCACGCGAGGTGCATCGAGGGGAGCACCGCGAAGGTCCACAGCTTGTCCCGCCAGCCGTGCCCGCCGCCCGGACCGATCGCGACGCCCGCGATGAGGAGCGCGTACGCGATCACGGGAAGGTAGACGACGGATGCCGCCACCGACCACCACCCCTGCAGCACGCCGCTGAGCTGCAGCGCGGCGGCGACGATCCCGAGCAGGATCGCCAGCACGAGCGCGGGCGGGGCGAAGAAGCGGAGCGAGTTGCCGCGCCCGAACCGGCGGACCAGCTCACCGCGCCACCGCCCGGTCGCGGAGAACTGACGGACCAGCCGCATCCAGCTCTCGCGCGGCCAGTACGTGACGGCGAGCGCAGGATCGAACCAGACGCGGTACCCGGCGCGTCGGATGCGCAGGTTCAGCTCCCAGTCCTCGCCGCGACGGATGCTCTCGTCGAACAGCCCGACCTCTTCGAGCACCTCGCGCCGCATGACGCCCAGATAGGCCGACTCCGCCTCGCCCTCCTGCGTGCCGCCGTGATAGGCGCCGCCGCCGAGTCCGATGGGGGAGTTGTAGGCCCGGGCGACCGCCCGCTGGAACGGCGTGCGGCCGTCGGCGCTCATCACGCCGCCCACGTTCGCCGCGCGCACGCGGTCGAGGGTCGCCAGCGCGCGTCGCGCGTACGTGGGGTCGAGCTCGGAGTGCGCATCCACCCGCACGACGGTGGGATGGCGCGCGGCGCGGATCGCCAGATTGAGGCCGATCGGGATGTCGGCGCCCGGGTTCTCGACCAGCACGATGCGGTCATCCCGGGCGGCGAGCTCTGCGGCCAGCGCGTTCGTGCCGTCCGTCGACGGACCCAGCGCGAGGATGAGCTCGGTCGGACCGGGAACGTCCTGCGCGAGCACGGTCTCGACCGCACGCCCGAGGTAGTCGCGCTCGTTGAGCACGGGCATCACGAAGCTCACGCCGGAGCCGGGGGGAGGGACCGGAGCGTCCCTGCGCCCGTGTTGCTCGACATGCACGCGTCGATCATGTCACGGGAGCCCTGGGTAGGCTGGATGCGTGGGTCTGGTCTCGGATGGAAAGAAGGCAGTCGCTCTCGTCCGGAAGGCGGTGCGCAATCGCTCGGCCGTGATCGACGTCCGCCGCACTCTCGCGGCACGACCGCCGCACCCGCCGTTCCAGTACCGGGTCGCCGTGTACTTCGCCGACGGCGCGGTCAACATGTACCAGATGCGGCAGTGGTACAAGCCGCTCGCAGACCTCGCCCAGACGTGGCCGGTCGTGGTGCTGAGCCGCGCCGCCACGGGTGCTGAGGCGTTGCTGGCGGACGGCGCGCTGCCGGTGGCGTTCGTCCCCACGGTGCGCGATCTCGAGCGCTTCATCGCCAAGCAGGACATCCGCGTCGTGCTGTATGTGAACCAGAACACGCGCAACTTCCAGATGTTCCGGTACGGCCGCCGCTGGCACGTGTTCATCAACCACGGCGAGTCCGACAAGATGTACATGACCACGAACCAGTACAAGGCGTACGACTACGCGATGATCGCGGGAGACGCCGCGCGCCAGCGGCTCTCGCGGGTGCTGTGGGACTACGACATCGACCGCCGCACGATCGAGATCGGGCGCCCCCAGGCAGACCACTATTCGGGCACGCTGCCGTACACGCCCGACGATCGGACCGTGGTGCTGTACGCGCCCACGTGGGAGGGCGACCGCCCGTCGGCGCACTACGGCTCGATCGCCACGCACGGCGAGGCGCTCGTGACGGCGCTCGTCGCCACCGGCCGCCATCGGGTGATCTACCGCCCGCACCCGCGCTCGGGGGTCGTGAACCACGAATACGGCGCCGCGAACAAGCGGATCATCGCGTCGCTGGCCGCGGCCAATGCGTCGGACCCCGCCGCCCAGCACGTCTTCGACGACGGCCCGGAGCTGGGCTGGCAGCTCGCCGCCGCGGACGTCGCCGTCGTCGACATCTCGGCGATGGTCTATGACCGCCTCGCCGCGGACAAGCCGCTCATGATCACGCGACCGGCCGACCCCGCCGCGGCGATCGACACGCACGGGTATCTGTCGGCGTGCGAGTGGCTCGACGCGGCTGCCGCGCCCGACATCGTCGCCCAGACCGAGCGGGTGCTCGGCGACCCCGACGCCGTCGCGCGCCTCGAGGAGTGGGTGACGCACTACTTCGGCGACACGACTCCCGGCGCGGCGACCGCGCGATTCCAGGCCGCTGTGCAGGGACTCATGGACGACTGGGACTCCTGGTACGCCCGATCGGTCGCCGACGCCGAGGACGACGAGCCCGAAGACGAAGCGGAGCTCGACGACGAGGGCTGAGCCGGCGGCACCGCAAGACGGGACCGCAGCTCAGGCGACGGGAGCAGGACGCTCGACGAGCCGCGCGATCGCACGCAACGGGATCGCCACCCATGTCGGCCTGTTGCGGGCCTCGTAGATCGCCTCGTAGACCGCCTTGTCGAGCTCGAGCGCGGCGAGGAGCGGGTGCCGGCGGTCGAGCCCGCCCGACGATGCAGCGTAGCCCTCCACGAATGCCCCGCGCGCATGGCGGGCCCACGTGCGCACCGCGTCGGCTGAGCGGTCGGGGTCGTCCAGTCGCAGCGAACCGGCGACATAGTCGAACGAGCGGAGCATGCCCGCTACGTCGCGCAGTGCGAGATCGGGCTGCGTGCGCTCGGCCATGGGGCGCAGCGGCTCACCCTCGAAGTCGACCATGACCCAGCCCCGATCGGGAGAGTGCAGCACCTGCCCGAGGTGGAAGTCGCCGTGGATCCGCTGCAGCGGCGGCCACGGCACCTCGAGTGCGCGACGGTACACCGCCGTTGCGGCCTCGTGCTGAGCGGCGATCTCGGGAACCTCCGCGATCGCGATCGCGAACCGTCGCTCCCACGTCGCGGCGGTCGCCTCGCGATCCGCTGCCGTCGCGGCGCGGGTCGGGAAGCACCCCGCGAGCGCGACATGGACTTCCGCCGTCGCCGTTCCGAGTGCGCGCGCCGCGTCGCGGAAGTCGTCGCCCTTGGCCGCGGCCTGCAGCGCGACACGCCACGCGTCGTCGACGCCCGGCAGGAACTCCTGCGCGCACGCGAGCGACCCGTGGACGGTGCCATGGGCGGTGGCGAGGTCGGGCCACGTCCCTTCGATCGAGCCGACAGGGCGCGGTACGTGCGGCGATCCGGTGCCGGCCAGCGCCTCCTGCAGCTCGATGTCGGGGTTGAGGCCCCCGTGCAGCTGGCGATAGACCTTGCAGATCACCGGGGTGCCGTCGCCCTCGAAGATCAGTGAGGTGTTCGACTGCTCCCCGCTCATGACCCGTGACGTCGCGCGTGAGAGCGCGCCTCCGGCGGGCGCCGCACGTCCGATCGCGGTCGTCTGAGGGCCGTGCGCCGTGCCGCCCAGCGAGATGAGACGCAGCAGCGCCCGCGCATAGGCGGGATCGTACGGGCCGTCGATGAAGGTCGTTCCCGGGACCGGACTGCCGATGACGTGACCGGGGTCGGCATCAACGGTCTCCGTCGCGCGCTCGACGACCGGGATCTGATAGAGCACGGCGGGCAGTGCGCCCTCATCCGCGACGAGGAATGTGCGGATGCGCGCGCCCCCGATCGCGTCCCCCGCGTCATCGGGTTCGCTGCTCAGATCCCACCATGAGAGCAGGCGCAGGCTGGGCGGACGCCCCTTGGCGGCGTACCACCGCTGCCGCGGCATCCACGCCGCAAGGCACGCCAACGTGCTGTCCATACCTGTGAGCGTATGCCCGCGATCGGGGGTGTGTCGAGCCTGCTGCAAGCGCTTGCAGTCCGCCTCCGGGGAGGAGTCGTGCTCTACTCGTCCTCTCCGGATTCCTGCGCCTCGCCGATCTCGATCACCGGGGCCACCGGGATGACGATCGACTCGACGGCGCCTCCGCCGCCGGCGGCGAGGTCGCCGAGGCCGAGCCCGCCGAGGTCGACCCTCGCGGCATCCGTCAATCGCTCCGCCTGCGTCTCGCTGCGTGCCGGCTCGGAGGGAAGTCCCGCCCACTCGGTGGGCTCTTCCGGGAGTTTGCTGAACAGACCCATACCGCCATTGTCACCCCGCCACGCGTCGGCGGAGCCGGATCAGGAGGGTTCGTCGTCGTCGGCCGGGGCCTCGATGGCGGCGGGCGCGCGCCGGATCACACGGGCGGTGATGCGCCGCGCCCCGGAGGCGCCGCGGGTGACCCCGCCGACGACGGCCTCGCCGGCACGACGGATGCCTCGCCCCGCGAGCCGCTCGATACGGTCGGCGCCGGGGCGTGGCTCGAGCTCGGTCGGCAGCACGTGAGGCGGCACGCCGAAGGCCCGTCGAGACCCGGTGAGCACGCGGCGCCCGAGGATGTTGTTGCCGGCGCCGCCGATGGCGGCGCCGATGCCGAACGGCAGAGCCTTGCCGATCCACGACGCCCCGCCGCGCGCGGCGAACTGGCGGATGAACGTCGCCTTGAGCCGGTCCACGAGCGGCCCGACGGCGGCGCGGGGGAGCGACTTCGTGATGAGCTCGCCCCAGTACCCCGAACGGGTCGGACCGCGCCCGGCGGCCTGCCCGGCGAGCTGGGCGACGAGGTCGACGCCCTCCTTGCCGAGCATGAGCGTCAGCACGAGCGCGCGCGCCCTGTCGGGATCCGACACCGGGATGCCGTGCACTTCGGCGACCGACTGCGCGAACAGCGTCGTGGCCTCGAGGAACGCCACGGTCTCGACGCCGCTGAGCGCCAGCGTGACGCCCGTGCCGATCCCGGGAACGACGGCGGTGGCGCCGACCGCTGCACCGCCGGTGGTCACCGCGGCGAGATAGCGCCGCTCGAGGATACGGACGATGTCGGCGGGGGAGGCATCCGGATGACGTAGACGGATGCTGCGCAGGTGGGCGAGAACGACGGGCCGCTGGATCGCGAGCACCCTGTCGAGAGCGCGGATCGTGAACGGATGCTCTTCGGACCCTGCGGGCGGCAGGCCTCCCTGCCACGGCGCGTCGCCGGGCAGGGAGTGGATCTGGTGAACCTTGTCGGCCATCGCGCCGAGTCTATGCGGCCGAGTCTGAACGCAGGCTCGGGGTTGACAGCCTCGTCGCGATCGGTCAGACGAAGAGGTTGGCGCGCTCGAGGTCCTCGGCGAAGTCCACCTCGACGGCGTACAGGTCAGAGATGTCGAGCGGCTCGAGCATCACGCCGTCCTCTGCGATCGCGAGCTCGAGGCCGCGCTCGAAGTAGTCCTGGTCGTCGACGCGCGTCAGGTGGCGCATGAACGCCTTCTTGTCGCGGCTCGAGATGTAGTTGATGCCCACGGCCTCGCCGATGCCGCCCTTGACGGTCTTCGAGAGCGCGTTGATGTAGCCCTCCGGCGTGACGGTGTACTTGACCTCTTCGTCGCTGACCTTGGACGTGTTGACGGTGACGAACGACTGGTCGCGCTCGATGAGCTCGATGGCGCGGCCGAGCACGCGCGGGTCGAAGACGACGTCGCCGTTCATCCAGAGCACGCCGCCCTTGCCCGTCTTCGACAGGGCACGCAACAGGCTCTTGGAGGTGTTGGTCTGGTCGTAGCGGTCGTTGTAGACGTAGTCGACGTCGGGGAACGCCTCGACGATCGTCTCGGCGCGATATCCCACGACGGTGGTGATCTTGGCTTCGCGGCCGAACCCGGCACGGATGTTGTCGTGCTGCTTCTGCATGATGCTGCGGCCGTCGCCGAGTTCCGTAAGGGGCTTGGGCAGGCTGCGGCCGAGACGCGAGCCCATTCCGGCTGCGAGGATGACGGTCTGAAGGGTCAAAATCTGCTCCTGAAGTGCGTGATTCACTGCCGGTTCACCGGCGCGACACCCCTTCGTGCCTCGACCATGGTAGCGATGAGGCCTGGGAAGGCGCATAATAGGCGGCTGCCGTTGCCGATTTGTGACATAACGCGAATGCCGCGACGCGGCGAGACGAACTGCGACGCCATCAGGCCCGCTTGATACGTTGGTGTAGTGACAGCCTCCCTCCCGGTGCCGAATGACATCGATCCGGAAGAGCCGGACCGTCACTCCAGCGCGCGCGTCGTACGCCTCGCAGATACGGTCTCACCGGCTCCCGACAAGCCCCGCCGCCCGCCGCGAAAGCCGCGCGCCGAGGAGGGGTCGAAGCCCCCCGCTGCGCCGCGCAAGAAGCGGACGCCGGCCGCGTCCAAGGCGAAGCCGAAGCCGGCCCCGGCTCCCGATCCGGGGCCGCCACCGCCACTCCCGAGCGATCTCGAGCTCGCGGCCAGTGCTGCTGCCCGCATCGTGGTGCCGCCCCGTCCACCGCTTCCCGGTGCCGACGAAGCTGCGCAGACGGATGCCGCGAGCGCGGCCCCTGTCCAAGACGCGGCGCCCGTGGATGCCGAAGCGGCGATCGAACCCGAAGCGGCGATCGAACCCGAAGCGGCGATCGAACCCGAAGCGGCGATCGAACCCGAAGCGGCGATCGAACCCGAAGCGGCGATC
>JAVBUG010000255.1:0-8137 GCA_031555515.1 Microbacterium sp. | reverse complement strand
GATAATCTTGCAGAAATTTGCCTTGCAGCTTGCAAAATAGCAAAATCTAAAGGTATTATGATATCTTGTGATTTGAATTATAGGAAAAATCTTTGGAGTAGTGAAAAAGCACAAGAAACCATGAAAAAATTGATGCCTTATGTTGATGTTTGTATTGCAAATGAAGAAGACGCTGATAAAGTTTTGGGTATAAAACCACCGAATAATGATGTAGAAGCTGGTAAGTTGAATCATAGTGGGTATGAATTTGTTGCAAAAGAAATTAGTGAGAATTATGGTTGTAAATATGTGGCTATTACACTACGTGAAAGTCACTCAGCTAGTCATAATGGTTGGAGTGCAATGCTGTATGATGCCGTTAAGGATAAATCTTATTTCTCTAAAAGATATGATATTCAAATCGTTGACCGAGTTGGCGGTGGCGATAGTTTTACAGCAGGTATTATATATAGCTTAATTTGCAAAAAGAATAATCAAGAAATAATCGAATTCGCAACAGCAGCGAGTTGTTTAAAACATACTATCGAAGGCGATTATAATAGAACAACTGTTTCAGAAGTTGAAAGTTTACTAAAAAATGGTGGTAATGGGAGAGTATTAAGATAAATGAAAGATCTTATTAGTGTTATAGTGCCGGTATATAATGTTCAAAATTATATACTAAAATGTGTTGATTCAATAATAAATCAATCATATAAAAATCTGGAAATTATTCTTGTGGACGATGGTTCAACAGATGAAAGTGGAAAAATTTGTGATGAACTTGCATTAAAAGATAGTAGAATTAAGGTTATTCATAAAGAAAATGGTGGACTTTCTGATGCTAGAAATGCTGGGATAGAAGTGTCACAAGGCACATATTTGGGTTTTATTGATAGTGATGATTATATTGATAATGATATGTACATGGTACTAATGAGTAATTTAAAAAATACTAACGCGGATATTTCAACCTGTGGAAGAATTATTGTAACTGAAGGAAATGAAAGTGTGTCATTTAAAGAAAATGAGATCATTTGTTTAAATACTTTCGATGCTGTTAAGGATTTATTTGTTGCTAATAATTATGTTTTTCATGCTGCTTGGGATAAGCTTTATAAACGTGAATTGTTTTCAGAAATAAGATTTCCAGTAGGAAGACTTTTTGAAGATGCGGCTATAATGTATCGTATATTTGAAAATGCCAAAAAAATTGTTTCGACTAAAAAACAGTTGTACTACTATATACAACGACAAGGAAGCATAAGTAATTGTTCTTATAATAAAAATAAAATTTTACACCAATTTGAAAATAGAATAAGTGCAATAAATTATTATAAAAATATTAATAAAGAAAAGTGCATTTTTGCAAAAGTTTGGAATTTAAGAACAATTGAACAATTATGGAAAGAAACATATTTAAACGATAAGAAATTTTCTGAATTTTTAGTATCTCAAACTAGAAGAAATTTTACAATATGTATTTACAAATATATGTCCAAAAAACAATTTATAAAGAATAGTATTTTTATTATAAATCCAAGATTAATGTCGTTATTAAAAAAAAGTAAAATACGCAATGTAAAGAATAAAATACAAGCTTCTGTAAAAAGAATAAAAGAACTATTTTTAGGATATTTTAAAAACAAACATAAATATAAAAATTATGATAAAAACACTATATTTATACTAGGAATTCCTGAACATGGAAATAGAGGAGATCAGGCTATTACGGTAGCCGAAGTGGATTATATTACCAAATTATTTTCAGGTAATAATATTGTATTAATTTCAGAAAATGAGTGGTATGAAAATTTATTATGTATTATATTGTTCGTAAAAAAATATCATAATCTTTGCATTTTTCATGGTGGTGGTAATATGGGTGAATTGTATCCATATCAAGAAAATATTAGATTGTCTGCTGTTAGATTTTTGAAAAAAGCTAAAATTATAATTTTCCCACAATCTATTGATTATAGTCAAAATTCAAAACAAACCAATAGAGCTAAAAGAATTTATGAATCACATAAGAACTTGACTATTTTTACTAGAGAATATAAAAGTGAGGATTTGAGGAAGAATATCTTTAATAACTGTAAAGGCTATATGATTCCTGATATTGTTATGTCATATAAACCAAAGATTGAAGATGTAAAGAGGGAAGGAATATTATTTTGTGTAAGAAATGATATGGAGAAGAATGCACAAACCAATACTACCATTGAGATATTAAAACAAGAAGCAAGCAAATATGAGAAAAATATTAAGTATATTGATACTTATAATAAGGAATACGGTACTAAGTACCAATATCAATTAGAAGGATTAAATAAGCTTTGGGGCATATTTAAAAAAGCTGAGGTAGTAATAACTGATCGTCTTCATGGTATGATTTTCAGTATTATTACTGGCACACCTTGTATTGCATTAGATAACAGCACTGGTAAAGTTGGAAATTATTATAGGACTTGGTTAAAAGACTCAAATGTTTTATTTGTAAATGACCAAGATGGTATAGATAAAGCCCTCAATATGATAGAAAATAAAGAATATAAAAATCTTACCGTTGATTTGGACTTGTTTAAAAATAATTATTCGAAGCTTACTGACATTTTGAGTGAAAATTAATATACATCGCTAGGAGATTAATAAATGAAAAATGTAATGAAAATATCGACTCCAGTTATAACTAAAAATCGTATTGAATATAGCTATGAAATTACTGGTGAATGGCAAAACGCTTTCAATCAGGAAGAGAAATTTTATATTGAATATAGTTGTGATATTTCAAATGTTCCAAGCAGTATAGCTATTGTTCCGTTACTTTGCAACGTACTTCCTATATCATGGGTATATGATGCGGAAATTCATATTGAAAGCTGTGATAAGGCTTTTTTTGAGAGTATTCCTGAATTTAAAAAAGGATATGTTGATATGTATCCAAAAATAAATTTTGAGGGGCAGATTTATTCTGAGAACTTAGAAAATAATAATTTATCTCATAATAATGGTTCCGTTGCTTTCTTTAGCGGTGGTGTTGATGCTTTTAATACATTAGTTAATCATATAGATGAAAAGCCAGTTTTATTAACCGTTTGGGGAGCAGATGTTAAATTTGAAGATATAGATGGATGGGAAAATGTTGTTGATCACTTAAAAAACACTTCTTCTGAATTTAATATTGATTATGTAACTATAAAATCATGTTTCAGACGCTTTATTAAAGAATATAGTTTAAGCCAAAAAGTAACTGAATTAAGCGGTGATAATTGGTGGCATGGATTTCAACATGGTATTGGCATAATAGGACATGCAGCACCTGTTTGTTATGTTATGAATAAATCTATTGCATATTTTGCTTCCTCTTTTACTATCGCTGAAAAAGGAAAGATTACTTGTGCTTCCGATCCTACTATTGATAATTATGTGAAGTTTGGTTTTTCTCATGTAGTTCATGATGGGTATGAATTTAATCGTCAAGCAAAGGTTCATAATATCGTTGAATTTTCAAAGAAATCAGGAATAAAAATTCCTTTGCGTGTATGTTGGCAGTCAACTGGTGGAAAAAATTGTTGTCAATGTGAAAAATGTTGGAGAACAATATTAGAAATTATTGCAGAAGGCGAAGATGCCAGAAAACATGATTTTAATTATAGTCAATTACAATTAAAGAATTTTCATAAGCTATTCTATAATAAAAATAATATACCTGATTACAGAATAAACGGTATTTATTTTGAAACACAACAGCTATTTATAAAAAATTTAAAATATGAATGTTTGCCCCAAGAACTTAAATGGTTTTATAAAATAGATATTAATAAACTAGGGTATCATCCTTATAGAAACTTTGGAAGAAAAATTAAAAATAAATTAAGAAATATTATCAAAAAATAATTAGATAGGGAAATTTTTTATGAGCAATAATAAAAAAACTATGATAAATCTGATTTGCAGTTTGATGGTTTTAGCAACAAATATAATAATTAGCTTTTGGCTTTCACCTTATATTGTAAAAAATATAGGTGTTGAGGCTAATGGATTTGTAACACTTGCAAATAACTTTGTTACTTATGCGCAATTAATTGTAACAGCTTTGAATAGCATGGCAGCTAGATTTATTTCAATTTCCTATGTGAAAAAAGATTATAAAAAAGCAAATCTATATTATAATTCTGTGTTTTGGGGTAATCTCATTATTGTAGCAGTATTAATTATTCCGTCTATTTTTTTAATAGCAAAATTAGAAAATTTTATAGATGTACCAAAAGATATTTTACTTGATGTAAAAATATTATTTAGCTTTTCATTCTTGAATTTCTTTATAGCAACTGGATTGCCTAATTGGGATTGTGGAACATATGTTACCAATAGATTAGACCGTACATATATTCCTCAAATGATATCTTCAATACTCCGATGTGTATTTTTAATAACAATATTTGCTATGCTATCTCCAAAGGTTTATTATGTTGGTGTTGCTGCAACATTGATGGTAGTTGTTAATTTAACAGCTAATTGGTATAACACTCATAAACTAACTCCCGAATTAAAAATATCAATATTCAAGGGGAAAATAAAATGCAGTATGACCGCAATAAAAGAACTTGTTGGTTCTGGAATATGGAATGCTATTTCTAGTGTTGGTAATATCTTGTTAAGCGGGTTGGATTTAATAATTTGTAATTTGTTTTTAGGGGCAACAGAGATGGGGATATTATCGTTGTCCAAAATCATCCCTAATTATATGCAACAAATGTCAATCTCAATCAGAAACGCTTTTGCCCCCGAGCTAACTATTAACTATGCTAATGAAAATAAGGATGCAGTTCTTCGTGACATAAATAGAGCAATGAAAATTACTTCAATTATTTTAACAATACCAATTGCTATTGTAATAACATTAGGGAATGAATTTTTTTCACTTTGGGTTCCAACACAAGATGCTAAATTGCTTCAAATACTTTCAGTTTTGTCAATTTTAGGTTATATGTTTACAAGTGGAACACAAATTTTATATAATATATTTCAAACAGTAAATAAAGTTAAACCAAATGCAATTGCTATGATTTTAACAGGAATAGTATCTACTGGAATAACTATTTTAATGATTAAATTCACAAATTTCGGAATATTCGCTGTTGCTGGAGTAAGTACAGTTTGTAACCTAATTAGAAATATGTTATTTACTCTTCCAGTTACAGCAAAATATCTTGGTTATAAATGGAATAAATTTTATCCTCAGGTAATTACAACGATTATATCTTCTGTCGCTTTAATTATAATATATTACTTTGCTAATTTGATTTTACCAAGTGGTTCATGGTCTAAATTAATTATATCTGCTTTGGTTCTTGGAATTTTTGGAATAATATTTAATGTTTCTGTTTTGTTAAATAAAACAGAAAGAAAGTTTATATTAGAAAAATTAGATAATAAAATTCATTATACAAAATTATTTAATAGAAGAAAGTAGGTGTGATATGACAAAGTTGACATTTTTAGGTGACATAATGTGCAAAGCTCAAATGATTCCAGCATATAAAACACAAGAAGGTTATAATTTTGATTCTATTTTTATAAAGATGCAAGATTATTTTAAAGAATCAGACTATGTACTTGCTAATTTAGAAACTCCTATTTCTTCAGATAGTTCTAATCTCACTGTCGAAAGATGGTGTTTTAATTCTCCTTATGAATTTGCAGAAAGCGCTTTTAATTCTGGCATAAATTTTGTTGCTACAGCAAATAATCATTGTTTGGATAGAGGAGTTGAAGGTATTGAATCAACAATAAAAGCTTTAAATAATATTGGTATTTCACATACAGGAATTTTTTCTGAAAAAAATAAAAAACCACTAATTATTAACATAAATGGAATCAAATTTGGTATGCTTTCTTATACTTACGGTACAAATGCCTTTTCAAATAAAGTATATTTAAAGCAAGAAGAAAAATATATGGTTAATATGTTCCAAAATCAAGAACTAAATAATTCAATTTATAGATACTGTTATCATCATCGTGGCAATACCATAGTTAAAGCTATTAACAGGTTTATGCGCATTATGAAACCTAGCAATTATAAAAAACCAATCTATGAAAGAATTGAAAAAGACAAACTGCAAAGAAAGCAGTTACTTGCAGATATTAATGAACTAAAAGAGTTAAATGTGGACTATATAATTATGTATATGCATTCTGGTGGACAATATAATTCACAACCTACCAAATATACAAAAGAACTTACCAAATATTTACTTTCAAATGGTATAGATATTGTAGCTGGAAGTCATGAACATGTTGTTCATGGTGGTGATTTTTCAAATATAAAAAATGAGAAACTAGCAACATATTCATTAGGAAATTTCGATGGTGTAGCAGGTGTTTACGATGAACCATTTGATAAAATGGCGGAATATTCCATAGCATGGAATATATATTTTGATGATAAGAAAAAAAGTATTTTAAAAACGACATTTAGCGTGTTAAAAACGATTGGTAATGGCGAAAATAAAATTCAAACAATACCATTGTATGATTTGATTATCAATACTGAAGATAATGATCAAAAAAAGAATTTAGAGATAGATATGCTCAAAATAGCAAATATTTTTAACAATGCTAACTATGTAACTATTCAAAAAGAGCAATTACGACAAACTATCCTAAGCAAAATAAACGATAAAAAGAAATATGCTCTTGATAGATGTGTCGAATTAATGTGTGAGCATGAAAACTTTGGTATACCTGGCGATGGATACTTAGAAGATATAGATAAATTAGATGCAGTAAATATGTACGATCACTACAAAAAAGTGATTACCCAAAGCGTTCTCGAGGTGGGTTTTATTGGCGATTTTTGTGAAAAAGATTGTGAAGATTGGGCTAAAAAGCACTTCTCTCGGGAGAGTGCTACAATTGTTCCTTGCAAAGAAGCTATAATAAAAAGAGAAATACCTAAGTTTCGTAGCTTGACAGAGCATATGAAAATTTCGCAAGGAAAACTTGTTATCGGTGCAAGATGCGATTTTCCCTGCAAAGGCAATGAGTTTTATAAACTTCTGCTTTTTAATGCAATAATTGGAGGAGGCGCAAATTCCAAGCTTTTCAAAAATGTCCGTGAAAAAAATAGCCTGTGCTACTATATAAGTTCGTTTGTTTATAGAGCAAAGTCTATATTAATAGTTCAAGCAGGAATTGAAGAAAAAAATTTTGATAAGACTTTGGAAATAATTAAACAGCAATTCGAATCAGCAAAAGATGGAAAAATAACAGATGATGAACTTAATCTAGCTAAAAGTGCATTAGTAAATCAATTTGAAACGCTTACAGATTCACCGCAAGGGGTAATGGACTTTTACATGTCTAATGTCATTGTGGGCGAAGATATTCATATATCGGAAATGAAAACAATAATCGAGCAATTCACAAAAGATGAAATTTGCAAGTGTGCCTTTAAAATTAACTTTGACACATCATATTTTTTAGTTTAGGAGACATCATGAAAACTTATAATGAACACATAAATGAAACAATTATATATAATGAGTTGCCATCCGGGCTAAATTGTTATATAATCCCTAAAGAGATGTATAATGAAAAAAGAGCCATTATCTCTGTTAATTATGGGTCTGTTGATTGCAACTATGAAGCGAATGGTGTTTCTCATGTAAGCCCAAATGGCGTGGCTCACTTTTTAGAGCACAAACTATTTGACAATAAAGCTGGTAGCGCTTTTGATAACTTTTCAAAACTTGGTGCATATGTTAACGCTTTTACATCTTTTAACAATACAGCTTATTATTTTTCTTGCGATAAAAATTTTAATGAAAATCTAGAAACTTTGCTTTCGTTTGTGTCTGAACCATATTTTACTGATGAAACAGTTGCAAAAGAAATGGGTATTATAGAGCAAGAAATAAGCATGTATGATGACAATCCTGGGTGGGCAGTTTATTTCGGAATGTTGTCTTGCCTTTATGAAAACCATCCAGCAAAAGAAAATATTGCAGGAACAAACCAATCAATTAGACAAATTACTAAAGATGTTTTGTATGAAAATTACAAAAACTTCTATGTTCCTAAAAATATGCATTTAATATGTTGTGGCAATATTGATGCAGAAAAAACTATGAGCATTGCGGGTAAGTTT
>JAVBUG010000314.1:0-24672 GCA_031555515.1 Microbacterium sp. | reverse complement strand
TCGCGGATCCGGCCGGCGCCCGACCGGCCGGATCCGCGATGCCCGCGGCGTCGGCCGCGAGAGGGGCTGCCGCGTCCGCACCCGACTGCGACGCGGCCGGGGCGGGCGGCGCGGAAGCCATCGGCGCACCCGCCCGGGAGGGCCGGCCGGCCTGAGCCGCCCGGACGATGAAGTACACGGCCGTGCCGATGAGCGCGAGGGCGAGGATCACTCCGATGCCGCCGAACGGAGAGCCGAGGTCCCAGATGCCCGAGCCGTCCCACGCCCAAGGCGCGAAGCCGGTCAGCGCCCACAGCGGCCACATCAGGATGTTGCGCAGCCATGGCACGACGGGGACGAAGCCGACGACGGCGAGGATGAAGACGCCGGTCATCGCGGCGTCGTACCGGCCGTGGAAGAGTTCGCGCAGGTGGATGCGCCCGCTCGTGTCGGGGAGCACCGCCCACGCGATCGCGTAGACCAGCAGCGCCGGGAATCCGAAGAGCGCGACCACGACGAAGATGCCGCGCACGATGATCGGGTCGATCCGCAGGCGTGCGGCGAGGCCGCCGCACACGCCGCCGAGCCACCCGTCGGCGCGCACGATGCCGAGGCCCTCGACCCACGAGAAGAACCGGTCCGTGCCGGTCGGCAGTCCCGGAGGGGCGGTCGGCGGCGGTCCCGGATCGGCGGGGGGAGCGGTGGTCGTGTCGGTCATGGTTCCACCCTGGCGGCCGCCGCGAGGCGCTCGCTATGGGGTGATCCCCTGACGCGTCCCTGATCTGCGCTCGGGATCGTGGCTCGGGGGGCGGGCACGATGATTGGATTGTCGGCATGCCCTCCTCCACGACGTCGACGCGCGCCGTCGCGGGCGTGGATCCGGCCCCGACACCTCCGGACCGCCCGCCGCTGCGTCGTCCGCGTGACTGCGCGGTCTCGGGAGTCTCGGCAGGGCTCGCCCGCCACCTCGGCTGGCCGCTGTGGCTCGTGCGCACCGCGTTCGTCGCGCTGACCGTCGTGTGGGGTGCGGGCGCGCTGCTGTACGCATGGCTGTGGGTGTTCGTGCCGTGGGACGAACCGCGGACGGATGCTGCCGCCCCGGCCGCATCCGCGCACGACGTGCCGACACGTCGAGTGCCCGTGGCCTGGCTGCTCACCGGGGCCGCGATCGCGGTCGCGCTGGTGACGATGGCCGCGATCGCCCTGTTCGGAGTGAACGGCGTCGCCTGGACGTCGCTGCCCGGATGGGTGGGAGGCGTGGTGCTCGCGACAGCGCTCGCGGTCGCCGCCGGCGCCTGGGCGACCCTCGTCGACCGGCGCGACCCGGCCCGCGGCCCGCGGCACGAGAACGTCGTGCGGGTCGTGGTGACGGTGGCCCTGATCCTGCTGCTGCTCACGCAGCTCTCGGCGCTGCGGCAGACCGGCGTCGCGGGGTTCGTGATCGCGCTGGTGCCGATCGCCGGCATCCTGCTCGTGTACTCGTCGATCCTCGTGGACCGTTGGCGCGAGCTCTCGGGGGAGCGCGTGCGGCGCATCCGCGAGGAGCAGCGCGCCGAGATGGCTGCCCACCTGCACGACTCGGTGCTGCAGACCCTCGCCCTGATCCAGAACCGCGCCGGTGCGTCGAGCGAGGTCGCACGCCTGGCCCGCGCCCAGGAGCGCGAGCTGCGCGCGTGGCTCTACGACGGCGACGCCCCCGCCGACAGCGACCTGCCGACCGACCTGCGCGACTACGCCGCCGCGCTCGAACTCGACTACCCGGTGCGCATCGACGTCGTCTCGGCGGGGCTTCCGGCCGAGCGTGCGAGCGGCGAGGTCGCGGCGGCCTCGCGCGAGGCGATGCTGAATGCGGCCCGCCACGCCGGCGGCGACGTGTCGGTGTACCACGAGGGCAACGCGCACGCCGGCGACGTGTACGTGCGCGACCGCGGCCCCGGGTTCGACCTCGACGACATCCCCGACGACAGGCTCGGCATCCGTCAATCCATCCTCGGCCGCATGCGCCGGGCGGGCGGTACGGCGACCATCCGGCGCGGAGCCGGCGGCGGCACCGAGGTGCACCTGCGGTTCGCCACCACCCCGTCGCCCGACACCGGGCCCGCATACTCCCGGGAGGGGAGCCGTGGCTGAACGCACCGTACGCGTCGTGATCGTCGACGACCACTCGATCTTCCGCTCGGGCCTGCGCGCCGATCTCGACGCGTCGATCGAGGTGGTGGGCGAAGCGGCTGACGCAGCGTCCGCGGTGGCCGTCATCGAAGCGACGGCTCCCGACGTCGTGCTGCTCGACGTGCACCTGCCCGCCGGGGCGAGCGCCGCATCGGGTCCCGATGCGGCCGGTGGCGAAGCCGTGATCCGCGGGGCTGCCCCGTCCGTGCCCGCCACGCGGTTCCTGGCGCTGAGCGTGTCGGATGCCGCGGAGGACGTCGTGCGGGTCATCCGCGCCGGCGCCCGCGGGTACATCACGAAGGGCTCGTCGGGCGCGGAGGTCAGCAGCGCCGTCCACGCGGTCGCCGACGGAGACGCCGTCTTCTCACCGCGTCTCGCGGGCTTCGTGCTCGACGCCTTCGGCGCCGCCGTCGGCGAGACCGCCACGACCAACGACGAGCTCGACCGCCTGTCGTCGCGCGAGCAGGAGGTGATGCGGCTCATCGCCCGCGGCTACGCCTACAAGGAGGTCGCCGCCGAGCTCTTCATCTCGATGAAGACCGTCGAATCGCACGTCTCGGCGGTGCTGCGCAAGCTGCAGCTCTCGTCGAGGTACGAGTTGACCGCCTGGGCATCGGCGCGACGACTTCTCTGATGACGGATGCTGCGGGCCGCAGCATCCATCTCATCCAGCGTGTCAGCCCTCGTCGTCGAACATGATCTCGTGGCACAGGGCGCGGCTCGTGTCCACGTGGCGCAGCGCGACCGCGGCCGCGGCGTCGGCGTCGCGCTGCGCGAGGGCGTCGACCAGCTCCCGATGCTCGGCGAGCAGGATCTCGGGGGACCGGTTCTGCCGGAGCACCCAATGGAGCCGGCCCTCGAGCGGCTCGAGGGTCGAGGCCAGGATGCGGTTGTGCGCCATTCGTGGCAGGGCGTCGTGGAACGCCTGGTTGAGCTCGGCGACCGCCTCGAGGTCGCCGCGCGCGAGTGCGGCATCGGCCTCGTCGGCGATGGCGGCGAGCGCCTGGATCTCGGCATCCGTCGCCCGCGCGCTCGCCAGGCGGGCGCACTGCACGTCGAGGGCGACGCGGACGTCGAAGAGGTCGTCGACGTCCTCTTTCGCCAGCACGGTGACGATGACCCCGCGACGCGGCACCTCTTGCACGAACCCCTCGCCCTTGAGCAGCGTGAGCGCTTCGCGCACGGGAACGCGCGAGACGCCCATCTCCTCGGCGAGCACCCGCTCGACCAGGCGGTCACCGGGCACGAAGTCGCCGCGCACGATCCTGTCGCGGAGGAGGTCCCGCACGCGCTCGCGCAGCGGCTGATGCGTCGCGCCGATCGTGGCGTCGGCCGCTGTGCCGGCGGAGGAGGGCTGTGGGGTCATGGGCGGGATCAGACCGGCTGCAGCGTGCGGCTGTCGACGATGACCTTGCCGAGAGGCATGAGCGAGATCGGGACGAGCTTGAAGCTCGCGATGCCCAGCGGGATGCCGATGATCGTGATGCACAGCGCGATGCCGGTGAGGATGTGACCGATCGCCAGCCACCAGCCGGCGAGGATCACCCAGACGACGTTGCCGAGGAACGAGCCGACGCCCGACGTCGGCTTGTCGACGATCGTGCGACCGAAGGGCCAGAGGGCGTAGAGGCCGATGCGGAACGAGGCGATGCCCCACGGGATCGTCAGGATCAGGATGCACAGCACCACCCCCGCCAGCATGTAGCCGAGGAACATCCAGAAGCCCGACAGCACGAGCCAGATGATGTTGAGGAGGGTGCGCATGAGGTCCATCTTGCCCACTCCCGGCTGAAAGCTCTCCCCGGCCAGCCCCCGAGTCTTCACCGGGCCCGCCGGTGTTGCGAGCGGAGGAGATGTGGGGAGCGGAGGACGGATGCTGCGCCCCTGCGCCCTCCCGCGGCCACATCTCCTCCGCTGGGTGCGGATCTTTCCCGCCGGGCGTCGCCTGCCTAGGCTCGGGGGATGCGCAGGTCGCGGAAGGACCCCACCGTCGGGGACGTGCTCGGCGAGATCGTGCGCCGCGCCGCGGACGAGGTCGAAGACACCGCCGCGGCAGCCCTGGCGGACGAGCCCGACGGCGTGCATCAGCACCGCGTGCGGGTGCGGCGGCTGCGCAGCGTGCTCGGCGGGTTCCGCGATGCACTGGACACGCGGGCTGCCGAACGGCTGCGGGTCGCGTACGCGGAGTGGGGGCGTGAGCTCGGGGTCGTGCGCGACATCGAGGTGCGGGCCGACGTCGCAGAGGAGCTGCTCGAACGCGCCGAGATCGACGACCCCGCCGTGGTCCGCCGGCTCGTCGAGAGCCAGCGCGAGGCGTATCCCGTCGCGCACGAGCGTCTCGTGGAGCTCGCGCGCTCGCCGCGGTCGGAGGAGCGCGCGCGGCTGCTGCGCGAGTTCGTCGATTCCGCGGTGATCGTCGAGCCCGATCGTCCGGCCGCCGACGTCTTCGCCGACGTGCTGGCGAAGCAGGCGCGGCGTGTGGTGAAGGCCGAGGACCGCCTCGACGGCTCCGACGAGGCGCACCACGAGCTGCGCAAGGCCGCGCGCCGCACGCGGTATGTCGCCGAGGCGATCGCCGACGTCGCCCCGGACCTGGTCCCCCGACAGGTCGAAGCCATCGCGGACGCCGGCGACGACCTGCACGACGCGCTCGGCGCGCATCGCGATGCGATGCTGCTCGCGCATCGGGTGGCGCATGAAGGTGCTCTCGCGGGACGGGCGGGCGAGCTGTCCGATGCGTACGAGACGATCGCCGAGCTGCTGCGCGACGACGCGCAGGAACGGCTCGACGAGGTGCCGTCGGCGCTGCGGAAGCTGAAGGCGGCTGCATCGCGTCTGCCGTGAGGCGCAGCATCCATCGCCCTCCCTCGCGAGAGCCGGACGGGCGTGGGTGTCGGCGCGCGCGCCTAGACTTGACGGGCAATGACGGACGCCAGCACCCCCATCATCGTCGGCAGAGACATCGGCCCCCGGGCCCCCGGCGCACGCCCCGACGAAGACCTGCTCGAAGGGCTCAACCCGCAGCAGCGGGAGGCCGTGACGTACCGCGGGCAGGCGCTGCTCATCGTGGCCGGCGCCGGCTCGGGCAAGACGAGCGTGCTGACGCGCCGCATCGCGTCGCTGCTGCGGGGTCGCGAAGCCTGGCCGAGCCAGATCCTCGCGATCACGTTCACCAACAAGGCCGCCGGCGAGATGCGCGAGCGCGTCGAGCACCTGATCGGCGACTCGGCGCGCGGCATGTGGATCTCGACCTTCCACTCCGCGTGCGTGCGCATCCTGCGGCGCGAGGCCGAGCAGTTCGGCTTCACCAAGTCCTTCACGATCTACGACTCCGGCGACTCGCGCGCGCTCATCAAGCGGCTCGTCAAAGAGCACGAGGCCGACGCGTTCGGGCTCACGCCGGCGGCGACGCAGTCGAAGATCTCACGGCTCAAGAACGAGCTGGCGGATGCGGAGTCCTACGCCCGCACGGCCAATATGTCGGACCCTGCCGAGCGCGTGTTCGTCGAGCTGTTCGCGGCGTATCAGCGCGAGCTGCAGAAGGCGAACGCCTTCGACTTCGACGACCTCATCGGGCAGACGGTGTTCCTGTTCCGCGCGTTCCCGCAGGTCGCCGATGTGTACCGGCGGCGCTTCCGGCACGTGCTGGTCGACGAGTACCAAGACACCAACCACGCGCAGTACGCGCTGATCCACGAGCTGACCAGGCCTCCGGGATCGGATGCCGCGCCCCTCGCCGCGTCGGGCGGCATGATGATCTTCGAGCCCGAGCCCGCCGCCGAAGAGGGCGCGTCGCTCACCGTCGTCGGCGACTCGGACCAGTCGATCTACGCGTTCCGCGGCGCCGACATCCGCAACATCAGCGAGTTCGAGAAGGACTACCCGGGCGCCAAGGTCGTGCTGCTCGAGCAGAACTACCGGTCGACGCAGAACATCCTGTCGGCCGCGAACGCCGTCATCAGCCACAACTTCGACCGCAAAGACAAGAAGCTCTGGACCGACGTCGGCGAGGGCGAGCAGATCGTCGGCTTCACCGGCTACTCGCAGCACGACGAGGCGCAGTTCGTCGCTGACGAGATCGAGGCCCTGCGCCGGGCCGGCGTGGACTACTCGCAGGTCGCGGTGTTCTACCGCACCAACTCGCAGTCGCGTGCGCTGGAAGAGATCTTCATCCGCTCGGCGCTGCCCTACAAGATCATGGGCGGCACCAAGTTCTACGAGCGCGCCGAGATCAAGGACGCCCTGGCGTACCTCGTCGCCGTCGCCAACCCGGCCGACGAGATGGCGATGCGCCGCATCATCAACCGCCCGCGGCGCGGCATCGGTGACGTGACGATCGAGACGATCTCGCGGTACGCGGCCGACCAGCAGATCACGTTCCGTGACGCGCTCGCGAACGCGTCGGCGCTGGGTGTCGGTCCCAAGATCCAGGCGGCCATCGCGCATCTCGACGCGGTGCTGGCCGAGGCATCCGAGATCATGCTTCCGGCGTCGGGCGAGCTCGCCCCGCCGACCGCCGTCGCCGAGGGCCTGACGCTGCTGCTGAACAAGAGCGGCTATTACGACGCTCTGCGCGCGAGCAAGGACGCGCAGGACGAGGCGCGCATCGAGAACCTCGACGAGATGGTCGCCGTGGCGCGCGAGTTCGCGCGCAACAACCCCGAGGGCACGCTGCTCGACTTCCTGACCGAAGTGGCTCTCGTGTCGGATGCCGACGACCTCGAAGACGCCTCGGGCTCGGTGTCGCTCATGACGATGCACACGGCGAAGGGCCTCGAGTACGACGCCGTCTTCGTCACCGGTGTCGAAGAGGACCTCATCCCGCACCGCATCTCGGCGGGGGAGCCCGGTGGCCCGCAGGAGGAGCGCCGGCTGTTCTACGTCGGCATCACCCGTGCCCGCAAGCGCCTGTACCTGTCGCTCGCGATGACCCGTGCGCAGTTCGGCGAGGTCACGGTGGCGATGCCGAGCCGGTTCCTGCAGGAGATCCCGGCCGAGCTGCTGCACTGGCGCCAGTCGCCGGGCGACGTCAACTCGCGCGGCGGCACGCAGTCGCGCGCGCTGAACGCGCGGCGGGGGTCGGGCTCGGGGTTCGGTGGTTCCGGGGGTGGGCGTCGCTACGGCGACGACCTGGTGCCGCTCGCGCGGCGCGAGCCGTCGGGCAACCTCGAGCGCTTCGCGAACAAGATCCCCGCCAAGGTGCGCGACAACGGCGACCTCGAGCTGGCCCCCGGCGACCGCATCCGTCACGACGACTTCGGTGAGGGCCGCGTCGACGCCGTCACCGGCGAGGGCGCGAAGCGCGTCGCCCACGTGCGGTTCGACTCGGCCGGACCGAAGAAGCTGCTGATCAAGATCGCCCCGATCACGAAGCTCTGACCGCGGTCGCGCGCACTCAGCGACCGCGGCCCTCGACGAGCAGATGGTGGTGGGCCAGCCGCCGCAAGGCCAGCATCACCGGCTCGTACAGCGCGGTGCCGAGCACCGCGTAAGGCACGGCCTCGGCGCGTGACATGCCGGCCATCGGGGCGAGCTCTTCGGCAGCGACCTGACGCATCGCGTCGCTGTAGCGGCGGAGCGCCGGGGGCGCAGCATCCAGTCCCGCCGCCTCCAAGGCCCGCAGCGCCTCGTCGAGCTGGGCCACGGCGGTGAAGTCGGGGTCGTATGTCAGGCCGAGTTCGCCGATGGCCGCCCGCGCCCGGGGGTAGTCGTCGCGGTCGGCCTCGACGTAGGGCGGGAGTGCGCCGACCGCACGCCCGAGCGTCGCGATCGGGTCGTCGTCGGGGGCGTCGATCAGCGCGAGCACATCGCGCACCCGCGACAGCGGGAGGCCGCGCACGTCGGCCAGCGCCGCGATGAGCCGGAGCCTCGCGAGATGCTCCTCGCTGTACTCGGCCCGCGTCGTGGAAAGCACCTCACCGCGGGGGAGCATGCCCTCACGGATATAGAACTTCACCGTGGCGACGGGCACGCCGCTGCGCTCCGACAGCTCAGAGATCTTCATGCGGCGGCCCCCTCGGTCTTGACATTGGATACTATAGCTATCCAATATTGGAGAGCGAGACTATCCAACGGAGGTCACGATGGACCCGATCCTCACGATCGTCGCCGGCGCGACGATCCTCACCGTCATCGGCATCATGTCGGGCGGCACCTTCCTGCTGCGGATCGCGACGCGCGGTCTGCCCTTCAACGGGCTGCAGAAGACCTTCTTCCGCGCCGGGCACGCCCACGCCGGCGTGCTCGTCATCCTCGGACTCGTGAGCCTGCTCCTGGTGTCGGCGGTCGGCGTGCCCATGCCATGGCAATGGGCGTCGGTCGGCGTACTCGCGAGCGCGCTCCTCATCCCCGGCGGGTTCTTCCTCTCGGTGCTGGGGCGCGAACCGCAGCGCCCGGGCCGGGCGATCGCCTTCCTGTGGGCCGGCGTCGTCGTGCTCGCCGCATCCCTCCTCGCCGTCGGTATCGGGGTGATCGCCGCGGGGGTCTCCGCGCTCGGCTGAGGTCGCGGCGGCGGGTCTGGGCGCGGGCGGAATGCCGCCGGCGGCCCCTCGCCGTGTTCGCAATTCAGGATCGTTGAGGCCGAGTGCCGCGGGTTTCCGCGTCTTTCCACGGGTGTGGGCAGGCGCCGCCGGCAACGATCCTGAGAACGGCACGCGATCGGCCTCGGGCGGGCGGGTTAGGCTCGCACAATGGCCTTGTTCTCGCGCCGTCCGAAGAAGCCCGCCGAGCAGCCGCCGACCTCCCCCGAGCCCTCACCGGCCGACGAGATCGCGGCCGAGACGGCGAGCGCTGCCGCCGATGCCGAGCCGCAGACGGATGCTGCTGCCCCGACCGCGGAGGCGGGCACCGCGCCCGACGCGCCCGCTGATCAGACGGCGACGGAGGCTGCAGCTGGGCCCACGCGGCCGGAGGCTCCGCTCGACGCGCCGGCGGCGAGTGGAGAAGCCGTGGGGACCGTGTCCATCTCCGTCTCGTCTTTCGGCGGTCTCGGGGTGTCGCCGGCGACGTCGCAGCCGGCGGAGCCGCGCGAGCCGCAGGCGGACGAGTCAGTGCCACCCACGCCGAAGCCGCGCATGGGCGCCCGCGAGTGGATGCGCACGGCGCCCGAGCAGACCGAGACCGTTCCGGGACTGCGCGACAACGTGCTGCTGCGCGCCGCTCTCGGCCGGATCGGCGATGCTCCGGCGTCGCAGGCGCTGCTCGACGTCGCCCGCCAGCTGCTGCAGGGGCACGTGTTCCTTCGCATCAAGGGTGACGCGCGCACGCTCCTCGCCGAGGGCAAGGGGCTGCCTCTCGCGATCGCGAACTCGGGGGACCGCACGTTCGCGCTCGTCTACTCGAGCGGCGCCGCACTGCAGGCGAGCGTCAAGGCCGACGGCGACACCGAGACGTCGGCGATGGGCCAGCCGGTGCTCACGGTGCTGCGGCACGTGTTCGCGAGCTCGTACGACGGGATCATCATCGACCCCGCCTCGTCGCCCTCGCGCGCGGTGCTGCCGAAGGAGCTGCTCGAGCGTGCCGTCGAGCAGGCCGACCCGCAGCTGACCGTCAAGACGCTCCTCGCGGCCGAGCGCACGCCCGAGATCGACGCCAAGGTCGCCGAGGCGCTGACGCGGGTTCCGCTCTGGGTCGCCGTCGGCGTCTCGGACAGCGGCACCCCGGGGATCGCCGAGGCGCGCGACGCCGAGGGACGCCGCTTCCTCGAGGTGTACTCGCACCCGCTCGAGGTCGCGGTCATGGGCCGCGGCGACAACGCCGGGCCGATCACGCCCGCCCAGCTCGCGAAGGCGCTCCGTACCGACGAAGGCCTCACGGGCCTGATGGTCGACCCCGCGGGACCGTGGATCCGTCTCGGCCGCGACGACCTCGCGCCTCTCCTCGCCCTCGCGGACTGAGGTCTTCACGCGCGAGGGGTTGACACCGAGTCGAACGGGCGTACCTTATTCAACATAAACGTTGATAAAGGGATGCGTTGAGCAATGGACGATGACCGACTCGATCGAGCGTTCGTGGCGCTGGGCGACCCGGTGCGCCGCGCGATCATCGCGCGCCTGAGCCGCGGGCCGGCGACGGTGGGCGAGCTCGCCGAGCCGTTCCCGATCACGATGCAGGCGGTCTCGCGGCACATCAAGGTGCTCGCAGACGCCGGGCTCGTCACGCGGTCGCGCGAGGCGCAGCGGCGACCCGTCCACCTCGACGCTGCGGCGCTCGAACAGCTCACCGCGTGGATCGACCGGTACCGGCTCGACGCCGAGCGTGCGTACCGGCGGCTCGACGCAGTGCTTGCCGGCGCAGCATCCGTCCCTCCGACCACGACCCCTCGCAGGACCGACACGAAGGAGAAGGAATCATGAGCAACCCGCTCATCATCGAAGCCGTTCCGGGTACGTCGTATGCCGACATCACGCGGGAGTTCGACGCTCCCGTCGAGGCGCTGTTCCGGGCGCATGCCGATCCGGAGCTGTTCCAGCAGTGGATCGGCCCCGGCGAGGAGCACACCGAGATCACCCACTGGGACTTCCGCACCGGCGGTGGCTACCGCTTCGTGCAGCGTGACAAGGACGGTGAGTACGCGTTCCGCGGCGTGTTCCACACGGTGCGCGAGAACGAGCTGATCATCCAGACGTTCGAGTTCGAGGGCTGGCCCGACGAGGTGAGCGTCGACTGCATCCGATTCGAGGCGCTCGAGGGCGGCCGGTCGCGGATCGTCGACCACAGCGTGTTCTCGACCGTCGAGGTGCTCGAGAACATGCAGTCCGAAGGCATGGAGCGGGGCATGCGCGAGGGCTACGACAAGCTCGACGAGCTCCTCGCGGCGGAGGGCTGAGCCATGGGCAAGGTCATCACGTCGGCGTCGATGTCGCTGGACGGCTTCGTCGCGCACGAGAACAACGACCCCGGGCGCCTCTTCGACTGGTACGAGGCGGGTGACGTCGAGGTCGTCACGGCGAGCGAGCCGGCATCGTTCCACCTGACGCCGACCAGCGCGGAGTACTGGCGTAGCTTCATCGGGGAACTCGGATGCCTCGTGGTCGGCCGCCTGCTGTTCGACATCACCGACGGCTGGAGCGGCGTGCACCCGCTGGGTGTGCCGTTCGTCGTGCTCACGCACGAGGCGCCGACGGACTGGGCCCATGCCCACACCGGGAACGCGCACTTCGTGACGGACGGGATCGAAGCGGCGGTGGCGAAGGCCCGGGAGTTGGCGGGTGACAAGACGGTAGCGGTCGCCGCCGGCACCGTCGCTGGTCAGGCGCTCGGCGCCGGGCTCGTCGACGAGGTCGCGGTCGACCTCGTGCCCGTCGTGCTCGGGTCGGGGCACCGGTACTTCGCCGAGGTCGATCCCGCCGCGGTGCGGCTGGGCGATCCCACGGTGGTGATCCCGAGTGCACGCGTGACGCACATGATCTTCCCGGTCGAGCGCTGAGAAGGGTGACGGATGCTGCGGCTCCCCGCTAGCGTCGGACCATGGCGTCCCCGCGGATCACCCTCACCGTGCCCGGCCCCGACGGCGATCGCGAGGTGGGGATCTCGAATCCCGACCGGGTGATCTGGCCCGAGGCCGGCATCACGAAGCGCGAGCTCGCCGAGTATCTCCTCGCGGTGTCCGGTCCGTTCCTGGCGGCGAACGGCGACCGGCCGGTGTCGCTCGAGCGGTTCCCCGAGGGCGTCGACGGCGAGCGGTTCTACTCCAAGAACCCGCCGAAGGGGGCGCCGGCGTTCGTCGAGGCCCAGACCGTCACGTACAACAGTGGGCGGCGGCATCCGCAGATCATCCTCACCGAGATCGCCGCGGCCGTGTGGGCGGTGCAGATGAACACGATCGTCTTCCATCCGTGGGCGTCGCTCACGGCGAACACCGACAATCCCGTCGAGCTGCGCATCGACCTCGATCCGCAGCCGGGCACGGATTTCACGGATGCTGCGGCCGTCGCCCCCGCGATGCGCGACGTCCTCGCCGAGGCGGGGCTGACCACGTTCGTGAAGACCAGTGGCAACCGGGGCATTCACTTGTTCTGCCCGATCGAGCCGGAGTGGGAGTTCCTCGACGTGCGCCATGCGGTCATCGCCGCCGGTCGCGAACTCGAGCGGCGGATGCCCGACAAGGTCACGATGAACTGGTGGAAAGAGGAGCGCGGCGAGCGCATCTTCATCGACTTCAACCAGGCCACTCGCGACCGCCCGATGGCCGGGGCCTACAGCCCGCGCGCGCTGCCGACCGCGACGGTGTCGACGCCGCTGGAGTGGGCGGAGCTCGAGGCCGGCGTCGACCCCGCGGCGTTCACGGTGCGGACGGTGCCGGCGAGGCTGGCCGAGGTGGGCGACCCGTGGGCCGGTCTGCTCGCCCAGCCGGGGCGCATCGACACGCTGCTCGAGTGGTGGCAGCGCGACCTCGACAACGGGCTCGGCGAGCTGCCGTTCCCGCCGGACTTCCCGAAGATGCCCGGCGAGCCGCCGCGCGTGCAGCCGAGCCGCAAGAACGAGGCGAACTGGCCCAAGGACGCGGGCTGAGCGCGGGCGCGTGCCGCGACGAACCGAGCGATCGGCCGATCTCACCCGGAGTCGGGCAGGTCGGCGAGGAGCAGGGCCGCGAGCCCGACCGCCGTCGCACTCGCATAGCCGTGGTTGCCGCGCACGTCGTCGATCGTGACCTCGGAGGCGATCACGGCGACGGCATCCCTCACCGGATCGACGACGACAGCCGTTCCGCCCTCGCCCTGCGCGGAGAACACGCCGCGCTGCGGGTCGACCCACCACTGGTACCCGTAGCTGATCGTGCCGTAGCCGACAGTGGCGACGACGGGACTGGTCGCCTGCACGGCCCAGGTCGCCGACACCACCTGCTCGTCGTCCCAGACGCCCTCGTCGAGCATGAGCTGCCCGATGCGCACGAGGTCCATCGGGTGAAGCCGCAGGTGCGTGTAGCCGAGGTTCACCCCCTGCGGGTCGGCGGGCCACGCCACCTCCGCGTCCTGGTACTCCCGCAGCAGCATCGAGGGATCGCTGCCCGGTGCGAAGCGCTCCTCCCACAACGGCTCGGCGTCGATCCCGAGCGGATGGAACAGCGCCTCCTCCGCGAAACGGAGCGGCGACATCCCGGTCGCTTCGGCGACGACGGCGGCGAGGATGTGCGTGCCGACATCGGAGAAGAGGAACCGGCCGTCACCGGGCCCGCGGGCCGCCCGATCCGCGAGGATCGAGGCGACCCAGTCGGGCTGCGCGTACAGGTCGGCGGCGGTTCCCCGGATGTCGCGCTCCTCGGACGTCGGGGCGAAGTTCGCCGTATGGGTGAGCACGGCCTTGAGTTCGATGGCCGCGGTCTCGGGGGTGAGGACCGCCGCATAGTCGGGGAGCAGCTGGCCGAGTGTGGCGTCGACGCCGGAGATGAGTCCGCGATCGATGGCGATGCCGATGAGGGTTGAGGTCACCGCACGGGTGACGCCCCGCACATCCCAGGTGTCGTCCGCGGAGGACTCCCAGTACTGCTCGTAGACGAATTCGCCGTGCTGCTGCACGAGCACGGCACGGACGGCATCCTCGCCGTACAGCGTGCCGAAGATCGATTCGATGTCCTCTCGGATGGCGTCGGCCGGTTGCGGCTTCTCGGGAAGCGACACGGGAGACGAACACCCGGAGACGAGCAGTGCCCCGATCACGGCGCAGATCATCCCGACCCGCGTGCCGGCACGACCGCGGGGATCCTGGTGGTCTCGGCGGGCCATGGATGCCTCCGTCAGCAGTGACCCTGACCGCACGGTACACCCGCGCCGCGTGGGCGAACAGGTCAGTGCCGCGGCATCCGTTCGCCGCCGGAGGCGCTACACCAGGACGTCGGCAAGGTCGTACGCGGCGACGACCTCGAGCTGCTCGTACGTGCACGAGCGCGGGTCGCGGTCGGGGCGCCAGCGCTCGAACTGCACGGTGTGGCGGAAGCGCCAGCCCTCGAGCTGGTCGTAGCGCACCTCGAGCACGCGCTCGGGGCGCAGACGCACGAACGACGAGTCGGCGCGGCCCGCCTGGAAGCGCGACTTCTCGCCCTCGCCGCGCAGCGCCTCGCCGTCGGCATCGCGCTCGACGAGCGGCGCGAGCTCGTCGATGAGCTCGAGGCGGCGCGCATTGCTCCAGGCGGCCACGCCGCCGACGGGGTAGAGCGTGGCGTCCTCGGAGTACAGCCCGACGAGCAGCGAGCCGACGCCCGCGCCGGACTTGTGGATGCGATAGCCCAGCGCCACGACATCGGCCGTGCGCGCATGCTTGATCTTGAACATCGTGCGCTTGCCCGGGGCGTACGGCTGATCGAGCGGCTTCGCGACCACCCCGTCGAGCCCGGCCCCCTCGAACTCGGCGAGCCAGCGGCGAGCGAGCTCGGGGTCGTCGGTGGTGCGCGTGACGTGCACCGGGTCGGGCACGTCGCGCAGCAGGTCGACGAGGGTCTGCCGCCGTGCCTGGAACGGCTCGTTCCGGAGGTCGCGGTCGCCGACGGCGAGCAGGTCGAAGGCGATGAACATCGCCGGCGTCTGCTCGGCGAGCATGTTGACCCGGGATGCCGCGGGGTGGATGCGCTGCGACAGCGACTCCCAGTCGAGCCGCCGCCGGCCGTCGCGGTCGATCGGCACGACGATCTCGCCGTCGAGCAGGCACGGCTCGGGCAGCAGCCGGCCGAACGCCTCGACGAGCTCGGGGAAGTAGCGCGTCAGCGGCTTCGCGCCGCGCGACCCGATCTCGACGTTCTCGCCGTCCCAGGAGATCAGCGCGCGGAACCCGTCCCACTTCGGCTCGTAGCTCAGCCCGCCCGCCGCCTTCGCCGGATCGGGAACGTCGGGCACGGACTTCGCGAGCATCGGCGCAGGGATCTCGTACGGCATGCGTCTCATCCTGCCGCTCCCCGCCGACACCCGCACCCCGGGTTGCGCGCGGCGACGGGAGCGACGTCTCGTCAGGCGGACGTCGGGGCCGAGGCCGAGGAGGCGTAGAGCGCAGCGGCCTCGGCGCGATTGGCGGCGCCGATCTTCGCGAGGATCGCCGACACGTGCACCGACGCGGTCTTGGGGCTGATGAAGAGGCGCCGGCCGATCTGCGGATTGGTGAGGCCCTCGGCGATGAGCTCGAGCACCTGCAGCTCGCGCGGCGTCAGCGTCGCGACGACCCCGTGCGAGGCGTCGGCATCGGAGGCGCCCGGGGTGAGGCGGGCGCGCGCGGCGAGCTCCGCCGCCCACCTTCCGATGCGGGCGACGCCCTCGCCGGGCGCCGTGGCGACGACGTCCGCGAGGAGTGCGGCCGCCGCATCGCGTCGGCCGCCGTCGAGCAGTGCGAGGGCGAGGCGGCAGCGCGCGACCTGGCGGTGCCAGACGGTCAGCAGGCCGCCGGCGGGCGTGTCGATGAGCGAGCGCCACACGTCGACCCGGTGCTCGGCGGACGCGCTCTCGGCATCGGCGAGGAGTGCGCCGATGAACTGGGCGTGTGCCCGCGCCGGTTCGTGATCGGGCCACGCTTCCAGCTTCCGGGTCAGTCGGCCGCGAAGCTCGGGGTCGACGGGCCGGCCCGGGGCGAGGGTGAGCAGTGCCGCGGTGACGACGGCGTAGCGGCGCACCGCGGGTGTGCCGGATTCGCCGTCCGCGATGTCGAAAACGTCGGCGAGCACCGTGGCGAGGCCATCGCCGACCGTGCTCGCTCCGCGCAGGGTGAGCATCGCCTCGGCGCGCTCGACCGCCCACCATCCGTGCTTGTCGGGGTAGCGCCGGCGCGAGTCCTCGATCGTGGGACGTTCGGCTGCGAGGAGCTCCTCGCGCTCGGCGTCGCGGTCGTCCCAGGTCAGGTGAGAAGCCAGCAGCCGCACGATGGACGCGCCATGCAGCGGATTCATGAGCCGTCGAGCGCGTTGCGCGTACCGTCGCGCTGCCTCGGGCCGCCCGGTGGCGAACAGCGCGAGTGCGAGCGCGTAGGCGAGGCTCGACCCCGCCCCGCGTTCGATGCCCGCCCGGGCGATGTCTTCGTAGTGTTGCGTGCCGACGACGACAGCCTCGTCGAATCGGCCCACGCGCAGCAGCATGTCGGTGAGGGCGTTGGCCACGTAGGCGCGCATCGGCGGATCGAGTCGCAGCCCCACGGCCCGCTCGAGCGGGGCCAGTGCGCGCGGCTCGTCGTCCTCATCGCCCGCGATGCGCCAGGCCTCCACCGTCAAGGCCACGGCGAGCGCGGCGTCGTCGCCGGCTTCTTCGGCCAGCGCGATCGCGCGGGCGGCGTGTGCGGCCGCCGCCTCGCCGTGCTCATCCAGCGCGATGTTGGTGAGCACGCGCGACAGCAGGATGTGCGCGCGAGAGTCGTCGACGTCTTCGAGGAGGGCGACCGCCTCCGCCAGATCCTCGCCGCGACCGCGGTGCTCGAGGTTGTAGGTCTGCACGAAGCGCTGACGCAGGAGCGCGGCGCGCGTGATCGGGTCGTCGGGGCACACGCAGAGCCCCTCGGACGCGGAGCGCAGCGACCGCTCCGCGTCACCCAGGTCGTGCCAGGCCTGCGCGGCGTCGAGGTGGAGTTCGGGGAGGGTCGTGCCGGCGCGGGTCGCCGCATCCGGAACCTGATCCCAGAGCTCCGTGAGCCGCTCGGCCAGCTTCGCCGACGTCGCGGGCGAGAACCGCGACCGCGATCGGCGCAGCGCCGCGACTGTCGCGTCGAACGCGGCGGTGAGGTCGCGCGCGGCCAGCCAGTGCTCGGCGACCGCCGACGCGTCGTCGGGCGACTCGCCCCGATGCTCGCTCAAGTGCTCGGCGTAGCGGCGGTGCACGCGCACGCGTTCGCTCGGCAGCATCTCTCCCTCGACGGCCTCGCGGGTGAGGGCGTGGCGGAATCGGTAGCCGTCGCCGTCGGCGAGGACGACGCGACTGTCGACCGCCTCGCGCAGCGCGTGGTCGTGCGCGCGATCGTCGAGCGCGGTCACTGCCGCGAGCACGTCGTCGTCGACGTGCATGCCGCCCGCGGCCATCGTGCGCATCGTCTGCTGCGCGTCGTCGCCGAGGCGGGCATAGCGCGCGAGCACCAGCTCGCGCAGCGTGTCGGGGAGGGCGCGGTCGCCGAGATCGACGAGTTCCTCGACGAGGAACGGGATGCCGCCGCTGCGCTCGGCGAGTGCGTCGACGACGCGCGGGTCGAGGCCGCTCGACAGCTGCGCGACCTGCTCGGCGACCTCGTCGGGCGTGAGCGGCGTCACCTCGACGCGCACGACGGAACGCGTGCGGTCGAGCTCGGCGAGCACCGGGCGCAGGGGATGGAAGCGGTCGATGTCGTCGGAACGGTAGGTCGCGACGATCGTGAGCCGGCGGCCCCGGAGCGTGCTGGCCAGGGTCTTGAGCAGAGCCATGGTTGCAGCATCCGCCCACTGCAGGTCTTCGAGCACGACGACCACGTGCCGGCGCTGCGACAGGTGCTCGAGCAGCACCTCGATCGCCTCGGCGAACTCGCCCGCCGGCTCATCGGCCTCGGGCGACTCGTCGGCGATGCCCGGCACGAGGGCGGCGAGGCTCGCGATCGCGGCGGCCGACCCCGCGGCGTCGCGCAGCGCGTCGGTGCCGACGGCGGCGTGCAGGTCGCGCAGCACGCGACGTACCGGGCCGAACGGAGCGCCGATCGGCCCGAGATCGACGCACTGCCCGAAGGCGACGACGGGCCCCTCGTCGGGACCGGACCGTGCCCCGAGCGGGTCGGCGGTCACGAGCGTGAGGAACTCCTGCACCAGCCTCGTCTTGCCGACCCCCGCTTCACCGCGCACGACGACGGTGCGCGGGACTCCGCCCACGCCGTCGTCGTACGCCTCGAGCAGGGCGGCGAGCTCGGTGTGCCGGCCGACCATGCGCGGGCTCGAGGGGAGAGCGGGCATGGTCATATCGTGGCACCTTCCCCGCGCCGGCGGACCGTCATGCGCGTCTCCTGTCGAGCGGCCCGCCGACGGCGGGCCTCGTACAGGGACGACTCTCCTCGGTAAGGGGTGGGGCGCTCATCGGGCGGATGCCCTATTCGCCGCAGCCATCCCCTTAGATCGGGACGCTCAGGCGGGCACCACCCACGCCAGCAGGCCCGCCACCGCGGCGGAGAACTCGAGCCAGCCGGCCACGCGGCCCGCGAGCCGTCTGCACATGCACCTCATCGCACACCTCTTCGCTCCACGGTCCTCGCATCGAGCCGCGCGGGCAATCGGGCGAAGGGCAGGAAATACCTAGGGTGCCGGCGAGACGGAAGAGGGCGAGGCCGGTACCGGCTTCGCCCTCTTCGTGCGCACTCGCGTGGACAGTACGGGGTGTGCGCCCCCGGGTCGGAGAAGTCGTGGGTCAGTGGCCCGCGATCGCCGCCGCGCCACCACCGTGGTGCAGCCGTCCGCGGAACCAGACCGACAGCGGCTGCCCGGCCGGTCGAGTCGGCGACTGGCCCCGCTCGCGGTGCGCGCGCATCATCTCGTTCTGGCGGACGAGGTCTTCGGCGCGGTGCTGGTCGAGGACGTAGCCGGTGAAAGTCGTGTCGTTCATGGGTCTCTCCTGTCTGCGGCGGAACTCGGATCGGTTCCGGTTGTGCTGACAGGTACGACTTTCCTCGCTAAGGCGTGCGCCCCTCATCGGGCGATCGCCTTGTCTTGGCGGCCGCGGGTACCTTAGTGCGGCGCCCCGGCGTCTTAGGCCGGGGTCGAAAGACTCAGGCGAACGCGCTCATGCCCGTGATGTCGCGGCCGATGAGCAGCGCCTGCACGCTCTCGGTGCCCTCGTACGTATGGATCGCCTCGATGTCGGCGAGGTGCTGCATGACGCCGTTCTCGAGCAGGATGCCGTTGCCCCCGAGCATGTCGCGGGCCGTCGACGCGATCCGTCGGGCGGCGCGTGTGTTGTGGTACTTCGCCAGCGACGCCTGCGTCGGGCGCAGCTCGCCGCGGCCTTCGAGGTCGGCCATCCAGCGGCAGTACAGCTGCATCGCGGTGAGCTCCTCGAGCATGTTCGCGAGGCGCTCCTGCACCATCTGGAACTTCGCGAGCGGCTTGCCGAACTGGATGCGCTGCTGCGAGTACGCGAGCGCGGCCTCGTAGCAGGCTGTCGCATGGCCGAGCGCCGACCACGCGACGCCCGAGCGCGTCGAATACAGCACGGTCGAGGCATCCTTGAAGCTCTTCGTGCCCGGCAGGACGGCATCGGCAGCCACGCGCACGCCGTCGAGCACGATATGGGCCTGATGGATGCCGCGCAGCGACGCCTTCCCCTTGATCACCGTCCCCGTGTAGCCCGGGGTCTCCTGCTCGACGAGGAAGCAGCGCACCGCGCCGTGGAACTCGTCGTCGTCGGCTTCGACGCGCGCCCACACGAACGTGATGCCGCCGGAGGCGCCGTTGCCGATCCACTTCTTCGCGCCGTCGAGCACCCATTCGCCGGTGGCGTCGTCGCGGCGGGCGGTCGTCTCGAGGGACACCGAGTCCGATCCGTGGTCGGGTTCGGTGAGGGCGAAGGATGCTGCGACCTCGCCTCGTGCGACCGGCACCAGCCAGCGCGCCTGCTGCGCGTCGCTGCCGAACAGCGCGAGCGTGCGGAGCGCCAGCCCGCCCTGGACCGCGAGCACGGTGCCGAGCGAACCGTCGCCCCGCGAGATCTCCATGTTCACCAGGCCCGCCGCCAGCGGCGAGAAGCGCGTGAGCGCCGGGTGAACGATGCCGTCATTGAAGAGGTCGAGCTCGCCGCCGCGCATCGCGATGTCGAGCGGGTACTCGCCGGTGTCCCACGCGTCCTGCATGCGCGTGCCCACCTCGTCGACGTACGCCTGCGCGCGCTCCCACGCCTCGCGGTCGGCCGCGGGGACGTCGGCGAACACGGCGTAGTAGTCGGTGCCGAGGCGGCGGGTGACGTCATAGCCCTCGACGCGCTGGCCGGGGCGGGGCTGGAAGTCGGTCACGATCGGACTCCTGGCGATAAGGGCGGGTGGTGCGGGGACGATTCTCCTGGAACTGAATCCCACGATCAATAGTACTCAGTGTCATATGCGGTGATCGGAACAGGGCCTCCAGGAAGGGAGGTCGTGGTACGGTGTCAAAACCGACCAGCCGGTATGTCGCCGCTGGGGATGCGCAAGGAGGCGCCATGACCCACGACCACACCCGCCGTTTCGAGGGGACCGTGTCGCTCGTCACCGGCTCGAGCCGGGGGATCGGCTTCGCGATCGCGCGGCGCCTCGCGGACGAAGGCGGGGCGGTCGTGCTCACCGGGCGCAAGCAGGACTCGCTCGATGCGGCCGTCGCCGCACTGGGCGATGCGGCGACAGCGGTCGCCGGCCGCGCCGACGACCCCGACCATCGGGCGGCGGTCTTCGCGCACATCGCCGAGCGGCACGGCCGGCTCGACCACCTCGTCAACAACACCGGCATCAATCCGGTCTACGGGCCCGTCGTCGACATCGAGGCCGAAGCCGCCCGCAAGATCCTCGAGGTGAATGTCGTCTCGGCGCTCGACTGGACGCGCGCCGCGCTCGCCGCGGGCCTCCGTCGCTCCGTCGTCAACATCGCCTCGGTCGCCGGCCTCGGCGCGAGCCCCAACATCGCGTTCTACGGCATCTCGAAGGCCGCGCTCATCAACCTGACGGCGCAGCTCGCGTACGAGCTGGCGCCGGGCATCCGCGTGAACGCGGTCGCGCCGGCCGTCATCAAGACCGCGTTCGCGCGGGCGCTCTACGAGGGGCATGAGGCCGAGGCATCCGCCGCCTATCCGCTCGCCCGACTCGGCGAGGTGGTCGATGTCGCCGGTCCGGTGGCGTTCCTTCTCTCCGACGACGCCGCGTGGATCACCGGCCAGACCCTGCCGATCGACGGGGGCAGCAGCATCCGTCCCCTCGTGTGACGAGGGTCGCGAGCGGTTCGGGTGAAGGATGAAGGCATGAAGGATTCCCACGTCGCCGACGACGTCACCCGTGCCGCCGTCGAGCTCTTCGCCCGTCAGGGGTACGCCAACACGAGCGTGCAGCAGATCGTCGAGGCCGCCGGCGTCACCAAGGGCGCGATGTACCACTATTTCGAGTCGAAGGACGACCTGCTGTTCGGCATCTACGAGCGACTGCTCACGCTGCAGAAGGCGCACCTCGACGAGATCATCGCGCGTGGCGGCACGACCGACCAGGTGCTGCGCGCCGTGTGCATCGACGTGCTCGAGACCTCGATCGACTCCATGGAAGAGGGCGCGGTGTTCTTCCGCAGCCTCAACATGCTGTCGGCGCCGCGCCAGCAGGAGGTCACGCGCCGCCGCCGCGCCTACCACGACGAGTTCGCCGAGCTGATCTCGCGCGGCCAGGCCGAGGGCATGTACCGCAGCGACATCCCGCTCGCGATGCTCGTCTCCCACTTCTTCAGCGACGTGCACTACCTGTCGCACTGGTACTCGCCCGAGGGTCCCGAAGACAAGACGCTCGTCGCCGAGCAGCTGACGGACCTGTTCCTGACAAGCCTGAGGAGAACGGATGTTGCAACCTGACGCGACTGTCGACGACGACGTCGCCGTGACCGATGCCGGGGGCGCTGTGCCTGAAGCGATGCGCGCGTGGCGCGTGGCCCGGCTCGGTGAGCCGGCTGACGCGCTGTCGCTCGATACGGTGCCGGTGCCCGCGGTGGGAGCGGGGGAGGTGCTCGTTCGGGTCGCTGCCGTCGCCGCGAACTTCCCGGACGTGCTGCTGTGCCGGGGCGAGTATCAGGTGAAGCCCGAGGTTCCGTTCTCGCCCGGGATCGAGCTGGTCGGGGTCGTCGTCGCGGCGGGTGCGGAGGTGTCGGGGGTCGCCGTCGGCGACCGCGTCGTCGGGTCGAAGATCGGCGTGCTGTCGGAGTACGCGGTGCTGCCAGGGGCCGACGTGTGGGCCGCACCGGCATCGCTCTCCGACGCGGAGGCGGCGGGGCTGACCGTGGCGTACCAGACGGCGTGGTTCGGACTCCACCGGCGGGCGGCGCTGCAGCCGGACGAGTGGCTGCTCGTGCACGCGGCGGCCGGCGGCGTCGGACTCGCGGCCGTGCAGCTCGGTGTCGCGGCCGGGGCGCGGGTCATCGGCGTTGTCGGCTCGGAGGCGAAGGCGGCCGTCGCTCGCGAGGCGGGCGCCGAGGTGGTGCTCGTGCGCGGGGTCGACGATCTCGTCGCCGGTGTGAAGGCCGCGACCGCCGGGCACGGCGCCGACGTCGTGTTCGACCCCGTCGGCGGTGCGGCGTTCGAGGCATCGACGAAGTGCATCGCGTTCGAGGGGCGCCTTCTCGTCGTGGGGTTCGCCGGCGGCACGATCCCGACGGTGCCAGCGGGGCACGTGCTGGTCAAGAACTACTCGGTCGTGGGGCTGCACTGGGGTCTCTACCCCGGCGTGCGCCCCGATCTGATCGCGCGGGCGCGGGCCGAGCTCACGCGCCTCGCCGATTCCGGCGCGGTGCGGCCCGTCGTCGACCACGTCGTGTCGTTCGACCGCGCGCCCGAGGCGCTGATCGCGCTCGCGGGCGGCTCGACGGTGGGCCGCGTCGTGATCGCGGTGACCTCGTGAGCCGGTTCGACCTCGACGGGCGGGTCGCGCTCGTCACCGGCGGTGCCCGCGGCATCGGCGAGGCGTACGTCCGGGCGCTGCATGAGGCGGGCGCGCGCGTCGTGATCGCCGACATCCTCGACGAGGCCGGCGCGGTGCTGGCCGCCGAACTCGGCGGCCGCGCCCGGTTCGTGCGCCTGGATGTCACGGACGAGAGCGCATGGGATGCGGCGGTCGCCGCATCCATCGAGGCGTTCGGGTCCGTCGACGTGCTCGTGAACAATGCCGGCATCGCGAACGCCGCGCCGATCGAGCATCTGACGACCGAGAAGTGGAACGCCGTCATCGCCGTGAACCTCACCGGCGTGTTCTTCGGCTGCCGCGCGGTCGTGCCCGTCATGAAGGCCCAGCGACGTGGCTCGATCGTCAACATCTCGTCGGTCGAGGGCATGCGGGGCAGTCCCGGGCTGCACGGCTACACCGCCGCGAAGTTCGGCGTGCGCGGGCTGTCGCAGTCGCTCGCGGTCGAGCTCGGCCCGTTCGGGATCCGGGTGAACTCGGTGCATCCCGGCTTCATCACCACCCACATGACGACGCGGATCGACCCCGCGCACCTCGACATCCCGCTCGGTCGCCCGGGGGAGCCCTCGGATCTCGCCGGCACGATCGTGTTCCTCGCCTCCGACGCGTCGTCGTTCACCAGCGGCGCCGAGTTCGTCGTCGACGGCGGCATGATCGCCGGCATCCCGCACAAGTAGCCCGGTCGGTTCCTGCGAAAGGGTAGGTCTCCGCACGCTCCGAGGTGTGCGGGAATCTGCCCTTTCGTGCTTCCTGAGGGCTGCGTCGGGGTGGTGCCGGCACCCTCTGCAACAGGAACATACCGCCCGGTCGGTTTCTCATGTACAGTGGGGACACCCGACACGAAGAGGTGCCGATGAACCCCCGACCCATTGGGCGCACGCCAGACCCGACCCTGAGCGACGCAGCTGATCCTGCGGACACGGATGCTGCGGCACCGGCGATCCCGCGACTCGAGGTCGCAGCGCTCCGCGTGACCTTCGGCGGCCTCACCGCACTGGACGACGTGTCGTTCGAGGTGCGCCCGGGCGAGGTCGTCGCCCTCATCGGACCCAATGGAGCCGGCAAGACCACGGTCTTCAACGCCGTGTGCGGGCTCGTGCGCCGCCGCGGCGAGGTGCGGATCGACGGTGCTCCTGCCCCGCGGCGCACGTCGGGGCTCACGGCCCGCGGCGTCTCGCGCACCCTGCAGGGCCTCGGGCTGTTCCACGGGCTGACCGTCCGCGAGAACGTGCTGCTCCCCGTCGCCGGACACCGCGACGCCGATGCCCTCGTCGCCGCGCAGCTGCGCGAGCTCGACCTCGAGGCGCTCGCCGGCCGCCCGGTCGCCGCGCTGCCGTACCCCGACCGCAAGCGCGTCGCGCTGGCCCGGGCGCTCGTGACCCGGCCACGGCTGCTGCTGCTCGACGAGCCGGCCGGCGGGCTCGGCGCCGACGACATCGCCGCGCTCGGCGACGTGGTGCGCGGCGTCGCGCAGCGCGGCTGCGCGGTGCTGCTCGTCGAGCACCACGTCGACTTCGTCATGGGCCTCGCCGACCGCATCGTCGTGCTCGACTTCGGACGCGTGATCGCGCGGGGCACCCCCGACGAGGTGCGCGACGACCCGCGCGTCGAAGAGGCGTACCTCGGCGTGAAGGCGACGGCATGACCGCCGCGGCACCCGCCCGCACGCGCGGCGGCGCGCTCGCGATCGACGGCCTCACCGTCGGGTACGGCGGCGCGCCCGTGCTCCACGGGGTCGGGTTCGAGCTCGCCCCGGGCGAGGTCGTGGCGCTTCGCGGCGCGAACGGCGCGGGCAAGACGACGCTGCTGCGCACGCTCGCGGGACTCGTGCCGGCGGCATCCGGAACCATCTCCCTCGACGACCGCGACCTCACGACGCTGCGCACCGAGGACCGCGCCCGTCGCGGACTCGCGCTCGTACCGGACGGGCAGAGCGTCGTCGCC
>JAVBUG010000001.1:0-5838 GCA_031555515.1 Microbacterium sp. | reverse complement strand
CGGCCCCGGTGGCCCCGGTGGCCCCGGTACGAGCCTGCCCGGACCGACCACCGGCGGGACGACCCCCGGCGGATCGACGGCCGACCCTGACTCGCCCAACTTCGCCGGCTGGGAGAACGGCGTCGTGGACGAGGGGGACGGCGAGGTCTCGTGGCGGTACGGCCTCAACGCGCGCGGCGAGGCCGAGGCCGAGGTGCTCGGCGGCACCGCGAAGGCCGACGGCGAGATCGGCGCGGGCGTGAAGGCCAACGCGTCGAGCGACTACAGCTTCGGCGAGTCCGACGATCGCCAGCTCAATGACGACAACGACCGTTCCCGGCACCTGGGTGACGACGTCACCCAGAACAACGTGGGCATCGGCGTAGGCGGGGAGGCCTACGTCAAAGCCGGTGCCTATGCGGAGGGATCGGCCGAGTACGGCAACGACCTCGGCCACGTCGGCGTCGAGGGCGAGGCGCTCGCCGGCGCCCGCGCCGACATCGGCGGCGGACTCACCCTCGGGCCCGAGGGCGCGCAGGCCGGCGTCAGCGCGGGAGCGTTCGCCGGCGCCGAGGCGAAGGGTTCGGTCGAGGCCGAGATGCTCGGGGTCGGCGGCGAGCTCGAGGCGGGCGTGCGCGCCGGCATCGGGGCGGACGCCGCGGTCAACGCACAGGTCGGACTCGACAGGGTCGACCTCGAACTCGAACTCGGGCTCGCCCTCGGTGTGGGATTCTCGGTGAAGCCGTCGATCTCCTTCAGCCCGAAGGACATGGCCGACGGCATCATGAGCCTGTTCTAGCCGCACCCGCCACCCGACGACCGCACGGACCAGACACCCGGAGAGGACCCCATGTCTCAGGCATCCTTCCCCAGCGACGCCTTCCCCGCCTTCCCGGCGGTGACCCTCGACGCGCCCGACGGCTGGGAGCCGCGCGCGTTCGCGGGCACGGTGCTCGCGCTCATCGACGACCGCGGCCCCGAGGCGTTCTCGCCCAACGTCGTCGTCGGGCTGACGCGCGCCGAAGCCGGGCACACGCTCGACGCGGCGGCCGCCGCGGTCGAGGAGTACGTCGCACAGCTCCCCGACGTGGCGCCGGTCGACTCCGCGCGCGTCGAGTTCTCGGGCCGCACATGGGCCGTGTCGGAGTTCGCCTATGCGACGGCCGCCGTCGGCACCGTCGTGCAGGTGGTCGCGGTCACCGTGATCGACCACGGCCCGGTGACCGACGTCGTGCGCGTGACCGGCACGGCGACCCCGGCCGACTACGAGACGTCGCTGCCCGCCATCCGCCAGATCGTCGCGGGCGCCCGCGTCGGCTGAGCGAACCGACATGACCGGGGGACTGTACGGCGCGGACGTCGCGCAGCTGCGCAGCGCGGCGACGGAGTTCGACCGCACAGCGCAGGAGCTGGGCGCGATCCGCACGCTGCTCGCCGGCTCGGTCGCGCGCGCTCCGTGGCGCGGGGCCGACGCGGACCGGTTCCGCGGTGAGTGGGACGCCCAGCACGTCCGCGCCCTCACCCTGGCGGCCCAGCGTCTGCAGGATGCCGCGAACGCCCTGCGCCGCAACGCCGACGCGCAGGAGCAGACGAGCGCGGCGGCCGGCGGTGCTCTGCTCGGGGTCGGCGGTGGCGGAGCGGCCGGCGCGGGCGTCGGCGCTTCGGCGTCGTCGCCCTCGGGGCCGCCGACGTCGGGTGGGGCCGATGCGGTGCGCGACTGGTGGGAAGGGCTCACCGAGGCGCAGCGCGACAGCCTCCTCGTCTCCGACCCGCTGCGCTACGGCAACCTCGACGGCATCCCACTGGACGATCGCGTGGAGGCCAACCGCCTCACCGCCGAGGACCGGCTCTCCCAGGGCGGGCTCTCCGCCGAGGAACGGGCGTACCTCGAGGCCGTCGTCGCGGGGGACCGCAACCTCGTGCTCTACGACCCGGAGGGCGAGCGCATCATCGAGATGTTCGGCACACCGGGTGAACAGACCACCGATGTCCTGGTCTATGTGCCGGGGACGGATGCCGCGATGGACAGCTTCTTCGGCGGCTCGGCGCAGCAGGTCGGGGCGTATCTGACGGATCGCGACCGCTCGGGCGGCACCGTCGCGTTCGTCTACAAGGACGGCCCGTGGGCCGAGTGGAACCCGTTCAGCGATCGCAGCAACGCCTCGGAGGACTTCGCGCTCGACCGCGGCGCCGCGGTGGCCGACTTCGTCGCCGCGGCGCAGGGCGACCCCGCGTTCGGGCAGGTCGAGACCACGGCGATCGCCCACAGCGCGGGCATGAGCGTGGTGTCGGGCTCCGAGGTCGCCGGGGCGCAGTACGACAACGTGCTCTCGCTCGGCGGCTCGTGGCTCGCCCCCGGCTGGCAGCCCGACCCGGGCACGAGCTACAACCACTACCAGTACGGCATCGACGCGATCAACTACCTCGATCCGTTCAAGGACACCCCGCACGAGTCCAGCGCGTTCACGCAGCACGTGTATCAGCCCGAGACGTTCGAGATCCTCGGCGTGACGTTCCAGAACGAGGGCGACAACCACGTGCGGATCGCCGAGGGCGCCCGCACCAATCAGGAGGCCCTGAACGAGATGTACCGGGACATCCACCGATGAGCCGGCGACTCGTCGGCATCGCCGCCGCGCTGGCCGTGGCATCCATGCTCTCCGCCTGTAGCGTCTCTCCCGAGGAGGACCCCGTGACCCTGACCCTGGACGACGCCAAGTCCGAAGTGCTCGTTGCGACGGACGACATCCTCGCCCTCGTGCCGGACGACGTGGTGACCGAGCGATTCCCGCGCGCGGAGACCTCGCGCGTGCTCTTCGAGTGCGATGATCCGGACTCCTACTACTGGCCGGGCGGGGCGCAGCTGAAGATCGATCCGTCGACGGATGCCGCGGCCCTCTTCGACGCGATCCACGCGGCGTGGGCAGAGCGCGACGGGTGGGAGATCACGTGGAAGGAGCGCGGCGAAGCCGGCGTCTACCACCTCGATCTGTACCGGTCGGACGGGCTGCACCTCGCGGTGATGAACCTCGAATCGAACACCGTGCTCGACGTCAGCGGCTTCTCGCCCTGCTTCGTGCTCGAGGACTATGACCCGAACCGCGCGTACTGATCCTGCGCGGCGCGTCGTCAGCGGCCGGCGTCGTAGAGGTGGCGGCCGCCGTGGCTGACGACCTTCACCACGACACCGCGGCGGTGCAGCTCGGTGACGGTGCGGGTCTCCTCGTCGATGTCGCGACCGAGCGCGTGCACGTTCGCGACGACGAGCACGTCGCCGCGGCCGAGGGTGCCGAACAGGCGGACCAGGCGGTCCTCCCAGGACTCGAGGGTCTCGGGCGCCGGGTGGCGGAAGCCCTCGATCGGCACGCCGAACCGGGTGAGGTCGCCCCGCTGCTCGACGACAGAGGGCATGTCGTCACGGGCGATCACGAGCCCGACGAGGCGTGAGCCGGCGGGCTGAGCCAGCCACCAATTGCGGTTCTGCTGCAGCTCGGTGAAGCACTTGGGGCACTCCGCGGCCTGATGCGGCAGATGCAGCGGCGCGGTGTCGGACGCGACCGACTCCGCAGTCGGCGCCGCGTGCGTGTGCGCGGCATCCGGCGTCTTCGTCTCGCTCATCGTGAGGCCCCCTTGCTCGTCCCCATTCTCTCATCCGCCCTCAGTCGTCCTCGTCGTCCAGCCGCAGCTCGAGGCTCAGCTGGTCGGCGTCGAGCTCGGCCAGCGCGTGCCGCAGTGCCGGCGTGCTGTACCCGCCGCCCGACGACAGCTCGTTCAGGCGCCCGCGCATCGCCTCGATCATCGCGAGCCGGAGCTCGAGCAGGTCGCGGGTCGGGAGCCCGTCGGCGTCGTCGGGCGGGTCGACCAGACGGCTGCCGATCGTCGTCACGAGCTCCTCGTCGAACTGGGAGCCGTGCCGTCGGCGCAGCGCGGGGTCCGACAGCGCGCCGATCGCGGCGTCGCGCAGCTCGTCGTCGAGCGCCGACTGCTCGGCCTTGTCGAGGCTCTCGTCGCCGGTCCGCTCGATCCGCAGGGCCTTGACGACCCACGGCAGGGTGAAGCCCTGCAGCATGAGGCTGCCGACGGCGACCGCGAACGCGATGAACACCAGCAGCGCGCGATCGTCGGTGACGTCGCTCGAGATCGTCTGCGCTGCGGCGAGCGTCACCACGCCGCGCATGCCCGCCCACACGATGATGGCGCCGTGCTTCCAGCCGAGCGGCGAGGCCTGGTAGTAGTCGAGGTCGCTGAGCGCCCGCGACACGCGCGTCCGCATCGACGAGAGCCGCCGTTGCGCGCGCGGATCGTCGAACGACACGTCGCCGCGCCGGCCGCGGTAGCGGGGATCGGGAACGGCGGAGCCTTCGGCGATCTGGTCGAGCCGCGAGTTCATGGCCTCGAGGCGCGTGCGCTGCCGGCCTCTCGCCCGGCGGCTCTGCAGCCAGACCAGCAGCGAGACGTACGCCGCGCGTGCCGCGATGATGATCGCCAGCGCGCCGAGCGCGATCGCGAGGCCGGTGCCGAGGCCGTTGTGCTGCTCGACGTTCTGCTCGACGATGTCGCTGAGCTCGAGGCCCATGATGAGGAAGACGGCGCCCTCGAGCACGAGCTCGATGGTGTGCCAGTTGTGCTCGTCGGATCGGCGCTGCTCGGGGGTGAACCACCGCGCGGCCCCTTGACCGGTCACGATGCCGGCGACGACCGCCGCGACGAGACCCGAGCCGCCGAGCTCCTCCGTGGGGATGTAGGCGATGAACGGCACGACGAACCCGATCGCGGTGTTCGCCGCGGAGTTCCTGATCAGCGAGCGCAGTCGCAGGTTGAGCCATCCCACGATCGCGCCGACCACGACCGCGACCACGACGCCCCATGCGAACGCCGGTATGAACCCGAATCCGATGCGCGTGTCGCCGCCGACGCTGGTCGCGAGTCCGACCGAGGCGATCATCGTGCGCAGCAGCACGAGCGCGGTCGCGTCGTTGAGCAGGCTCTCGCCCTCGAGCATCGTCACCACGCGCCGCGAAACGCCCAACCGTTTGACGATCGACGTGGCCACAGCATCCGTGGGACTGAGGATCGCCCCGAGCGCCACCGCGACGGCGGGATGGATGCCGGGGATCACCGCCATGAAGAAGAACCCGAGCAGCACCGAGCTGATGATGACGAGCAGGAAAGACAGGCCCGCGATCGGCCCGAAGTCGCGGCGGAACTCGATCGCAGGGAGCGAGACCGCCGCCGAGTAGAGCAGCGGCGGCAGCACGCCGACGAGGATGAACTCGGGATTGATCTCGGGGATCTCGACGAACGGGAGCAGGCTCACCGCGCCGCCGACGAGCACGAGGATCAGCGGCCCCGCGATCCCGAGTTTCGGGGCGACCGCCGTCGCGAGCGCGATCACCACGATCGCGATGATGACGACGATCAGGGCTTCCACGACTCAGAGCCTATTGCGGGGCGGTGCCGGCCCTGCCGACCCGCGGCGGTTCAGATCACGCCGAGCGCGCGCACCGCGTCGCGTTCCGCGACGAGTTCGTCGACGGATGCTGCGACCCGCGCGCGTGCGCGATCGTCGAGGTGGAGTCCCTCGACGACCTCGTACCCGCGCTCGTGGCCGTGCGAGCGGACGGGGAACGAGCACACCAGGCCCTCGGGAACGCCGTACTCGCCGCGCGACACGACGGCCGCCGACGTCCAGATGCGGCGGGGCGTGCCGAGCTGCTCGTCGCGCACGTGGTCGATCGCGGCGTTGGCGGCGGAGGCGACGGAGGAGGATCCGCGGACCGCGATGATCTCGGCGCCGCGCTTGGCCACGCGCGGGATGAACACGTCGTCGAGCCACGCCGACGCTGCTGCCGCACCGCC
>JAVBUG010000384.1:0-17688 GCA_031555515.1 Microbacterium sp. | reverse complement strand
GGTCGAGGAGTGAGGCCGGAAGCGTGACCGAGCCGGTGACGGCGTCCGCGCAGGCGTCGTCGACGGACGCGCGCGCGTCGAGCCCGCCGGCGGCCCCGCCGATGCCGTCCAGAGTGGCCGCGAGGGCATCCGGTCCGAGGGCGCCCGTCTGGGTCCAGTGGACGTCGCCGTGGCGCAGCAGGAGCACTGTCGGGTACATGGTGATCCCGAAGCGGGAGGCGAACGCGGGGCTGTCGTCGCAGTCGACGCGGAACATCGACACGTCGCTGCGCGACGCCGCGTACTCCTGAAGCCGGGGGCCGAACTCTCGGCACGGTCCGCACCACGGGACGGTGAAGTAGAGGAAGACGGGCCGGCGTTCGCTCAGCTCCAAGACTCGTGCGAGGTCCGCGTCCGTCGCGTGGGGAAGCGGCAGCGTCTCGGTGGCGGGCGTTGTGCTCATCGTCTCTCGATTCTCTCGTGCATCCGGCCGGCAGAGGGGCCCGGCGTCGCTTCGCCGGGCCCCTCACCGGTTCAGAAGTCGACGATCTCCTCGCCGAGCTGTGCGCAGCCGCAGTCCGCGTCGTACGTGGAGCGGACCACGCCTGCGCCGCCGTCGTGCGCCGTCGGCGAGAAGGCCGTCTTGAACAGCAGCGGCGAGGAGTAGTCCGTGAGCTTGCCGAGGCCCACCGAGAACGCCTCGGCGTTGATGTGCTCGCTCCCGCTCGCGGCCAGCGCCGCCTTGAGCAGCTCGAGGCTGTCGGCCAGCTTGATGTCGATCGACGCGGCCAGGGTGGGGTTGGCGTCCAGGGCAGCCTGGTACAGCTCGCCGGCGGGGGTCGCCAGCTGCGTGTCGGTCAGCAGCAGCCCGTCCCGGGGAGCGCGGGAGACGTACGAGGCCAGGGCCTGCGTCAGCTCGTCGTCGATCGTGATCGTGCCGAGCAGGGGGAACAGGCTCCAGTTCGCGCCGTCGACCGTCAGCATCCGCGGCACGAACTGCTGCTCCTGCATCACGGGGAGCAGGGTGATGACCTGCCAGTCGCTCGAGGACGCGGCGAACACGACGTTCGTGATCCCGTCGGCCTTCATCTTGACGACGGTGCTCAGAGCCTGCGCCGCCGTGGCGTCGGAGGCGACAGGGTAGACGGCCGGGTCGTCGATCCCCTCGTCGGCCAGCGCCGGGATGAGGACGCTGTCCACGTAGCCGGTGGTGTCGAGCGGGTCGGTCACGAGAGCGGTCGTGCCGGGGGCGTCGAAGAAGTCGGCGTCCTTGCCGGCGGCGACCAGGCCGTCGTAGAACCGGTCGGTCGCGATCTGGAGTCCGGCGGTGGCCGGCGCGGCGTCGAAGTCGGCGGAGCTCCAGCCGGAGGTTCCGATCACCGCCTGCCCCTGCGCGTTGAGGCATGCGCCCGCCGCGGGCGATCCGTACGGCGCCGACACGAGACCGTTGAAGGCGAGGGCGAACACGTCGGCGTCGGCGTATGCCTCACAGGCGTCCTGCCCGTTGCTCGCATCGCTCACCTCGGTGCCCGAAGCCAGGTAGGCCGCGTCGCGCTCCTGGAGGAGGGGAGTGCCCGGATCGTCGGTGACGAGGACCACGTCCCGCCCGTCGATCCCGCCCTGCTCGTTGAAGACGTCGACGAGCGCCTGTGCGGCCGCGACCGACTCTTTCTGCGTCGCCGCGTCCGAGTTCGGGAAGGCGAAGGTGTCGTACGAGATCGCGATGGTGTCGGCGGTGACGCCCGGTCCGTCAGCGTCGGGGATCGCGACGGCTCCCGACGTCGAGGAGCCGCCCGGCGCCGTCGTGGCCGAGCAGCCCGTGATGGCGACGAGGGCGCCTACCGTGATCGCGGCCAGCGCCACTTGTCGAATGCGGCCGGTCCCGGGGAGGATGCGGGGCATGATGCTCCTGTTCCTGAACGAGTGCGGCACGTGGACCGCACAGAACTGAAAACTGCTATTAGCAGACGGTCTAGCTGACTCGCAGCGGGTTTGCAAGTTGCTGGTGCGGCTGAAGTCAAAAGTTTCTTCAAATGACGGATCTCGAAACGTCCCGGAAACCCGGCGTCACGCGATGGTCATCTGGTATAACCAGGTTTGACATCTGATAGGTCCAGTGGTGATCATCGTCATCATGTTGCGATCTCCTCACCGCCGGCGGCTCGTCCTTGCCGGCGCGCTGGCAGCGCTCGTCGCGTTCGGCGCGACCGGGTGCGCGGCCTTCGATGAGATGGAGTTCTTCTCCGACAAGTCGGTGCGGATCGTCGAGCCGGAGAACCTCTCGACGGTGACGATGCCGCTCGAGGTCCGGTGGGAGGTCGACCCATCCGCTCCGGAGTCCGACTATGCGGTCTTCGTCGACAGGTATCCGATGTCACCGGGCGAGACGATCCGGGATCTGGTCGACGAAGAGCCGTCGTGCCGGGGCAACGACGAGTGCCTCACGCCGGATTACCTCAGTCGCCGGTTCGGCATCCTCCTCACCGACGACACCCACGTCACGGTCGACGTCTTCCCGCCGAAGGCGATCGACGACGGGTCCGACACGCACTACGTCACGCTGATCCGGGTCGACGAAGAGGGCCGGCGCATCGGCGAGACAGTGTGGTACGCGAGCTTCCGGGTGGAATCATGAGCACATCCCCAGAACCGACGGCGCCGGCCACGACCGAGGGCATGCAGGCCTTCGTCGACTCTCAGATGACCAAGGCGCGGCAGGAGGCCGGCACCGGGGGCGCCGTCGACCGGCGGCGACTGTTCCGGCTGCTGCGCGAAGAGAACGTGAGCGCCTACCCGCTCATGGCGCTGCTGGTGCTCGGCGTGGGAGGTTCACTCGCCTCCAGCGCGGTCGGCGTCCTGTCGCCGGACATCGCGCGCACGTTCGGGCTCACCCCCCAGTACTTCACCAGCCTGATGCTCATCGGCCAGACGGTGAGCTTCATCGTGCCCCTCTTCGTGGCGCGGTTCGTGCAGCACAAGGCGCGCCGCGCCGCGGTGCTGCTGGTGAGTCAGGCGCTCTGGTCGGTCCTGACCGGGCTGCAGGGCCTGGCGATCTCGGCAGCGATGCTGCTGGGTCTGTCGATCCTGGACCGCATGGCCGGCGCTGCTCAGGCCACGGTGGCCCAGCCGCTGCTGATCGACCTCTATCCGCCGACCGTGCGCGTGCGCGTCGTCGCCTTCCTGTCGTCGGCCACGATCGTCGCGAGCCTCGTGGCGAGCGGCGTCATCGTGCTGCTCACCGGACCGGTGAACCTCAACTGGCGCGGCACCTTCCTCGTCATGGGGCTGGTGGCTCTGATCAGCGTGGCGTTCGCGATCCGTCTGCGCGATCCGGGATACGGCAAGTACGACGCCGAGAAGGTGCGCGCCGTCGCACGCCGCTCGCTGGACGAGCCGGCCGTCGAACCGGGGGATGACGAGCGGATCGCGCGCGGAACCCGGCTGTCGATGCTCGAGGCGCTCCGCCGGATCTGGATGATCCGCTCGATGCGGATCATGCTGCTGGCGGTCATGGTCGGCTCGCTCGTGCTCCCGACGGCGACGTACATGCAGTTCTACTTCGCCGACCGGTTCGCCCTCGATGCCTCGGGGCGCGCCATGCTCTCGCTCGTGGGCGGAGTCGTCAGCCTCGCGTCGTTCGTCATCCTCGCACCGCTCGGCGACCGGATCTTCCAGCGCAGTCCCAAGCTGATGTTCTATATCGCGGGGGGACTCGGGATCTTCGGCAGCCTCCTGGGCGTCGCGCAGCTGTTCGTGTACTCGATCCCGACGCTGGTCGCGCTCACCGTCGCCACGTCCGCCTTCGTCGGTCTCACAGGTCCGGCGCTGATCGTCGGCACGATGTCGGTCGTCCCGGCGGCGCTGCGCCCGCACACCGGCGCCCTGACCGGGCTCTTCGGCCTCGTCGGTACAGCAGCCGGCACCGCGCTCCTGGGCGGGCTCTCGACCACGATGGGCATCGTCCCCGCCATCGCGACGACGCTCGGGATCGGGATCGCCGCGCAGATCATGGGAATGATCGCGGGCAAGTACCTCCGCAAGGATCTCGACTCGGTCATCGAAGAGGTCATCGAAGAGGAGTACGTGGCGCACGCCGCGGCGTCGGGGAGCCCCGTCCCGATGCTCTCCGTGCGGAACGTGGAGTACCACTACGGGTCGACCCAGGTGCTCTTCGGCGTCGACATGACCATGCGCGAGGGAGAGGTGCTCGCACTCCTCGGAGTGAACGGAGCCGGCAAGTCGACGCTGCTGCGCGCGATCTCGGGTCTCGGCGCGTGCTCGGGCGGCAGCATCCGTCTCCAGGGCCATGACATCACGTACCTCGATGCGGAACGGCGCACGCGGCTCGGCATCACGCAGGTCCCCGGTGGCAAGGCCGTGTTCCCGGATCTCACCGTGCTCGAGAACCTGCGCTGCTACACGTTCGGGCTGCCCGCGGGGGAGCGTCGGGCCGCGAGCCGGAGGATCGACGATGCGCTCGCCGCATTCCCGAACCTCGCGGACCGCCTGCACCTGCCGGCGTCCTCGCTGTCGGGCGGCGAGCAGCAGATGCTCGGGCTCGCGAAGGCCTACATCCTCCGGCCCAAGCTGCTGCTCATCGACGAGTTGAGCCTCGGTCTGGCTCCGAAGGTGGTGGGGGAGCTCCTCGACGCGGTGCGCACGATCAACGCCCAGGGGACCGCGGTCATCCTCGTCGAGCAGTCCGTCAACGTCGCGCTGGCCATCGCCGAGCGGGCGTACTTCATGGAGCGCGGGCAGATCCGGTTCGAGGGCCCGACGCGGGAGCTCCGCGAGAACCGCGAGATGCTGCGCTCGGTGTTCCTGGCCGGGGCGGGAGAGGGTGCACGATGACTGTTCGCACGGCATGGCGCCGTCTCGGCGAGAACCCGGTGTTCCGCGCGGTGCGCGTTCCCCTCGGCACCCTCGTCGCCGTGGCGGCGCTCGTCGCCCTCGCGAATCTGCTCGGCATGCAGACGCCCCCGTACGTCGTCGCGCTCGGCGCGCTCGTCGGCGTCTCGTACGGCCTCATCGGCGTGTGCACCAGCCTCATCTTCCGGGTATCGGGAGTCATCAACCTCGCTCTGCCCGCGACGGGCATCTTCGCCCTGTCGTTCATGCCGATGCTCGTCGACGTCCTGCACTTCCCGTGGTGGCTCGCGTTCCTCGCGATCCTGCCGATCGGGTTCGTCACAGGCGCGCTGACCGAGGTGGTCGTCGTCCGGCGCCTCGCGGACGCCCCTCGCGTGGTCGGGATCATCGCGTCGCTCGGTGTCGCCGGCGTGCTCGCGAGCGGAGCGGCCTTCGCGCGGACGCTGCTGCCGGGCGGGTACACCCAGCCGCTGCCGCAGCCGCCCGGCATCCCGCAGTTCTCGATCGGCCCGCTGGTCGTCTCGCCGGGCTACACCGCGCTCATCGTCGCGGCCCCGGTGATGACCGTCGCGCTCGCGATCTTCCTTACCCGCACGCGGCTGGGCCTCGCAGTCCGCGCGAGTGCCAGCAATCCCGACAACGCGCGCCTCTCGGCGATCTCGCCCGGCCTCGTGTCGGCCGGTGCCTGGGCGATCGCGGGCCTGGTCAGCACCGTCACGATCGTGTTCTTCCTGGGCAACGTGCCGGCCGATCCCACCGCCTCCGTGCTGAGCCCCGATCTGCTTCTGCCGGGGCTCGCCGCCGCGGCCATCGCCGGCTTCACCAACCTCCCGCGCGCGCTCGCGGGTGGCATCGTGCTCGGAATCGTCCAGCAGGTGATGCTCTGGGATGCTGCGTGGGCGCGGTACTCGGACCTCGCGATGATGGTCGTCCTGGCGCTGGCGATGCTCGTGTCGCGCCGAGCCCGCGGTCGCGCGGAGTCGACGGCGAGCTGGAACACCGTCTCCAACTGGCGACCGCTCCCCGCTGACCTGCAGCGGCTGTGGCCCATCCGCCACCTGGGCGCGATCGTCCTCGTGCTCGCCGTCGGCGCGGTGGTGTGGGCGGGCACCCGCAGCGACGTGGCGGCGCAGACGTGGACCAGTACCGTCATCCTGGCGGTGATCGCACTCACCGCCGCGCTCATCACGGGCCTCGCGGGAACCCTCTCCCTCGGCCAGGTCGGCTTCGCGCTGCTGAGCGGCGGGGCTTCGTACGTCGTGGTCGCGCAGACCGGCAGCTTCTTCATGGGCGTCCTGGCCGCCGCGGTGGTCGGAGGTGTCGCGACAGCGGTCGTCGCGTACCCGACGCTGCGCTCGCGCGGACTCGGGCTGCCGATCCTGACCCTCGGCATCGCGATCGCGATCCCCTCCGCCTTCCTCATGTCGCCGGCGGTGTTCGGCAGCGGCACTGTCGCGCCCGGGCAGCCGGTCATCGGATCCGTCGCGATCACCATCGGCGTCCCCTACTTCCTCTTCACCATGGTCGTGGCCGCGGTCTGCGCGTTCGTCGGATGGAACGTGTGGCGCGGCGGGCTGGGCCGCATGGTCCGAGCGTCGCGCGACAACGAGTCCGCCGCCGAGGCGTTCGGCATCCCGATCGCGCGGCGCAGAATGGCGGTGATGGTCGTCAGCGGCGTCCTCGCCGGGGTGATGGGCGCCGTCCTGGTGCACTCGTTCCCGAGCATCAGCGCCGGCAGCGTGCCCGTCGACTACAACGTCCGCATCGTGCTCGCCGTGGTCGTCGGCGGCGTCGGCGTCTACTTCGGCGGTCCGCTCGGCGTGCTGTGGGTGTTCGGCTCGGGCGTGGCCCAGGCTGCTTCGTCCACGTCCGGTCCCGCGCAGTCCGCGGCGCTCGCGATCTACGGATCGGCGCTGATCCTCATCCTCGTCGCCCCCGGTGGAGCGGCGGCGCTCCTGCGGCCGGTGCGCGACTTCCTCGCCGTCGGGATCGGACGACTGTTCGGAGTGCGCCACCGCATGGGAGACCTGCGCGGCGAGCTCCGCCTGAACGCCGCCGCACCGGAGGAGCCGCGGATCGCCGTCGAGGCGGAAGCCGCGACGGAAGCCGCGCTCCACACCACCGAGGCGCCGCACGCCGTCGCCGCGCCCGGCAGCCTCCGTGCCGTGGCGCACCCGCCCGTCCCGCAGGGCGCATCCCTTCTGGAATGCCGCGACCTGCATCTCGCCTACGGCGGGGTGCCGGCTGTCGCGGGTCTGAACTTCACCCTCGAGCCCGGCGAGATGCTCGGACTCATCGGGCCCAACGGAGCCGGCAAGACGTCGACCTTCGAGCTCATCACCGGCTTCGCGAAGCCGACGTCCGGGTCGATCCTGTTCGCGGGCGACGACATCACCCGGCTGCCTGCTCATCGACGGGCGCAGCGGGGGCTGGTCCGCTCATTCCAGGATGCGCGGCTGTTCAGCACGATGACCGCCGTCGAGGTGGTCGAGCTCGCACTCGAGCGACAGCTGCGCACCAGCGTGCCCGCCAGCATCCTGGGCGTCGATCTGACCGTGCGGCGACGCCGGAGCGCCGCCGAGGACGTGATCGACTTCTTCGGGCTGACGCCCTATCGCGGCGCCCGCATCAGCGAACTGTCGACGGGCACCCGGCGCTTCGTGGAGCTGGCGGCGCTCATCTCCATGCGACCGCGCGTGCTGCTGCTCGACGAGCCGTCGTCCGGCATCGCGCAGCGCGAATCCGAGGCGCTCGGGCCGCTGCTGCGGAATCTCCGCGACGAGTTCGACCTCAGCATGATCGTGATCGAGCACGACGTGCCCCTCATCATGTCGATCTCCGACCGCGTCCTCGTGATGGATCGGGGACGAGAGCTCGCCCTGGGGGCGCCCGAGGACGTGCGGGCCGATCCGCGGGTCGTGGACGCCTATATGGGCGGAGCCCTCGAGGCTGTCGAACGCAGTGATCAGCCGCCGACCGGCTCGACTCCTCGCGCGGCGACGACCGGCACCCCGACACCCCGAACGAACGACGACACGCATCCCAACGCCACACCTGAAGGAGTCATCCACCGATGAGCACCATCGACGTCCAGGGCACCGCCCTCCGGCACCGCTTCACCCTCGCCAACGGGCTGCGGGTGGTCGTCGAGGAGGACCACACGACGCCCGCCGTCGCCATCAACCTCTGGTACGGCGTGGGGTCGCGGCATGAGACCGCGGGACGCACCGGCCTCGCCCACCTCTTCGAGCACCTGATGTTCCAGGGATCGCAGAACGTGGCGGCGGGCGAGCACTTCGCCCTCCTCGACGCCCTCGGCGCCGATCTGAACGCGACGACGTCCAGCGACCGCACCAATTACTTCGAGGTCGTCCCGCTCGAGGGCCTCGATCTCGCGCTGTGGCTCGAGGCCGACCGCCTCGGCGGCCTGCTCGCGGCGCTGGACCAGAAGAACCTCGACACGCAGCGGGACGTCGTCCGCAACGAGCGGCGCCAGCACCTGGACAACCGTCCGTACGGCACGTCGTTCGAGCGGCTGTTCGCGGCGACGTTCCCCGAGGGCCACCAGTACCACCACCAGCCGATCGGCTCGATGGCGGATCTCGCCGCCGCGACGCTGGACGACGTGCGCGACTTCTTCATCCGCCACTATTCGCCCGCCAACGCCTCGCTGTCGCTCGTCGGCGACATCGATCCCGAAGACGCGCTGCGCCGGGTGGAGCGGTACTTCGGCGGCATCGCCCCGACCCCGCTTCCGCCGACGCTCGCCCCGCAGGACTTCTCGACACCCGGAAACCGCATCCATGTCGACGACGAGCAGGTGCCCGCGCCGATGGTGTACATGCTGTGGGCGTCGCCGAGCGACGGCACGGCGGCAGCGAACCACCTGGATCTGGCGACGCCCCTGCTGGCCGGTGCCGACAGCAGCAGGCTGCGCACCGAACTGGTGCGCCGCCGGCAGCTCGCGACGTTCGTGTCGGCCGGGCAGGAGCGCCTGATCGGCGGGCGTTCCGCGTACTACCTGGTCGCACGCGGCCACGAGGGCGTCGACCCGCGGCACCTGGCCGACGAGAGGGGCTCCCTCATCACGGACGTCGGCGCCGACGCGCCGACGCCGCTGGAGATGGACATCGCGCGTGCGCAGCGCGAGACGTCGTTCCTGAGCGAGCGCGAGACCCTGGCCGGCCGGGCGGATTCGCTGTCGCACGGGCTGTCGCTCTTCGACGATCCGGGCTACGACGACGGTGTGCTCGCCGCGACGCTGGCCACCACGCCCGAGGACGTCACCCGCGCGGTGCGCGACCATCTGTCGCCGCAGGACGCGACGATCCTCACCTACACCCCCGCAACCGAATCGAACGGAGCGTCCACGCGATGACCACGGTGCTTGCCCCCCGCCCGCAGACGGGAACGCCCCGCCCGTACACCTTCCCGACGCCCGTCGAGCACCGCTTCGCGAACGGGCTGCGCCTGGAGCACTTCGCGACGGCGGACCGGCTCGCCACGATCGCACTGGTCGTCGCGGGCGGGATGCGTGCGGAGCCGCTGGGCCGCGAAGGCGTCGCGTCGATCGCCATCGGCCTGCGCGGGCAGGGGACGCAGTCCTCGACCGCCGAGGAGTACGCGCTCGAACTGGACCGGATCGGCGCGACCATCCACCGCTCGGTGACCGAGGGTGCCTCCACGACTGTCGTGCGCGTCCCCGTCTCCCATCTCGCGTCCGCGCTGGGCCTCCTCGCCGACTCGGTGCTGACGCCCGCGTACCCGCAGGCCGAGTTCGACCGTCTCCGCAGCGAGGCGCTGCAGGCCGCCCGCACGCGCCTCACCGATCCGGGGCAGCGCGCGGAGCTCGAACTCCGCCGGGCCATCTTCGCCGAGGGCGATCGCTCCGCCGCGCCCCTCGCCGGGTCGGTGGAGTCGCTGACGGCGCTCACGCGCGAGGACGTCGTCGCGTTCGACGCCGTCAACCTCACCCCGCAGAACGCCACGCTCATCCTGGGCGGCCGCATCGACGCCGACCTGGCCGAGCTGGTCGAGGCTGCCGGCCTCGGGCGGTGGACCGGTGCGCCGGCGACCGCCTTCCCGGCACCGGTTCCCGCACCGGCGGACCGCACGATCGTGCTCGTCGACCGCCCTGACGCCGTGCAGACCGAGATCCGGCTCGGCGTCGTCGTGCCGGGAGCCGACGCCGAGGGCCACGCCGCGCTGGAGATCGCGTCGCAGACGCTCGGCGGGTCGATGAACTCGCGGCTCAACGCGTCGCTGCGCGAGGAGAAGGGCTACACCTACGGCATCTGGTCGGCGGTGATCCGGCTTCCGGAGCGGGCGCGCTTCCTCATCACGACCCCGGTCGACACCGATTCGACGGTGGCCGCGATCACCGAGCTCGCCCGCATCGTCGACGAGCTGCGGGCCGACGGCCCGACCGATGCCGAGACCGAGCGGTCGCGCGACGAGCTGCTCCTCGGAGCCGCGCTGCGCTTCCAGACCGCCGAAGAGGTCGTGCACGAGCGCGTCGAGCAGGTCGCGCTGGGGTTCGGGAACGGCTGGTTCGACGCGCACCGCGCTGACCTGCGCGAGGTCGTCGCGCCCGCGGCGGAGGCCGCGTTCGCAGCATCCGTCCCGCACTCGCGGCTCTCCTGGGTGCTCGTCGGGGATGCCGCCAAGATCCGCGCGGGCGTCGAGGACTTCTTCGGCGCGGACGCGGTCGAGGTTCGAGCGCTGTGACCCCGGCTCAGGCTCCTCCGCACGACCGTTCGGCGGGCTTCGTCGCCGTCTCGGTGCGGGCCGTGCGGAGGCTCCCGGACCACGACGGCATCGCGATCCAGCTCGCGGTGCCGATCGGGTGGAGCGTGTTCGGCGCGGGATCCGACGACGGGGTTCCCCTCGCGGTGTCGGCGGTTCCCGCCCACAGCGTCGCGGCGGCGCGCATCCCCTCCGGGCCGCTCACGGACGGCGCCTGGATCGAGGTGGCGTGGGCAGAGAGCGGCGTGCCGACGGAGCTGAGTCTGCGATACCAGCTGTGCGGCGGCGATCTGTGCCTGCGGCCCGCCGAGCTGCGGGTTCCGCTCGACGACGCGGGGGTGTGAGGACGATGACGGCAGCCGGCGGTTCGGGCGACTGGGTCCGCGGCGCCATCCGGCAGCTCGAGGCGGATGCCACCCGCAGCGCCGACACGCACCTGCACCGCTTCCCGCTCCCGGAGGCGTGGGGCGTCGACCTCTACCTGAAGGACGAGTCGGTGCATCCCACCGGGTCGCTCAAGCATCGCCTGGCGCGGTCGCTGATCCTGTACGGACTGGTCAACGGCTGGGTCGGCGAGAACACGATCCTCGTCGAGGCGTCCAGCGGGTCGACCGCGATCTCGGAGGCCTACTTCGCACGGATGCTGGGGCTCGAGTTCGTGACAGTGGTGCCGAGGTCGACGAGCGCCGAGAAGATCGCGCTCATCGAGTTCTACGGCGGGCGCTGCCACTTCGTGGACGGCCCGATGGAGGTGTACTCGGAGGCCGAGCGGATCGCCGCGGCGTGCGGGGGCTACTACCTCGACCAGTTCACGCTCGCCGAGCGCGCGACGGACTGGCGGGGGAACAACAACATCGCCGAGAGCGTGTTCGCGCAGATGCGCCGGGAACGGCATCCGGTTCCCGCGTGGGTCGTGGTCGGCGCCGGCACGGGCGGGACGAGCGCCACGTTCGGCAGGTACGTGCGCTACATGTGCCACGACACCAAGGTCGCCGTCGCCGATCCCGAGAACTCCGCGTTCCTCGAGGGCTGGCGGCGGGGCGACAGAGCGTTCACGACCGGGAGGTCGTCGCGCATCGAGGGCATCGGACGGCCGCGGGTCGAGGCATCCTTCATCCCCACCGTCATCGACGATGTCATCGCGGTTCCGGATGCCGGCTCGATCGCCGCGATGCGTGCCCTGCGCTCGCTCACGCTGCACTCGGCCGGCGGGTCGACGGGCACCTCGCTGTACGCCGCCTTCGGGATCATCTCCCGGATGGTCGCCGCGGGAGCGCGCGGTTCGGTGGTCACCCTGATCGCCGACGGCGGCGCCCGGTACGCGGGGACCTACTACGACGACGAGTGGGTCGCCGGCCAGGGACTCGACCTCGCGCCGCACGCCGCGCGGATCGAGCGGTTCCTCACCACCGGGAGCTGGTGAGAGGGGAGCGCGCCGGCCTCACGCGATGCGCGCGAGATCGGGGGAGGTCACCTCGTCGGCCAGCTCACCGGTGGTCACGAATCGCTCGACCTCGGCGACGACGTGGTGGCCGAGGCGGCGCAGCTCGTTGCCGATGGATCCGGCGATGTGGGGCGTGAGCGTGGCGCCGGGCAGAGAGAACAGCGCATGCCCCGCCGGCAGCGGCTCGGGGTCGGTCACGTCGAGCACCGCACGCAGCCGGTCCGCCCGCAGCTCCTCGACGAGCGCGTCGGTGTCGATCAGCGAGCCGCGCGCGGTGTTGATGACCGTCGCGCCGTCAGCCATGAGCGCGAGCTGCTCGCGCCCGATCATGCGGTAGGTCTCGGGCAGCGCGGGCGCGTGGATCGTCACGACCTGCGATCGCGACAGCAGCTCGGGCAGTTCCACCAGCTCCGCACCGAGCTCGGCCGCTTCGAGGGCGGTGAGCGAGGGGTCGACCACCAGGCACTCGATGTCGAACGGCCGCAGCAGCTCGAGCACCCGGCGTCCGATGCGGGACGCCCCGATCACGCCGACCGTGATGCCGAACGCCCCCACGTCGCCGCGCGGGCGCGCCGCGATCATGTCGTGGGTTTGCCCGAAGTCGTGCGCCGACCGCAGCACGTCGTTCGCGCTCAGCAGGATCGTCGCCAGTGTGTACTCGGCGACCGGCACGGCGTTCGCGCCGGCGGCACTGGAGACACGGATGCCGCGTTCCCAGACGGCCGGCGTGACCAGCCGCTTGACCGACCCCGCGGCGTGCACCACGGCGCGCAGCCGCGGCCAGTGTGCGAGCGTGGCCTCGTCGAGCGTGGGGGCGCCCCACCCGGTCACCAGGATCTCGGTGTCCGCGGTCGTCGCGGGGATCGCGGGCGCTCCCGGCGTCAGAACCGTCTCGTGGACGCAGACGATGCGATCCAGGTCTCGGCGGGCGCGCGTGCCGAACAGCTCGGCGACGAGCTGCGGCGATTCCATCGCGAACAGCGCGGGTGGCCGGGTCATGCGACGGCCTCGCCCGCGGTCGGGACGACGTCCGCCGCTCCGTCCGGCCACCGCACGACGATGCCCTCCGCCTCGATCCCGATCTCCGGCACGGCTGTCAGGTCGAGGCCCGCGCCGGCGGTGCCGAGGGCGACGAGCGCGGCGACCACGGCGCCCCGCCCGGCGGGTGCCGTCCCGGAGGCCCAGGGGGTGATCGAGCCGGCCGCGAACGGATCGCCGCCGTCCCGCTCGATCAGGCCCGCGTCCGCGAGACCGCGCAGTCCGACGAGGGCTGTCGTCAGGCCGTCGGCCCGCGTCGCACCCGAGGCCGTGCCGGTCCACTCGCCCGACTCGACGGGGAGGGCCCAGCCGCCCATGCGGAACGTCCAGGGGCCAGTGTCCTCGGGCCAGACCTCGTCCGCCGCGCCGGCGGCGGACGGCGCCGGCACCGCGGGGGCAGGGCTCCACCACGCCAGGCGCAGCTCCTGCACGCCGTTCACCACCGAGGCGACAGTGACGCGAGGGCCGCGCCGCACCGACGCCCATCCGGCGACATCGAGGACGGCGTCGTCGGCGGCGCCGTCGAGCCAGTGCACGCGGGAGCGCGACACCGCGACGCGCTCACTCACGTGCACCGGCTCGATCGCATCGCGGTGCGACGGCCTCCCGCGGCCATCCAGCAGCGCGACGTGCGATTCCAGCGGATCCGCGACCCCCGCGCGCGTCAGCGCGGGGGAGGTCGCGGTGGAGTAGCCCACCCGCTGATAGAAGGGGTTGTCCGAGCGCGGTGCGCCCGCGGGGCCCCGGAATCCGTCCGACCCGTGGTTGAGCACGCGCACGACGCCGTCCCGTTCGGAGCGCACGACCAGCCACCCGGGCGCCGTCAGCGTCCGCACGCTGACCTCGGGCCGAGCGGCGACGGGTGGCTCGGCCGACCACTCCGGATGGTCCGGCGCAAGCAGGAGTCCCAGCATCCCCTTGCTCGCCCAGTACGGCGACGAGGACCCGGTGTACACCTGCCGGATCGGGAGGAACTCGCGGTGCCAGCCGATCGACAGCAGCCCGCGGTCGTCGATGCCGCCCGCGGCCACGAAGCGGTCGAGCACAGACTCCGCCAGAGCGCGGGTCTCACCCGGGGCGAGCGGCGTGGCGCCGGCGATCGCCCCGGCCCAGAACGGGGCGAGCATCGCGAAGCGGTAGGTCAGCGACCGGCCCTGAAAGAGGGGGTCGCCGTGCGAGCCGACGAGGTCGCGGGCCTGGTCGAGGAACGCGCGCAGGCGATCCTTGTGCAGCTGCTCGAGGCCGACGCCGCGGATCCGTGCGTGCAGCAGCGGGTAGACGTGCCACGCCCACCCGGCGTAGTAGTCGAAGCTGCGGCGGGCGCCGTCGGGACCCGCGCCGTCGGAGTACCAGCCGTCGCCGACGTACAGGCTCTCCTGGATCCCGGCGTTGCGGTCGAGGTCGTCCTGTCGCCAGGGCCCGCCGACCGAGGCGAGGAACGCCTCGATCACGTTCTGGAACCAGATCCAGTTGTTCGAGTAGCCGCTGGTTCCGACGACACCCGACAGCCAGGTCACGACCCGGTCCTGCACGGTTGCATCGAGGCGATCCCACAGCCAGGGTCGCGTCTCCGAGAGAGCGATGGCGACGGATGCCGCTTCCACGACGGCCTGCCGTCGCTCGGTGATCGTCGGCCACCGCTCCGGGTTCGCGGCATCCGTTCCCGCGGCCAGTCCTCGCGCGTAGCGATCGAGGAATCCTGCCGGGTCGGCGCCGTCGGATCCGCGGACCCGGAAGGCGGCGAGCAGGAAGGTGCGGGCGAAGCCCTCGAGCCCGTCGCTCCATCGCCCCGAGGCGCTGGCGGGACCGGGAAGAGCGATGAGGGAATCCGACGGGGAGGCGTGTTCGAAGGCGGACGCGAGCAGCCGATCGGCGAGCTCCTGCCACCGGTCCCGAGCTGTCGTCCTGCCTGTCACGGCATCCCCGTACGTCATCGTCACTCGTCGATCGTGTATTACGATCCTGTACTCATCTGGACTATCGGACAATTTCGATCACCAAACGGTCACCCGGATCACCCTGCGACGAACGGACCTCGCACATGGCTGGACAGAACTCACTGCCGAGAACACGCCACGAGCACCTGCTGCGGCAGCTCGAGCTGCACGGCAGCGTGAGCGCCGCCGACATCGCCGAGCAGCTCGGCGTCTCGCAGGTGACGGTGCGGCGCGACATCGTCGAACTCGAGCAGTCGGGCCGGCTCGCCCGTGTGCACGGGGGTGCGATCGCCCTGGGCGCGCCGTCGGTCGCACAGCCCGCGAGGGCGAACATCGGCGTCGTGGTGCCGTCGTCGGTGAGCCACTTCCCGCAGATCGTGCGGGGGATGGATGCCGCATCCCGCGGCGGACGGACGCGGGTCGTGCTCGCGACCTCGCAGTATCGCGAAGAGCTGGAGCAGCGGCAGGTCGAGCGCCTGGTCGAGATCGGCGTCGCGGGGATCATCCTCGCGCCGACGATGCGCCACCGCACCGAGGCGGAGCTCGCGGAGTGGGCGCGCACGGTCCCCGTCCCGATCGTGTTCCTCGAGCGACGGCTGGAGTCGACCGCCCTCGCGGTCTACGACAGCGCGCGCACCGACCACTCCCGCGGTGCCCAGCTCGCCGTCGAGCATCTCGCGGCGCTCGGCCACACGGCGGTCGGGCTCGCGTTGTTCGACCGCACGCCGACTGCTCCGCTGATCAGGGACGGACACCGCGCCGCCGTGGCGCGACTCGGCCTGGGCGAGGCGCCGTACGCCGCGCTGCCGAAGGGCGAGGAGGCCGACGACGAGCCCCTCGACGACGTCCTGATCGCGTTCCTCGAGAACTGCCTCGACCAGGGTGCGCGAGCGGCGATCGTCCACACCGACGTGCATGCGGCCCGGCTGGTCGAACTCGCGACGGACCGCGGCATCCGTGTTCCCGCCGATTTCGCGATCGTCGCGTACGACGACGACACCGCCGGTCTCGCGATGGTCCCCCTGACCAGCGTCACCGCGCCGGGTCGCGATCTCGGGCAGGAGGTCCTCCGGATCATGAACGACCGCATGGCCGCGCCCGATCGCACGTCCGTGGCCGCGCGGCACATCACGATGCTGCCGCGGCTGACGGTGCGCGAATCATGCGGAGCGATCGGGTGATCGTTTTTGTCCGCTTGTCCGAATCGCTGGCCAGGGGTGCCTACATTGGCTGACGCCGACGGAATCACGCCCGCACCCGGGGTCGGCGCGATCGATGATCAGAGAGGATCACTGCAATGAAGCACACAGCACGGATCGCCGGTGTCGCCCTCGTGGCGACGCTCGCGGCGGGCGCGCTCGCCGCCTGCTCCGGCAGCGGCACCAGCGGCACTCCCGCGGAGACGTCCGACGAGCCCGTCACGCTGGAGATGGTCTGGTGGGGCAACGACAGCCGCGCCGAGATGTACCAGGAGGCCATCGACGCGTTCGAGGAGGAGCACCCGAACATCACCGTCAACGGCAACTTCGCAGACTTCCCGTCGTACTGGAACGCGCGCTCGACCGAGGTCGCCGCGCGGGCCCTCCCCGACGTGATGCAGTTCGACCAGGCCAACCTCATCCAGTACGGCACGAAGGGCGCCCTGCTCGACCTCGCGCCGTACGTCGGCGAGCAGGTGGACCTGTCGACGATGGACGACGTGATCGTGAAGGCCGGCGAGATCTCCGGCGCGCAGGTCGGCGTCCCGCAGGGAACGGGAACGCTCGCGCTCTTCGTGAACCCGGCGCTGGCCGAGGCCGCGGGCGTCGAGCCGCTCGACCCCGACTACACGTGGGAAGACCTCAACGACTGGATCGCCGCCGTCACCGACGCCGGCACGTCGAACGCCGCCGGCAGCCCCGTGTACGGCGGCTACGACCAGGGCGTCACGTCGTGGTTCTTCCTGCAGTGGCTCCTCCAGAACGGCGTCGAGCCGTTCGACGAGGACGGCAAGCCGAACTTCACCCAGGACGACATCGTCGAGTGGATGGACCTGACCACGCCTCTCCGCGAGGCCGGGGCCTTCTTCCCGCCGGACCGCGCCACGCAGATCGCGCCCGCCGACGGCTTCGCGCAGCAGGAGACGGCGAGCTCGCTCACCTGGGACAGCTTCTTCTCCCGGTACACCGACATCGCCGACCTCGAGACGCTCCCGGTGCCCACCGGACCGAAGGGCGACAAGGACGTGTTCTACACGGTGCTGCACCTCGCCGGCGCCGCCAACACCGAGCACCCTGCCGAGGTCGCGATGCTGCTCGACTTCTTCGCGAACGACCCGGAGGTCGCCAAGATCTTCGGCACCTCGCGCGGCGTCCCGGCGTCGTCGACGCAGCTCGACTCGCTCGAGTTCGACGAGGGCTCGCTCGAGGCGAAGTCGCTCGCGTACCGCGACTCGCTCGCCGACTACGAGACCGTGCCCGCCCCCGTCCTGCCCGAGTCGTTCGCGACCCTCGAGTCGTCGTGGGTTCGCCTGAACGGCGACCTCATGTACGGCAAGATCACCGTCGACCAGTTCGCCGAGCAGTGGTGGGCTGAGGCCGAGCAGGCCGGGCTCTGATCCGACGCATCTGGAAATGACCATGACCATCGATTCCTCCGTGGCCGTCGCGACAGACGTCGCGCCGGCCACGGCCGCGC
>JAVBUG010000092.1:0-5559 GCA_031555515.1 Microbacterium sp. | reverse complement strand
ATGAGCACTATGTGTTCCTTTCGATCACGTGCCCGCTATATGACACGTGCGGTGGGTGAGGTGTTGAGTTTTACTCGGGAGGCTGAGCCCACCGCTCGCGCGGGGGACGCAGCATCCGTAAGAAACGTGCCGGAGCCGGGGCACCGACCAGCGGGGCCCCGGCTTGCGGGATGTCAGACGCGGCGGCGCTTGGGCGGACGGCAGCCGTTGTGGGCCTGCGGCGTCACGTCCTGGATCGAGCCCACCTCGAGGCCGGCGGCCTGCAGCGAGCGGATCGCGGTCTCGCGGCCCGAGCCCGGACCCTTCACGAAGACGTCGACCTTCTTGACACCGTGCTCCTGCGCCTGGCGGGCAGCGGACTCCGCGGCCATGCCGGCGGCGTACGGCGTCGACTTGCGCGAGCCCTTGAAGCCCACGCCACCCGACGACGCCCAGCTGATGACGGCGCCCGACGGGTCGGTGATCGAGACGATCGTGTTGTTGAACGTCGACTTGATGTGGGCCTGGCCCAGCGCGATGTTCTTCTTCTCCTTGCGGCGCGGCTTGCGCGCGGCGGACTTGGCCTGTGCCATGTGCTTGCTCTCCTAAACCCTGGGGGCCGCGCCTTAGCGCGCCTTCTTCTTGCCGGCGACGGTGCGCTTCGGGCCCTTGCGGGTACGCGCGTTCGTCTTCGTGCGCTGCCCGCGCACCGGGAGGCCGCGGCGGTGGCGCAGGCCCTCGTAGGAACCGATCTCGACCTTGCGGCGGATGTCGGCGGCAACCTCACGACGGAGGTCACCCTCGACCTTGTAGTTGCCTTCGATGTAGTCGCGGAGCGCGACGAGCTGGTCGTCGCTGAGGTCCTTGACGCGGATGTTCTCGTCGATCTCCGTCGCGGCGAGGATCTCGTTCGAGCGGGTACGGCCGACGCCGTAGATGTACGTGAGGGCGATCACCACGCGCTTGTCGCGCGGGATGTCAACGCCGGCAAGACGTGCCATGCGATTCTCCTGAGAGTTGGTGGAGGTGTGGAGCAGTGTCGGTGCCCGGGCCTCCGGCCCGAGGTGTCCCCCGCCTGACGCGGGTTCTGACGCTGCCTGTAGTCGTATTCAGTTGTGGGATGACGGATGCCGCGGCTCGCGGCATCCGCCCAGACCTGAGGTCAGCCCTGGCGCTGCTTGTGGCGCGGGTTGCTCTTGCAGATCACCATGACGCGACCGTGGCGACGGATGACCTTGCAGTGGTCGCAGATGGGCTTGACGGAGGGGTTGACCTTCATGATTTCTTCTCTTCGCTGTCTTCACCGGGCAGGCCGGAGCCTGGGGTGTTACTTCTCGACCGGTCTAGCGGTAGCGGTAGACGATGCGCCCGCGGGTGAGGTCGTAGGGCGACAGCTCCACGACGACACGGTCCTCGGGGATGATGCGGATGTAGTTCTGCCGCATCTTGCCGGAGATCGTCGCGAGGACCTTGTGGCCGTTGCTGAGCTCAACGCGGAACATCGCGTTGGGCAGCGCCTCGGACACGACGCCCTCGATCTCGATGACACCGTCTTTCTTCGCCATACGCTCGCTAACACTTGTGCAGACCGGTCGATCTGCGGTGGATGGGATTCGGTGCGGCGACACGCCAATACAGGCGCAACGCACCAAAGATCAAGCATACGTGATAGTGGATGCCTCGGCAACCTGGCCCAGACCCGTCCCCCATGGATGCCTCGACTCGCGGTATTGCGAACGAGTTGTGGCGATCCGCGCGTGCGGAACGGGTCGATCGGGTCGAAACCCCGCGACCCGCGGCCCGCGGCCCCGTGGCCTCATGGCACGACGGCTACGGGGCATGGACGTGGAAGGTCGCGAGTCGCTCCGCCAGGGCAAGAGGGGTTCCGATGTGCTCCATGCCCCAGCGGGGGAAGCGCCGGTTTGTGGTCCCGCGGATCCAGTCCTCGCGCTGCTTCTCGGCCAGTAGCGCCTCCTCGGGTGTGGCATCGCCGAGCATCTCGCGCGTCGTGTACTTGCCCTTGCCATCGAACTCTCCCCAGGCGTCCACGTCGTCGAGCCCGAAGTCCACGTGGTACCAGCGGCCGTTCGGCCCGGGAATCGGCACCTGCAGGCGAGGCGTCGCGAAGCCGAGCTCGAGCAGATGCAGCCTGCTCACGCTCTCCCCCGGCAGCTGTGCACGCCCGTCGGCGAGCCCGAGGATCTTGCGCGCACGACGAACCCCTCGCCCGCGCCCCGCTGCGGCGACCTGAGCGGTGACGGCGCCCCGGAACCCCTCGGCGGCGTCGAGATCGTACGTATGCTCCGCTTCGTTCCAGGCGATGCGGCGCAGCGCAGCATCGGCGGCGGAGATCCCCGCCGGCTCCGGCGCGGATCTGATGAAGTCGGCAACGGTGCGGGCGAGGTTCGTGCAGGCGATCCCGCCGACGATCTCGATGTCCTCGTCGGGGACATCGATGCGATGGCGAGCCACATGGCGATCGCCGCTGCGGACATGCCCGTCGGCCTGCGCGCCGAACTGATGCACGCGTCTCGGTTCGAGGCGGAACAAGGGCAGTTCGTGCAGCACCGCCGCCGAAGTCAGAGCGCACACCGCGGTCGCGCCCCGTCGCCGGTCGTGCACCGCCACCACCTTCACGAGATGGCGACCTTCGGAGTAGAGGGATGCCCACTCGGCGCCGTCGACGTATGCCCCTCGATGCACATGCACGAGCTGCCCGGTATCGACGGCGGCGGCGATCCGTCTCCCCGTCAGCCCGCGGGCCTCGAGCGTCGAACGCGTCAAGATCAGTGTGCGGGCGGCGGCGACATCCATGCGCCCACCCTGCCGCTCCCGGACTGCGCGCCTCGTCGCGCGCCCGGCACCCGTGCATTACCCCCGGCAGGGAGCCCCCTGGGGAGGAGGGGGCTACGACATCCACCATTCGCGGCGTTGTGCACGAGATGCGGTGCTGCGCACGCGCGAAACATCCCATCTCGCACACGACACCGCAAGTCGCGGAACAGACCGGGGGGACGGATGCGGCGGGGCGCGGCATCCGTTCCCAGAAGGCTTACTCGAACAGCGTCGCGAGGGATCCGGCAGGCGGCAGCGACGAGTTCGCGATGACCTCGCCGTTGACCGTGATCGTCGGGGTGCCGATGCCCGAGGAGCCGGGCTGGATCGGGGTCTCGGCCGTCATCGTCGTCACGAAGCCGGCGTACGTGCCGTCGTTGACGCACGAGTCGATGCCCGTGACGCCCACGCCGGACGCGATCGCGAGGATCTCGCTGTTCGTCAGGCCGTTCGATCCCTCTGCGGGCTGGTTCTCGAACATCGCCTGCAGGAAGGGCAGGGAGGCGTCGGGGTCCGCCGCCGCGACGCAGTACGCGGCGTTGGCCGCACGCGTCGAGTACTGGGTGCCGTTCGACTGGCCGTCGAGGATCGAGATCGGGTGGATGCCGAGCGTGATGCTGCCGTCGTTCACCATGCTCTCGATCTCGGCGCCGTACACCTGCTCGAACTGGTTGCAGACGGGGCACATGAAGTCGATGTAGGTGTCGAGGCGGTCGGGACCGTCTCCGACGAGGATGGCCCCGGTCTCGGCGTCGATGCCCGCCGACGTCGGAGTGTTGACCTCGGTCGGGAGGGGCTTGGGGGTCGCCGCGTTGTTGAGCGTCACGACGAGCACGGTGACGAGCACGAGCGCGACCACGACACCGAGGGTCACCCAGATCGCGAACCAGTTGGTCTTGCGGGCCGTCTGTGCCATGTCGAGCCTCCTAGGCGATCTCGCGCGGGGTCACGCCGAAGGGCGCAAGACCCGCGGCACCGCCGTCGGGCGCGGTGAGCACCCAGATTCCGTCATCATGCACGGCGACGCTATGTTCCCAATGGGAGCCGGCCGTGCCGTCGATCGTCGAGACCGTCCATCCGTCGTCCTCGACGAACGTGGCCTGGTCGCCGATCACGACCATGGGCTCGATGGCGAGCACCAGTCCGGGCCGCACCTCGGGGCCAGGGTCGGCGACGCGGTAGTTGAACACCGACGGCGACTCGTGCATCTTGCGGCCGATGCCGTGCCCGACGTACTCGCGCAGGATGCCGTAGGTGCCGGACTCCGGCGAGTTCGCCTCGATGTGCGCCTGGATCGCGGTGCCGACCTCGCCGATGTGCTTCGCGGTCGCGAGCGCGGCGATGCCGGCCCACAGCGACCCCTCGGTCACGTCCGAGAGGTGCTGCCGCGCGGCGACCACCTCGGGGCGCGACTCGTCCGGGAGGACGAACGTGAACGCGGAGTCCCCGTTCCAGCCCTTGTACTCGGCGCCGGCGTCGACCGAGAGGATGTCGCCGGGCGCGAGCACCCGGTCGCCGGGGATGCCGTGCACGACCTCTTCGTTGACGGAGGCGCAGATGGTGTGGCGGTACCCGCGCACCATCTGGAAGTTGGACTTCGCACCTCGGCCCGTGATGAGAGCGGATGCTGCGGCATCCAGTTCCGCCGTCGTCACCCCCGGAGCGATCAGGTTGCGGGCCGCGTCGAGCGCCGCGGCCGTGATGAGCCCGGGCTCCACCATCGCCCGCAGCTGGGCGGGCGACTTGTAGATCGAACGGCGGAGCGACACGGGATCAGGCGACGGGGACGCGGACGAGCCCGCGCGCCTCGAGCGCGGAGACGATCCGCTCGGTGATCTCGTCGAGGGTGCCCACGCCGTCGACGCTGTCGACGACGTCGCGCGACTCGTACACGCCCAGGATCGGCGCGGTCTCGCGCTCGTAGATCGCCAGACGGTTCGCGATGACCTCTTCGGTGTCGTCGGTGCGGCCCTGCTCGGCAGCACGGCCCGCGATGCGCGCGATGCTCTCGTCGCGCGGCACGTCGAGGAGGATCACGGCGTCGAGCTCTTCTTCGCGCCCCTCGAGGAACTCGTCGAGGTGCATGACCTGAGCGACGTTGCGGGGGTAGCCGTCGAGCAGGAACCCGCCTTCGGCGTCCGGCTGGGACAGGCGCTCGCGCACGACGGCGCTGGTCAGCTCGTCGGGGACCAGGTCGCCCGCCTCGATGATGGCCTTGACCTGGCTGCCGAGCTCGGAGCCGTCGGCGACGGCGGCGCGGAACACGTCGCCCGTCGAGATGGCCGGAACGCCGAACGCCTCGGCGATGCGGATGCCCTGCGTGCCCTTGCCGGAACCCTGGGGGCCGACGATAAGAAGTCGCGTCATCGGAGGAGCCCTTCGTAGTGGCGCTGCTGCAGCTGCGCGTCGATCTGCTTCACCGTCTCGAGACCCACACCCACGATGATGAGGATCGAGGCGCCGCCGAACGGGAAGTTCTGGTTGGCGCCGACCGTCGCGAGGGCGATGAGCGGCAGGAGCGCGATCAGACCGAGGTAGATCGAGCCGGGGAGGGTGATGCGCGTGAGCACGTAGTCGAGGTACTCGGCCGTGGGGCGGCCTGCGCGGATGCCGGGGATGAAGCCGCCGTACTTCTTCATGTTGTCGGCGACCTCGACCGGGTTGAACGTGATCGCGACGTAGAAGTACGTGAAGCCGACGATGAGCAGGAAGTACAGCGCCATGTACAGCGGGTGATCGCCGCGC
>JAVBUG010000379.1:0-18382 GCA_031555515.1 Microbacterium sp. | reverse complement strand
TCGCGGCGCTGTCGCCGCCCTTCAACCTGCTGCTGGGGGCACCCGGACCGGGCGGCGTGCAGCTGCTCGCGATCATCCTGCTCATCGGGCGCGCGGCCGCGGTGCTGCCCACCCGCCGCGCGGTCTGGGCGCTCATCGTCGGTGCCGCCGCCGCGCTGGCCGCGGGAGTGATGGGGTCGGCCGCCCTGTGGGAGGGACTCTTCACGGTGTCGGTGTACGTCGCCGGATTCGGCGTCGGCCTGCTCGTGCGGCGCGAGCGCAGCCAGGCGCAGCGCCTGCGCGAGCTCGCCGTCGAGCTCACCGAGCCGAAGGACGCGGCCGCGGCCGCGGCGGTGATGGCCGAACGCGCGCGGATCGCCCGGGACGTGCACGACTCGGTGGCGCACCAGGTCAGCGTCATGGTGCTGCAGATCGGCGGCCTCCGCCGGCTGCTGCCCGAGCGGCCCGATGCGCAGGAGGTGCTGCGCGGCCTCGAGGGCGTCGGCCGCGAGGCCGTGGACGAGATGCGCCGCGTCGTCGGGCTGATGCGCGAGCCCGCCCCCGACGAGCATCCGTCGCTCAGCCGGCTCGAGAAGGTGCTCGCGCCGCTGCGGGAATCTGGCATGCCGATCGCCCTCGACGTCGTCGGGGATCCTGTCGCGCTCCCGCCCCTGCAGGACACCGCGCTGGTGCGGGTGATCCAGGAGTCGCTGTCGAACGTCGTGCGTCACGCGGGCGCCGCCGCGACCGCGATCGAGGTCGCGTACCTCGCGGTCAGCGTGCGCGTGACCGTGACCGACGACGGGGTCTTCCGGTCGGCGGATGCGGCGAGCGCCGCCGGCGGCCACGGCGTCCGCATCATGCGGGAGCGGATGACGGTGGCCGGCGGCTCGCTCAGCGCCGGACCGCTGGGGGCGGGGTGGCGCGTCGTCGCCGAGGTGCCGATGCGCGAGAGCCCGGCGCCGCTTGCCGAGAGCGCGGTCGCTCCGTGATCCGCGTGCTGCTGGTCGACGACCAGGCGATGGTGCGCGCGGGGCTGCGCATGGTGCTCAGCGCCGAGACCGACGTCGAGGTCGTGGGCGAGGCATCCGACGGGGCCGAGGCCCTCCGGCTCGTGGCACGCCATGATCCGGACGTCGTGCTGCTCGACGTGCGCATGCCGGGACTGGACGGTCTCGAGGCGGCACGACGGATGGGGACGGATGCTGCGGCCCCCGGCATCCTCATGCTCACGACGTTCGACGAGCACGAGATCGTCGACGAGGCACTCGCGACCGGGGTCGCCGGGTTCCTGCTGAAGGCGTCGTCTCCCGAGCAGCTGGTGGACGCGGTGCGCGCGGTGGCCGCGGGGTCGGGCGTGCTCGACCCCGCGATCACCCGGCACGTGATCGACCGGTTCGCCACGGCGCCGCGCGTGGACGCCGACGCGGCGGCCACGCTCGCGGAGCTCAGCCCGCGTGAGGTCGACGTGCTGCGGCTCGTCGCCGCCGGTCGCAGCAACGCCGAGATCGCGTCGATCCTGTTCCTCGGCGAGGCGACCGTGAAGACGCACGTGAGCCGGATGCTGCTGAAGCTCGGCCTGCGGGACCGCGTGCAGGCTGTCGCTTTCGCCTACGAGAGCGGACTGCTGACCCCGGGCGGCTGATCGCTCAGCCGCCCGGGGCAGGCGCTCACTCGCCGCCGGGCTGAAGCTCGACGTCGATCGCCTCGAAGGCCGCACCCTCGACGTCGACGCCGTCGGCGCGCAGCGCCTCCAGGGCCTTGTCGACGTACTCGTTGGTGAACGCGGACGCCGGCGGGTCGGCGGTGATGACCTGGGCGCCGTCCTGGTTCTTGGTCTCCAGCGCCATCGCGACCGTGGCATCCCACTGGTCCTCGTTGATGTGGCCGATCCCGCTCGTGGACGGCCAGATCAGCTTGTTGATCTCGTTGGCCATCCACAGCTGGTGGCTCGTGCCCAGCGTGGATCCGGCGGCGGTCACGGCATCCGCGGCTGCTTGCGGGTCGTCGCGCTGGTCGATCCAGCCGAGGATCGCTCCCTGGATCAGCTTGACGGCGATGTCCTGGTACTCGGGGTCGCTGTCCAGCCGCTCGGTGTTGGCCCAGATCGCGTCCTGCAGCATCGCGGTGCCGACTTCGTTCCAGTCGATGACCGTGAAGTCGTCAGGCTGGTACAGCTCGCCGGTCTCGGGGTCGGTGGCTTCGAGCAGCTGCGCGTACTCGTTGTAGGTCATCGCCTGGGCGGCGTCGATCTCCTTGCTGAGCAGCGCGTTCATGTCGAAGTTCTGCTGCACGATCGTGTAGTCGGTCGCGTCGGCCTCGGTCAGGCCCGCGAACAGCTCCCACTCGTTGCCGTAGCCCCACGAGCCGATCGTCTTGCCCGACAGATCGGCGGGCGTCTCGAGGCCGCTGTCGGCCCACGAGACCTGAAGCGTGCCGGAGCGCTCGAAGATCTGCGCGATGTCGGTGATGCCCGCGCCCGCCTCGATCGAAGCGAGGGCCTTGGGCACCCAGGCGATCGCGAAGTCGACGTCGCCGGCAGCGAGCACGTCCTGCGGGACGATGTCGACGGCGCCAGGGATGATCTCGACGTCGAGGCCGAGGTCCTCCCAGTATCCGTTGGCTTCGGCGAGGTAGTAGCCGCCGAACTGCGCCTGCGTCAGCCACTGCAGCTGCAGGGTGACGGGGGTCAGATCGCCGCTCGTCGCGTCGTCCGTCGACTCGGGCGTGCCGCCGCCGCCCGAGCATCCGGCGAGCAGGAGCGCGGCGGCCGCGGCGCCGGCGGCGCCGACGAGGAGGCGTGGTGTGCTTCTCATGTGATTCCCTCTCTGTGGTGGTGCAGGCGGTGGGACGGGGGCTACCGGGCGAATCGCGTGAACGCGCGCTCGATGAGGCTGGTGATGAGGAAGAACGCGAGCCCGAGGACGATCGCCCCGAGCACGAACGCCCAGGCGCGGGCATAGGCCGAGTTCGCGGCGGCCGTCGTGATCGCGGCTCCGAGGCCCTGCCGCGGGCCGCCGAAGTACTCGGCGACGAGCGCGGAGATGACCGCGAGCGAGGATGCCACCCGGAGTCCCGTGAAGAAGTGGGGGAGTGCGGCGGGGATCGTGAGGCTGCGGATGACCTGCCCCTGTGTGGCGGCCAGCGCCCGGAAGAGGTCGCGCTGCACGGGCCGCACCTGGCGCAGGCCCCGCAGGGTGTTCAAGAAGATCGGCACGAACGCGGCGACCCCCGCGATCAGCACCCGCGCGGTCTCCGACGTGCTGCCGAACATCGTGTACAGCACCGGAGCGAGGGCGACGATCGGCACGACGGCGATGGCCGCGACGATGGGTGCCAGCATCCCGTCGATCACCTTCGTTCGCGACGCGAGCACCGCGAGCGCGATGCCGATGACACTGCCGAGCAGCAGCCCCCACAGCGCGTTCAGGCCCGTCACCAGCGTCGCCGACAGGATCGCGGGGAGGTAGGCGACGATCTCGGCCCAGATCGCCGACGGGCTTGCGAGCACGAACGGCGGGATGTCCAGCGCCGTCACGAGCACCTGCACGAGCGCGATCCCGAACACCAGCAGGGCGAGCGGCGGGAGCACCCGCTTGAGCACGGCCTCGACTGCGGGATTCATCGGACGTCGACCCCCCGGCCGGGTCCGGCGTCGGGCCCGTGCAGCGCCTCACGCACGGCGGTGACGTCGGCGAAGAACGACGGGTCCTCCCGCAGATCCTCGCTGCGTTCCGCGGCTCCGCCCAGGCGCACCTCGAGCTGCGCGACGATGCGCCCCGGTCGTGGCGACATCACGACCACCCGGTCCGAGAGGTAGACCGCCTCGGGAATGGAGTGGGTGACGAAGACGACGGCGGCGCCCGTGCGTGCGCGGATGCGCAGGAGCTCGGTCTGCATCCGTTCCCGGGTCATCTCGTCGAGGGCGCCGAACGGCTCGTCCATCAGCAGCAGCCCGGGCTCCTCGGCGAGCGATCGCGCGATCGCGACGCGCTGCTGCATGCCGCCGGAGAGCTGGTCGGGGAAGTGGCCGCCGAACTCGCTCAGCCCGATCAGGTCGAGGAGCTCGGCGACGCGGTCGGCGCGGGCGCGGCGGTCGATCCCGTGCAGCTGCAGCGGCAGCTCGATGTTGGCGCTGACGGTGCGCCACGGCAGGAGTGCGGCCTGCTGGAACGCGATCCCGTAGGCGCGGCGTGCGCGTGCGGTGCGCGCCGGGGTGCCGAAGACCTCGATCGCCCCGCTCGTGGGTGCGTCGAGGTCGGCGATCAGCCGCAGGAGGGTCGACTTGCCGCAGCCGGACGGGCCGATCAGCGAGACGAACTCGCCGGGCGCGACGGTGAGGTCGACGCCGGTGAGCGCCGTGACCGGCGTTCCGCCCTTCACGGGAAAGATGCGGTCGACCCCCGACACCCGGACGGCGGCGATGGTGGTGGCGGCGTCAGGCATCGGCGAGGCTCTCCGTCCGGCGGAAGCGCGTGAGCGCGAGTGAGATGAGGGCGATCAGACCGGCGGCCAGGAGTCCGAGCAGGACGGCGCCGAACACGGGCGACCAGGGCCGCGAGGGATCGGTGGATGCTGCGGCCGAGGTCTCGAGGATCAGCCGGCCGATGCCGTCGTTGTAGCCGACCGAGATCTCGGCGACCACGGTGCCGACGACGGCTCCCGCCGCTCCGAGCCGCAGAGCAGGAAGGAGGAACGGGACGGACGCCGGCAGCCTCAGCCGGAAGAGGGTGGCCCACCAGCCGACGGCATAGCTCTGGAACAGTTCCTCGTGGATCGTGTCGGGGGACTTGAGGCCCCGCAGCGCCCCGATCGCGATCGGGAAGAACGCCAGGTAGGAGGCGATCACGACCACCGACATCCAGCTCTCCCACGAGAAGGCGCCGAACTCCAGGCGCGACCCCCAGTTGCGGATCAGCGGAGCCAGTGCGATCAGCGGCACGGTCTGGCTGAGGATCACGAACGGCAGCACCGCCCACTCCGCCAGCCGCACCCGGAGCATGACCAGTGCCAGCAGCATGCCGACGACGAACCCCAGCGCCAGACCGAGGGTCGACAGCAGCAGGCTGTTCAGTGCAGCGATGAGCACGACGGCGCCCAGCGGGAGGGCGCCGGGCGCGCGTGTCACCGGCTGGATCGCGCGGCCGATCATGTCCCAGACGTGCGGCATGGTGCGCTCGTCGGCGCGAGGCAGCAGACGGATGCCGCTGCCGGTCTGACCCTCGACGGCGCCGACCACGAGGCCCTGAGCCGGCCCGAACGCTCGGTAGAGCTCCCACAGCAGGATCAGCACGGCGATGCCGAGCATGCCGTACACGATCGCGCTGGCGGCTCCCGGGCGACGCGGACCCGTCGGGCTCGAGCGGGCCGTCACTTCTTCGCCGTCACGTGGGCCGAGAGCGCCGGGATCACCGTCTCGCCGTAGACACGGAGGGTCTCCTCCTTGTTGTCGTGCTGCAGGTACCCGGCGAACTGCGTCACACCGAGCTCGCGCAGCTGCTCGAGCTTCGCGATGTGCTCGTCGGCCGTGCCGAGGATGCAGAACCGGTCGACGATGTCGTCGGGCACGAAGTCGACGTGATCGTTGTCGGCCTTGCCGTGGGTGTTGTAGTCGTAGCCCTGGCGTCGCTCGATGTAGTCGGTGAGCGCCTCGGGCACGCCCTCGCCGTGGTGGCCGTACTTCGCCACGATGTCGGCGACGTGGTTGCCGACCATGCCGCCGAACCAGCGGCACTGCTCGCGCATGTGCTCCCAGTCGTCGCCGATGTACATCGGCGCCGCCACGCAGAATGCCAGCGACTCGGGGTCGCGGCCGGCGGCGGCCGCAGCATCCTTCACCGTCTTGATCATCCACGCGGCGATGTCGACGTCCGCGAGCTGCAGGATGAAGCCGTCGCCCACCTCACCGGTGAGTTTCAGCGCCATCGGGCCGTACGCGGCGACCCATACCTCGAGCTCGGACCCGCGGCTCCACGGGAACTGCAGCGTGGCGCCCTTGTACTCGACGGCGCGCGAGTTGGCGAGCTCGCGGATCACGTGGATGGACTCGCGCAGCTCGGCCATCGTCGTGGGCCTGCCGTTCGTCACCCGCACGGCCGAGTCGCCGCGGCCGATGCCGCAGATCGTGCGGTTGCCGTACAACACGTTGAGCGTGGCGAAGACCGATGCCGTGACCGTCCAGTCCCTCGTCGCGGGGTTGGTCACGAACGGCCCCACCGTGACGCGCTTGGTCTCGGCGAGGATCGCGGAGTGGATGACGTACGGCTCTTGCCACAGCAGGTGCGAGTCGAACGTCCACACGTGGCTGAAGCCGTGCGCCTCGGCGAGCTGTGCGAGCTGCACCGTGCGCGCGGCGGGCGGATTGGTCTGGAGGACGACACCGAAGTCCATGGGCTGCTCCTCAGATCAGGTACTGCGACAGGCCGCGCTTGAGGAACCGGCCGTCGCCCTTGGCACCGAGATACTGGCCGCCGTCGACCACGACCTTGCCGCGCGAGATGACGGTGTCGACGTGCCCGTCGATCTCGTAGCCCTCCCACGCGGAGTGGTCCATGTTCATGTGGTGGGTCTTGCCTTCACCGAACCCGATCGAGGTGTGGCCGTTCGGGTCGTAGACCACGACGTCGCCGTCGGCGCCGGGCTGGATGACGCCCTTGCGTCCGTACAGGCCGAACATGCGCGCGGGGGTGGTCGAAGTGAGCTCGACCCACCGCTCGAGCGTGATCTTGCCGGTCACGACACCCTGGTACATGAGGTCCATGCGGTGCTCGACCGAGCCGATGCCGTTCGGGATCGCGCGGAAGTCGTCGAGTCCGAGCTCCTTCTGGCCCTTCATGCAGAACGGGCAGTGGTCGGTCGAGACCATCTGGATGTCGTTCGTGCGCAGCGCCTGCCACATGTGGTGCTGGTGGCCCTCCTGGCGCGAGCGCAGCGGGGTCGAGCACACCCACTTGGCGCCCTCGAACTGCCCCCACTCCTCGCTGAATGCGCCCAGCTGCTCTTCGAGCGACAGGTACAGGTACTGCGGGCACGTCTCGCCGAAGACGTTCCAGCCCTGGTCGCGGGCCCACGCGAGCTGGTCCACGGCCTGCTTCGCCGACACGTGCACGACGTACAGCGGGGCACCGGTGAGGTTCGCGAGCATGATCGCGCGATGCGTGGCCTCCTCCTCCATCTGCCACGCGCGGGCGATGCCGTGGTAGTACGGCGCCTTCTTGCCCGCCTCGGCCAGCTGCGCCGCCAGCACGTCGATCGCCGGGCCGTTCTCGGCGTGCATCATCGTGAGGAGTCCGGTCTCCTGCGAGACCTGCATCGCCTTCAGCACCTGGGCGTCGTCGGAGTAGAAGACGCCCGGGTAGGCCATGAAGAGCTTGAAGCTCGACACGCCCTCGTCGACGAGTCCGCGCATCGCGGCGAGGGAGTCGTCGTCGACGCCGCCGACGATCTGGTGGAAGCCGTAGTCGATCGCGCAGTTGCCCGCCGCCTTCTCGTGCCAGGCGGCGAGGCCGTCCTGCACGCGCTCGCCGTAGCGCTGCACGGCGAAGTCGATGATCGACGTCGTGCCGCCCCACGCGGCCGCCCGCGTGCCGGTCTCGAACGTGTCGGACGCGTTGGTGCCGCCGAACGGCAGCTCCATGTGCGTGTGCGCGTCGATGCCGCCCGGGATCACGTACTTGCCGGTGGCGTCGATGACGGTGTCGACGGATGCCGCGACATCCGTTCCGAGAAGCTGCGAGCCGGGCGCGAGCACGGCCGCGATGGTCTCGCCGTCGATGAGCACGTCAGCTTCGCCCCGGCCGGTCGCCGAGACGACGGTGCCGCCCTTGATCAGTGTCGTCGCCATGTCATTCTCCGGTGAGTGAGCTTGTCGAAATCACGGCTTCGCGATCTTCGTGTAGGAGTCGGGCCGGCGATCGCGGTAGAACTGCCAGTCGTCGCGCATCTCGCGCACCATCTCGAGGTCGAGGTCGCGCACCAGCAGCTCCTCGTGCGTGCCCGAGCCGCGCTCGCCGACGAAGTTGCCCCGCGGGTCGATGACCTGGCTCGTGCCGTAGAAGTCGACGGCGAGGTCGCCGTACTCGTTGTCCTCGCGACCCACGCGGTTCGGCTGCAGCACGAAGTACCCGTTCGCGACAGCTGCGGCGGGTCCTTCGACCTCCCACAGCCGGTTCGAGAGACCGGGCTTGGTGGCGTTCGGGTTGAAGACGATGTGGGCGTCGTTCAGGCCGAGCTCGCGCCATCCCTCGGGGAAGTGGCGGTCGTAGCAGATGTACATGCCGATCCGGCCGACCGCGGTGTCGAACACGGGGTAGCCCATGTTGCCCGGCCGGAAGTAGAACTTCTCCCAGAACCGGTCGAGATGCGGGAGGTGGTGCTTGCGGTACTTGCCGAGGATCGTGCCGTCGGCGTCGACGAGCACGGCCGTGTTGTAGTACACGCCCGTCTCCGCCTCCTCGTAGATCGGCAGCACGGTGACGATCCCGAGCTCCTTCGCGATCGCGGCGAAGCGCTGCACGATCGGCCCCTCCGACGACTCCGCGAAGCGGTAGTACTTCTTGTCCTGCGTGATCCCGAAGTAAGGCCCGTAGAACAGCTCCTGGAAGCACACCACCTGCGCACCCTGGGCCGCGGCCTCCCGCGCGAACCCTTCGTGCTTGTCGAGCATCGACTCCTTGTCGCCCGTCCAGGTGGCCTGCGAAATCGCCGCGCGTACCGTCGTCATCGTCTCTCCGTTCATGAACCGGCTGGTGCCGTGTTCGTCCGTCCCTCGGGCGGGTCGGGCGGGGTCCGATCGATGGAGCAGCCCCGCTTCCCGATCCTGGCCATCCGACATTTCCCGTCGGTTTCGGCCTGTGACGCGACAGTAAAGCCTTGCCCGTTGCGGCGCAATGGTCGGGTGGGCAGACCTTATGAATCCGGGGAACGGGATGCCGCAGCATCCGGTCCGTACATCCCTCGAATGATCCACGCCCCCGACGGATACAGCGCGGGACGGATGCCTCGGCGCGAGGCGCTCGCGTAGCGTGAGACGGTGTTCCGCCGCCTGAAGACGTCCCAGCTCGTCGTCGACGTCATCGTGGCGGTCGGCTTCTTCCTCATCGCGTGGCCGGTGGAGACGGTGCTGGCGACCGGCACGCTGGGCCTCGAGTACCGGCTCGGGTCCCTCGGCCAGATCGTCACCGGCCTGCTCATCGCCGCCCTGTTCAGCGGCGCGCTGGCGCTCCGCCGGCTGTCACCTCCGCTCGCCCTCGGCATCGCGTGGGTCGCGGCTCTCGCGCAGATGGGGCTCGGACGCCCGCCTAGCTTCTCGGACGTCGCCATCTTCGGCATCCTCTACACGACAGCCGCCTACGGGACCCGGCTCGTCTACTGGGCCGGCTTCGCCTCGGCGCTCGTCGGAGCGCTCGTGATCACCGTCTACCTCTTCGCCGGCCCGGTGTTCGCCGGCGGCGGGCTGTCGTGGCAGACGCTGCCGCTGGCGCTCGTCGTGCTCGTCGCGGGCGCGTTCGCGCTCGGGCTGTCGTGGACGGTCGGCGCCCTCGTGCGCACCGCCGTGCGGGCGCGCGAGAATCGCGAGGCCCAGCAGCGCGCCGAGGCCGAGACCGCGGCCGAGCAGGAGCGCGTGCGCATCGCCCGCGACATGCACGACGTCGTCGCCCACTCGCTCGCGGTGGTGATCGCCCAGGCCGACGGTGCACGGTACGCGGCAGCATCCGATCCCGCGATCGCGACCGACGCCCTCGCGACGATCTCGATCACCGCCCGCTCGGCCCTCGCCGACGTGCGGCTGCTCCTCGGGCAGCTGCGGCACCGCCAGGGCGACGGGCCGCAGCCCACCATCGCCGATCTCGAGGAGCTGTACGCCCAGGTGCGCACGGCCGGGGTGCAGCTGCGGGTCGACGTCGACCCTGCGCCTCCGGGCGAGCCCCCGGCGGCCGTGCAGCTCGCGGTCTACCGCATCCTGCAGGAGGCGCTCACCAACACGCTCCGGCACGGCGCTCCCGGCGGCTCGGTCGACGTGCGGCTGTCGTGGCTTCCCGACCGCGTCGAGCTCGACGTCCGCAATCCCGTCACGCCGGGCTCGCAGCCCGGACGGTCGGGCCACGGCATCATCGGCATGCGCGAGCGCGCGCAACTCGCGGGCGGCCGGCTCGACGCGGCCGACGAAGGCGGCGCCTTCATCGTGCGTGCCACCATTCCCCTGGGAGGACCCGCATGATCCGCGTCGCGCTCGTCGACGACCAGTCGCTGTTCCGCGCCGGCATCCGCATGCTCGTGGACTCGCAGCCCGACCTCGAGGTGGTGGCCGAGGCCTCCGACGGTCGCGAGGCGATCGACGCCGTGCGTCAGTCGCGCCCCGACGTCGTCCTCATGGACATCCGCATGCCCGTCATGGACGGCCTCGCCGCCACGGCCGAGCTGCTCGCCGACCCGGAACCGCCGCGCAGCGTGATGCTGACGACGTTCGACCTCGACGAGGCCGCCGCCCGCGCGATCCGCCAGGGCGCGAGCGGGTTCCTCCTCAAGGACGCCGACCCCGAGTTCCTCCTCGCGGCGATCCGCACCGTGCATGCGGGGTCGGCCGTGATCGCAGCATCCGCCACGCGAGAGCTGTTCGAGAGATTCACGGATGCTGCGCCCCGGCCGGTCCCGGCCGCCTACGCGGAGCTCACCGAGCGCGAGCGCGAGATCTTCGCGCTCGCCGCACGCGGGCTCTCTAACGCCGAGATCGCCGCGCGCGAGTACCTGTCGGAGGCGACGGTGAAGACGCACATCAGCCGCATCCTCACGAAGCTCGGCCTGCGCGACCGCGTGCAGCTCGTCGTCTTCGCCTTCGAGCACGGCCTGGTCTGACTCCTCCCCAGCGTTCACTTGCGCTGTATGTACGCTCGCGCGGGGTCGACGCGTACATACAGCGCAAGTGAACGGGGTCAGCGGCCCTCGAGAGCGGCGCGGTGCTTCGCGTAGGCGCGGCGACCGATCAGGCGCCAGGCCAGGCGGCCAGGCGCGGGCATGTGCTTGTGGAGCCACTCGTCGCCGCCGTCCGGCTGCGCGGCGAGGATCTCGCCGAGCTGCTGCCACGTCTGGCCCTTCGGGATGGCGTTCCGGCCGTGCTCGGCGAACCACTCGATCTCGGGCTCGGTGATGGTGTACTCCATCACCGGCACGATGTTCGTCTCCTCGTCCGGGAGGTGCACGGCCATCGCCTCGTTCACGCCGGCGAGGGCTGACAGCACGGGGTCTGTGTCGGTCGCCTTGGCCGACGCGCGCCACGCGGGCAGCGCGCGATCGAGCGCCGTGAGGTGCACGAGCAGCTGGGCGTGCTGGGCCTTCATGCGCTCGACGTGCGCGGCGCACGACGGCGCGCGGTCGTCGAGTGCGGGCCAGAGGCGTTCGTCCTCGCCCTCGTGGTGGGCGTGCAGGCCCAGCGAGAGCGTCTCGAGCTGCGTCGCGACCGCGGCGGCATGTGCCGTGTCGCCCTCCCGCACGCCGCGGACGAGGTCCGGGCCTTCGCCGAACCCGCGCTTGAACATGCGGTGGATCTCGGCCATGCCGCTCGCGTCGCACGTCTTCGGACCGCTGGGAAGATCGCCGCTCGGCGGCAGGGGCGTGGCGGGCATCGTTGCTCCTCATCGTCGTGGCCTGCCGGAACCCTAGACCCACGCGCCATCCCGTGCCAGAGGCGTCCGCTCTTCCCGCCGCCGCCGCCGCCTCCGCCCGGCCCGTTCACGTGCGCTGAACGTACGCGCTGCCGCCGAATCGGCGTACATACAGCGCAAGTGAACCGATTCACGAGGCGAGGATCATCCTGGGGATGTACGACGGATGACTCTGCCGGGCGATGCGGGCGACGACACCGCGTTCGTACCGTCGGAGGCATGGAACTCTCATCGACCGATCTGGGCCTGGCCGCCCGGGTGCAGCAGCTCACCAAGACCTACGGAACCGGCGAGAGCACGGTGCACGCGCTCGACGGCGTGAGCGTCGGCATCCGCCGTGGCGAGTTCACCGCGATCATGGGCCCGTCGGGCTCGGGCAAGTCGACGCTCATGCACATCATGGCGGGACTCGACGCCCCCTCGTCGGGGCGCGCGTGGATCGGCGACACCGACATCACCGGCCTCTCGGACCTCGAGCTCACGATCCTGCGGCGCCGCCGCGTCGGGTTCGTGTTCCAGGCGTTCAACCTCGTGCCCACGCTCGACGCGCTGGGCAACATCCTGCTGCCGTTCGACCTCGACGGCCGCCGGCCCACGACGCTCGAGCGGGCGCGCATCGACGGCCTCGTCGAGCGCCTGGGGCTCGCGTCGCGTCTGAACCACCGCCCCCACCAGCTGTCGGGCGGCCAGCAGCAGCGCGTCGCGATCGCCCGTGCACTCGCCACCGCGCCCGACCTGGTCTTCGCCGACGAGCCCACGGGCCACCTCGACTCGCGCTCGGGCCGCGAGGTGCTCACGCTCCTCGCCGCCGCCACACGCGAGCACGGCCAGTCCATCGCCATGGTCACGCACGACCCGGTCGCGGCCTCGCACGCAGACCGCGTGCTGTTCCTCGGCGACGGACGCATCGTCGCCGACAAGCCGCGCCAGAGCGCCGAGGAGATCTCGGCGTACATGCTCGCGTCCGAGCTCGGCGCGGGCACCGCGGCGGTGGCATCGTGACCGCGATCGCCGAGACCGGGCGGATCCCGCGGCCCGCAGCATCCGTCCCGCGCAGCGCCTCCGCCCCGCTCGGGTGGCTGCGGGAGCGCGGCATGGGGGCGAGCATCCTGGTCGCCGCGATCTCGAGCGCGTTCGGCGCCATCCTGCTGAGCGCGACCGGGTTCATCGCCGCCGTGCTGAAGGCCGATCCGTTCATCGGCGAGAGCGGCACGCTGGCCGTGGTGCTCGCGATCATGAGCATCCTGCTCATCGGCGTCGCGGTGTACGTCGCGGCCATCGTCACCGCGAACACCTTCGCCACGGTCATCGCGGGGCGTACGCGGCGCATCGCGCTGCTGCGGCTGATCGGCGCCTCGGCGCGCTCGCAGCGTTCCGAGGTCGCGCGCCAGGGGCTCGTCGTCGGCGTCATCGGCGCGGTGCTCGGGCTCGTCGGCGGGACGCTCGCGTCGTGGGCGGGCGTCGTGCTCGCGGGTATCGCGTTCGGCATCGAGGACGTGGAGTACGCCGTCGTCCAGCCGGTGCTCGTGGTCCCGGCGGTCGTGGTCGCTCTCACGACGTGGGCCGCAGCGTGGGCGGGGTCCCGGCGCGTGCTGACCGTCACGCCCCTGCAGGCGCTCGGCGGCTCGGTCGAGGCATCCCACGACGCGTTCACCCGCAGGGGAGCACGCAACGGTGCGGCGATCACGCTGTTCGCGATCGGCGGGGCGCTGCTCGCGGGAGGCATCGCGCTCGGACTGGTGTCGCCGCTCGGGGTGATCGTCGCGTTCTTCGGCGGGATCTTCTCGTTCACCGGGCTCGCGCTCGGCGCGACGCTCGTGATGCCTCCGGTCCTGCGGCTCGTGGGCAGGCTGTTCGGTACGTCGGCGACGGCGCGGCTCGCGTCGGAGAACGCGCTGCGCTACCCCGAGCGCTCCAGCCGCATGGCGATCGGCGTCGTGATGGGCGTGACGCTCGTGACGATGTTCGCGGTCGCGCTCGAGACTGTGAAGGCGGTGCTGACGACGTCGGCCGGCGGCGAGGCTCCGCCGGAGATGACCACGCTGCTCGACACGTTCGCCGGGATCATGATGGGTCTCGTTGCGGTCTCGGCGGTCATCGCCGCGGTGGGGCTCGTGAACCTCCTCACGATCGGCGTGGTGCAGCGCCGCCGCGAGCTGGGACTGCTGCGAGCGCTCGGCGTCTCGACCGGGCAGGTGCGCCGCATGGTGCTGCTCGAGGCCGCGCACATCACGATCACCGCGACGATCACGGGCCTCGTGCTCGGCATCGCCTACGGCTGGGCCGGGGCGCAGTCGCTGCTCGGCGCCGTGCCGATGCCGCCGTCGTTCTCGTCGCCGACGCTCGTCGCGCCCGCCGTGCCGTGGCTCCCCGTGGCGATCATCGTGGTCGCGACGGCGGTGCTCACCCTCGTCGCGGCGGTCGTCCCGACGCGGCTCGCGACGCGGGTCGTCCCGGTCGAGGCGCTCGCGGACTGACAGTGCCGCTCACCTGTCACGAAGTGCCGGACCGCTCAGCACTTCGTGACAGGTGAGCAGCAAGACGTCGGCTGGACGGACGGATGCTGTGGCGCAGGGCTTCGCGCCGCAGCTGGGCCCACGCGCCCGGAGGCGCCGCGCGACGCGCCCGCGGAGCGTGGAGGGGGCGTGGGGGCCGTCATTCGTGTTCGACGAACGGGACCTGACGGAAGGGGCCATGCGCGGCGTCGGCCTCGAGCTCGATCCACTCCTCACCGCCGGTGAGGTCGTCGGTCGAGTAGAGGTCGGCGACCTCGCGGAGGGCGGTGACGAGCTGCGGCTGCGGCACGGCGCCGTCGTCCTTTCCGTGGACGTCCTGGCGGGTCGACATGACGGCTGCGAGCCGCGGGTGGGCCGGCCCTCGGTCCTTCCAGAGCGCGTGCAGCGAGCGGGGCGTGGCGTTCCGGCTGCCGTGATGCCCGACCTTGTACAGGTCGATGCCGGCGAGCCGGTCGCGCAGCTGCGGCTCATCCGCCAGCCGGTCCAGCGTCATCCGCCAGTTCTCGATCTGCGCGTCTCCCGGGAACAGCATCGACAGGCCGTCGACCTCCAGCAACAGGATGATGCTCGTGTTGTTGAGGGCGTCGTCGAGGTCGCGCACCAAACGCGCCGCCGAGTGCGACCGCTGGTTCGCGAGGCGGTCGATGAGCCAGCGCACCGGACCGGGGCCGTGCGCGATGGGCGCGGGCGTGCCGGCGCCGGCGTCGGCCGCCGAGCCGACGACCCGCAGCGAGGCGCCGAGCGCGCGGAGCCAGTACTCCGGGTCGTCCTCGCGCTGTTTCGCGACGCGCGGGTCCTGGTCGACGGTGGGCGGGCCGAGCACCGTCGCGCGCATCCCCGGGACCGCCTCGTCGATGCCCGACTCCACCCCGGCGTGAAGGTACCGGCCGCGCTCGCCGAGCGACAGTTCATCCAGCAGGGCCACCGCTTCGGCGTTCTTGAGCTGGTCCTCCGCGGCGGCCTTGACGTCGTCGTCGAGGCCCACGAGCCGCGTGAGCTTCGCGACGTGCTCCTGCGCCTCCGCGAGCATCGCGGCGTACCGCACGGACGCACGGCTGAGGCCGTTCGGCGGCTCGACGGCGTCCAGGCCCGCGTCGCCGGGACCGTCGGCCGTGGCCGACAGCTTCGGATCCTCGGTCCACGACCGCAGCACGAGCTTGGGCGCGAGCTTCTTCATGATGGCCGCGCCGGCGTCGACCTCGAACCCGCGCAGATGGTCGCGGTGCCGGTGGGTGACCACGAGCACGTCGAGCTCGCCCCCGGTGTGCTTCTCGATGAGCGCGGCGACGTCGCCCATGCGACCGCGCGCCATGCCTTCGCGGGGCGAGTGGCTCGTGCCGTAGTCGATGAGGATGTGGCGCTCGGCGCGGCCGTCGGGCAGGGGCTCGTCGTACTCGACCGACACCAGGAAGCAGTCGCCGAAGCCGACCTGGTACATGCGGACGCGGACGCGGATCGGAGTGCTCACCATGCCTCCCCGGAGCTCTGCTCGGTGCGGTGCAGCTCGGCGAACGTCTGCCCGCGGGCGGCGCCGTCCGAGAAGCCGAGGCGGCGCTTCGAGTCCATCCGGCCGGTGCGGGCGAGGTGGTCGAGCCGCAGCTGCTGGCGCCGCCAGTCGTCGAGCCGCTTGTGGATGTGCAGCTTGAGCCGACCGAACTGGTCGAAGATCAGCGTTCCGCCGCCGAACAGCTGCACCGGCGTCTGCGGATCGATCGCGGCCGAGAGCTGGAGCCCCGACTCGTCGGTGAACTCGCGGGCTGTCATGTCGGCCATCTGCACATACGTGGCGACCGACTCGGGCACGATCAGCCCGTCGGGGCCGATGCGCTGCGTCGGCAGGACCGACTCGATCACGGTGTAGTAGTCGGTCGACACGTCGAGGCGGCGGGCGTTCTGCCAGAGGAACCGCGACACCTCGTCGCGGTCGCTGCGCAGCCCCGCGAAGTTGATCCCGAGGTAGCGGGGCGGCAGCTCCGACTCGAGCACGTCGGTCACCCGGCCCGACGGGAGCTTGATGCCGGCTTTGGCGAACCCGTCGACCAGCAGCGTGCGGTAGCCGAGGTCGTCGTCGGGCACGACCTCGTTGTCGGCGAGCAGCACCGCGTTCAGCAGGTCGCCGAAGTCGAACTCGACGGGCGGCAGGTAGTCGAGGCCGCGGATCAGCATCGTGAGCAGCTGCGACGCCGCCTTCGCGCCCTCCTCGGCGGCCCGCGCGCGGTCGACGGTGACGCCCTTGCCGGTCGCCGTCTCCCCGTTGGGCCGCGAGAACAGCGCCTGCAGGCGCTTGTACCAGATGTCGATGAGCAGGTCGAAGGCGATCGCCACGAGCACCTCGCCGCGGCGGTGCGGCTCGAGGAAGTCGGTGCGCTTCGCCCAGTCGGCGGGCGGCGGGTTCAGCGCCGACTCGCGCAGCGCGCCGCGGCCCTGCGTCAGCACGCTGCCGATCTGCTCGGCGACGCGGGCGAGCATGTTCCTGCGCAGCGCCTCGGGCTCGACGTGGCTGCGGGGGATGCGCCCGCTCTTGTCGGGCTTGCCGAGCGCCTGCTCGATGACCGGGCGCATCGAGAACACCGACAGCAGCGCGACGATGTCGGCGAAGCCCTCGTGGAACGCCGCCTGGTCGGGCAGGCTCGGCTCGAGGAACCGGCCGCGCAGGCCGTCGAGCACGGCGTGGGTCGTCTCGTGCACCACCACGTCGTGACTCAGGCACGTGTAGATCGCCTCGCCGGTCTCGTCGGGCGGCGGCACGTAGCCGAACAGCAGCGCGCGGTCCTCGAACGAGTAGTAGGCGTTCGCCTCGGCGAAGGCGTGCGGCACGAGGAACAGCTGGTGGCTGCGGAATCCCCAGGGCAGGCGCCGCCCGAGCGCCGTCTCGAACGTGGCGAGCGTGCGCGCCGCGGTGGCGTACACGTGCTGCGCGTGGAAGGTCCAGTCGGTGCGCAGCACGTCGTCGGTCGCGTCCGCGAACAGGTCGTCCTTGCCCAGCGGCTCGTGCTTGACGTAGCGGCCGGTCGCGGTGTCGTAGTCGACCACGTGCAGCCGGGCCCCCCGGGGTCCGTCCTCCATGCGCGACCACGGCACCTTGACGTGGGCGGTGAGGATCGTCGCGTCGTCCCCGCTCACCGTCGGATCCTGCGCGATGAGCCGCAGCGTCACGTGCGTGCGCGGTTCGTCGGCGGGTTCCGCGAAATCGACTCCGTCCGCCATGTCACACCCCCAGGGTCTCCGGCTCCCACAATGCAGCGACTTTCCCCGCTCTGGAAGAGGGTCGCCGCGCGGGCGTGATACCCCGGCGACTGAAGCGCAAGGGGGTGCGCGAGCGGGGGGACGGGTGCAGGCTGGCGGCATGCAGATCGAGATCGTGGAGCACGAACCGCCCTACCGCGTCGGCGTGATCGTCGGCAGCCTCTCGCGCGAATCCGTGAACCGGCGCCTGGCACTCGCCCTGGAGCGGCTCGCGCCGCCCGAGTTCGAGTTCTTCGAGATCTCGTACGCCGACCTGCCCCTGTACAACCGCGATCTCGATGCCGACTATCCCCAGGTCGCGACGGACTTCAAGGCGGCGGTGCGCTCTGCCGACGCGCTGCTGTTCGTCACGCCCGAGTACAACCGCTCGATCCCCGGCGCGCTCAAGAACGCGATCGACTGGGGCAGCAGGCCATGGGGTCAGAACGCGTGGAGCGACAAGCCCGTCGCCGTCATCGGCGCCTCGCCCGGGCAGATCGGCACCGCCGTCGGCCAGCAGTCGCTGCGGAGCACCCTGAGCTTCCTCAACGCACGCCAGATGACCACGCCCGAGGCGTACATCCACTTCACGCCGGGCCTCATCGAGGCCGACGGCGAGGTGACAGTCGCCTCGACCGAGGAGTTCCTCCGCACCTTCATGGTGAAGTTCCTCGAGTACACGGCTCGCGTTCTGACGGTGATCCCGCAGGCGTGATGGGAACGGATGCTGCGGCCCGCAGCTGCCACACGCCCCACAGCACGGGCCAGAGCACGGCCGCGGTGGGGCCGCCGATGACGAGGCGGTCCCGCCACAGCGTGCGGTCGGGGTGGCCCGGGACCGGCGAGATCGCCATCTGGTGGTCCCACACATCGAGGCTCGCGAGCGGACCCGTGAGCGGGATGCCGCTGTCGCGGAAGATCCGCACCTGTCCGGCAGGCTCGTCGACGAAGCGCTCGGACATGTGGATGAGCTGGCGGCCCATCGGCACGATCCCCAGCGCC
>JAVBUG010000217.1:0-3453 GCA_031555515.1 Microbacterium sp. | reverse complement strand
GCGCGGCGGCCAGACCCGACAGCACGGCGTCGAGGATCGAGATCGCCTGCGGGACGGTCAGCCGGCGCTGTTCGCGCAGCAGCTCGCGCAGGGTGATGCCGGGGAGGTACTCCATGACGAGGTACGCCATGTCGCCGTCCTGGCCCTGATCGAACACGTTCACGACGTGCGGATCGGCGAGGCGGGCGGCCGCGCGGGCCTCCTGGATGAACCGGCTCTGGAACACCGTGTCGTCGCTCAGATGCGAGTGCATGACCTTGAGCGCGACCCGGCGTTCGAGGCGCAGATCCGTCGCGACGTAGACGGTGGCCATGCCGCCGCGGGCGATGCGAGCACGCACCCGGTACCGGCCGTCGACGAGACGGCCGATCAGCGGGTCCGTCTGCTGACTCGTGCTCACCCTGAGAGTCTACGGATGCGCGCCTGCGAGCCGGCGGAGCGGCTCACCCGCGAGACCGCAATGTAACCCGCTCGTCACCGGAGCGCGGCGAGCCAGGAGTGCGCGGACGCCTCCCACTTCGCGTACGCGTCGGGATACGCGGAGATCTGCACCGCCTGGGCGGCCTGAGTGAAGGTCAGGTTCTCCCAGCCGGGGATGTCGAGCAGGCCGCGGGTGCGCGCCCCGTTGGGGTCTCCGGCGCCGCCGAAGAAGGCGCGCGTCGAGCGCGCAGCATCCTGCACCTCCGCCTCGGTGCCCCAGCCGTAGCTCGGGCGCTGCTGGAACAGCCCGAGCGAGTCGCGGTCGCCCCACGTCACGTTGCGCAGCGACGATTCCTGCATCGCGGTGCCGAGGGCGATGGCGATGCCGCGGTCGGACACGCCGAGCTCGCGCCCGATGCGCACGATCAGCTGCGCGTTGGCGACCTGCTCGGCGGTGAGTCCCGGGATCGACGGCGCCGAGCCCGGGATCTTGATGGTCTGACCCGGGTAGATGATCGACGACCAGCCGAGCCCGTTGGCCGAGAGCACCGCGTTCGTCGTGACGCCGTAGCGGTTCGCGATCGAGCTGATCGTCTCGCCTGCGGCGATCGTGTGCGAACCGGCAGACGCGTTGGGCGCCGGAGCCGGTGCCGGAGCCGGTGCAGGAGCGGGAACGGGAACGGATGCTGCGGGCCCGGCCGCGCCGGGGATCTTGATGGTCTGCCCGGGGTAGATGATCGAGGACCAGCCGAGACCGTTGGCCGAGAGCAGCGCGTTCGTCGTGACGCCGTGGCGCGCGGCGATCGCGCTGATCGTGTCGCCGCGCTGGACCGTGTACGCGCCGGTGGACGGCGCGGGCGCGGCGGGCGCCGGCGCGGCGGCGGCCGCGCTGAGCTTCAGCACCTGGCCCGGGTAGATGGTCGACGACCAGCCGAGCCCGTTGAGAGCGAGCACGTCGTCGGTGCGCAGGCCGAAGCGCGCCGCGATGCGGCTCACGGTGTCTCCGCGCTGCACGGTGTATGTAGCGGGTGCGGTCTCGGCGGTCACCCGAACCGTGGGCAGTGCCGCCACGCGGGGGACGCTCACCGCGGCGACGCGCGGAATGCTCACGGCGCCGAGCGTGCGCGGCACGCTCACGGGCGCAGCATCCATCGTCGCCGCATGCGCGGGCACGGCCGACAGCGTGAGTGCGATCGACCCCGCGACGGCCACCGGCACGCCGGTGAAGAGCGCGCGCGACGGGATGCCGGCCTGCTGGACACGATTCCTGGTACTGCGGATCTGTCGCACGAGTTTCCCCCCTCAGTCGACTTCGAGAACCGTGTCACGGATGTTTATTGGTGTCAACAGGTGTTATTAAGAGAGGTTTCTGTTACTGATGTGGCCAGAGTGCGGTGGACGAGCCCCCGATCCGATCTGAGATAGTTGCTTTCGTGACCTCTGACGCCGCTTCGCGCTTCGAGACCGATTGGCTCACCCTGCCCGACCTCGTGGAGGTGCTCGGCGAACCGCTCGGCCGGGTGCGCCGGCTGCTCGACGAGTACTACCTCGTGGGCACGAAGCGCGACGGCGTGCTCGCGGTGCCGTCCGTGTTCGTGGTCGACGGGCACCCGCTCTCGTCGCTGCGCGGCACCGTGTTCGTGCTGCACGACGCCGGCTTCTCGGACGACGAGGCGATCGACTGGCTGCTGACCCCCGAAGACACGATCGGGGTCGCCCCGATCGAAGCGCTCCTCGCCGGTCGCAAGAGCGAGGTCCGCCGGGTCGCCCGCACCCTGGCCTGAGCGACCGACCTGCCCTCGGGTCAGGTCGTGCGGACGGTCGCGGCGCGCGCGAGATCGCGCAGCTCGCCGACGGCCGCGTTGCCCAGGCGAGCCCCCGACAGGGCGCGATCGGCCTCGTGCGCGAAGTCGCCGATGAGCCGCTCGACGCGATCGAGCGCTCCGGTGTCGACGATCGTCTGCTGCAGCGACGCGATCTGCGAGGCGTCGAGGTCGGGATCGCCGACCAGCTCGTCGACGATGCGCCGGGCGGTGGGGGACAGCGCCTCGCGCGCGTACGCGATGAGCACGGTGCGCTTGCCCTCGCGCAGGTCGTCGCCGGACGGCTTGCCGGTGGCGGCCTCGTCGCCGAACACGCCGAGCACGTCGTCGCGCAGCTGGAAGGCCATGCCGAGCGGATGCCCGAACGCGGCCAGCGCCGCCGCCTGCGCAGCATCCGCTCCCGCAAGGGCCGCGCCGTTCGCCAGCGGCTGCTGGACGCTGTAGCGGGCGGATTTGAAGGATGCCACGCGCAGCGCGCGCTCGGCGTGCCGGTCGTCGGGCTCGCTGGCGAACGCGGATTCCTCGGCGACGTCGAGGAACTGCCCGAGAGTGACCTCCCGGCGCATGAGGGCGTACTGCCTCCGGGCCGCGGCCGCGCGGTCGGGCGAGGTCTCGGCGAGTCCCTCTTCGAGGAGATCGTCGCTCCATGCCACGAGCAGGTCGCCGAGCAGGATCGCTCCTGAACGGCCGAAGGCATCCGCGTCGCCGATCCAGCCCGAGCCGAGATGTCCGGCCTCGAGGGCGCGATGGGCCGACGGACGGCCGCGGCGCGTGTCGGAGTTGTCGATCAGGTCGTCGTGGACGAGAGCCGCGGCGTGGAAGACCTCGAGCGCGGCGGCCGCGGCGATGACGGGGACGGGGGCGGCGCCCGCCGGGCCGGAGGCTTCCTCCACTGCCCTCCACCCCGAGATGCAGAAGCGCCCGCGAAGGCGTTTTCCGCCGGTGACGGCATCGGCTCCCGCCGTGACGAATCGGGCCGCTTCGGGGCCGGCATCGGCCACGCTCTGCCGCTGAGCCGAGATGAACATGTCCACTCGCTGGGAAATGGCTTCGATCGGCTCAACAGGGGCGGACACGGGCCTAGCCTAGTGAGGAACGGCACGCGTACAATCGAGCCACCGAAGTACAGAGGGGGATGCATGCCACTCTCCGAACAGGAGCAGCGCCTGCTGGACGAGATGGAACGCCATCTCATGCGCAACGACGCGGA
>JAVBUG010000278.1:0-2588 GCA_031555515.1 Microbacterium sp. | reverse complement strand
TCGCGGGCGCTCTCGAACTCGAGACGGTCCTGCGCGCCTCCGAGACGCAGTCCTGGGTGCGCCCCTGGGGCCTTCCGCTGCGAGCGTGGCTGGTCGCGGAGGCTGCCGGGGTGCGGGGCGCGGACGCCGCCCTTGACCGCGGCGTCGCCGACGTGCGTCAAGAGGCTGAGGCGGTCGCGTCCGAGCTGTCGGCTCGTGGCGCGCTCACTCCGCTCGTCGCCTGCGCGACGGCGGAGCTCGCGACGGATGCTGCGCCCCCGGCCCGCGTTGCCGCATGGAGAGCCGTGCACGCCGCGGCGCGCGACGGCCACGGACTCCCCGTCCAGTTCGCGCACCTGGCGACGCTGCGGCTCGCCGCGGCGCTGGTCGCGTCCGGCGACCGGGCGGGCGCGGAGGCGACCCTCGCGGAGCTGAGGGATCAGGTTCCGGCAACCGGTGACGTGCTCTTCACGCGATGGACCGACGAGCTCGCGGCCCGCGCGGGCCTTGCGGGCGACCCGCGCGCAAGGGTCGCGTCTCTCACCGAGCGCGAGTCACAGGTGCTCGAGCTCGTAGCCCGCGGCCTGAGCAACGCGCAGATCGGCCGTGAGCTGTTCATCAGCCCGAAGACCGCGTCGGTCCACGTCTCATCGATCCTCACGAAGCTGGGCGCCGCCAACCGCACCGAGGCCGTCGCCTTCGCCCGGGACGTGCGTCCCTGACTCAGGCGTCGGCGACGCCCAGCACGTCCAGCAGCCACGCCAGCTCGAACGCGCGTTCGCGCCACGCGTTGTAGCGGCCCGAGACGCCGCCGTGACCGGCGACCATCTCGCACTTGAGCAGGGCGTCGGCGCCGACCTCGCGCAGGCGCGCGACCCACTTGGCGGGTTCGACGTACAGCACGCGGGTGTCGTTGAGCGACGTGACGGCGAGGATGCGGGGGTACGCAGCATCCGTCCGCACGTTCTCGTACGGCGAGTACGACTTCATGTAGGCGTAGACGTCGGCGTTGTGGAGCGGGTCGCCCCACTCGTCCCACTCGATCACCGTGAGCGGCAGCGAGGGGTCGAGGATCGTGGTGAGCGCGTCGACGAACGGCACGTCGGCGAGCACACCGGCGAAGAGCTCGGGCGCGATGTTCGCGACCGCGCCCATCAGGAGGCCTCCGGCCGACCCGCCCTCGGCGACGAGCTGGGACGCCGTCGTGTACCCGTTGTCGATCAGGTGCAGCGCGCTGTCGACGAAGTCCGTGAACGTGTTGCGCTTGTTGAGGAGCTTGCCGTCCTCGTACCACTGGCGGCCCATCTCGCCGCCGCCGCGCACGTGCGCGACGGCGAAGACGACGCCGCGGTCGAGCTCCGACAGGCGCGGCACCGAGAAGCCGGGCTCGATCGAGTGCTCGTACGAGCCGTAGCCGTACAGGTGGACGGGGCGCGGTGCGACGCCCGCGTCGCCGAAGGACTTCTTGTAGACGAGCGAGATCGGGATCTGCGTGCCGTCCTGGGCGGTCGCCCACACGCGGGCCTGCGCGTAGTCGTCGGGCTCGTAGCCGCCCAGCACCGGCTGGCGCTTGCGCAGGTACAGCTCCCGCGTCGCGATGTCGAGGTCGTAGACGGTGCCCGGGGTGACGAACGATCCGTACCCGAGCCGGAGCAGGGGAGGGGCCCACTCGGGGTTGCCGCCGGTGCCCACCGAGTACAGCGGCTCGTCGAACGAGATCTCGTCGACGGCGCCCGTCGAGTAGTCGAGCATGCCGAGGCGCGCGAGGCCGCCGCGGCGGTAGCCGACGACGCCCCAGTCTCGGAAGGTCGAGACGCCGAGCAGGCGCTCGCCGGCACGATGGGGGATCACGACAGCGCGGTCGCCGGCAGGATCGGATGCTGCCACCCGCACCAGCTCGAAGTCCAGGGCTCCGTCGTTGTGGAGGATGAAGAGGACGTCCTCGCCATCGACGACGGCGTGCTCGGAGTCGTACTCGACGCCCTCGGCGCGCGGCCACACCACGCGCGGCTTGCCGCGGAGGTCGTCAGCATCCAGGAGCCATTCCTCGGACGTGATCGACGAGCCGAGCCCGATCACGAGGAAGCGGTCGCTGCGGGTGAACCCGGCGCCGACCCAGTACTTCTCGTCGGGCTCGTGGAAGAGCTTCGCGTCGTCGGCGACGGGCGTGCCGAGCTCGTGCAGCCAGACGGTGTCGGGTCGCCACGCGTCGTCGACCGTCGTGTACACGATGAAGCGGCCGTCGGGGGAGAAGGTCGCGCCGGCGAACGTGTCGGGGATCTCGTCGGGGAGCTGCTCGCCCGTCACGAGGTTGCGCACCCACACGTGATAGCGATCGTCGCCGGCGACGTCGACGCCGTAGAGCATGAGAGTGCCGGCGTGGGACACCTCGAAGCTGCCCAGTGAGAAGAAGTCGTGGCCCTCGGCCTCGACGTTGCCGTCGAGCAGCACCTGCTCGCCCGGCACCTCGGTCTCGGGTGAGAGGACGGGCGGCGTCCAGTCGTCGGGCGAGGCGAGCGGGGCGCGGCACTGGATGCCGTACTGCTTCCCCTCGACCGTGCGACCGTAGTACCACCAGTCGCCCCGCCGGGCCGGCACCGACAGGTCGG
>JAVBUG010000079.1:0-3621 GCA_031555515.1 Microbacterium sp. | reverse complement strand
TCCCGAGGCCTTCGGCAGCGGGCGGGTGCGCGGCCGCCGGGCGGGTCGGTCTTGGGGCGCGGTTTGTCCGTCGGGGCGCAGTTTCGGCGCCCCGACGGAGAATCTGCGCCCCAAACCCCGGCAGCAACGCCGGGAAAGGGGGGGTGGATGCTGCGGCTCAGCCGTCGATGACGGCGACGAGTTCGTCGAGGAAGGCGTTGAAGTCGGTGCCGCGGCGCACGAGGCGCTGCACGCTGTCGCGCTCGCTGAACACCTCGACGAACTGCTCGAAGACGGTCTGGAACGCCTCGCGATCGGTCTCGGAGAACGCCACGAGCGCCACGACCTGCACGCGGCCGTCGCCCCACGGGATGGACGGGTCGGCGATGCCGATGGCGATGGCGGTCCGGGATGCCGTCATCTCGAGCGCGTGCGGCACCGCCAGGGCGTCCGTGAACGCGGTGGACGACAGTCGCTCCCGCTCGATCGTGCGCTCGACGTACTCGGCGTCGATGACTCCGCGGGCCTGGAGCAGGGCGCCGAGACCGCGGATCACCCCCTCCTCCCCCGCAGCCTCGTCGAGGCCGCGCACGAACGCGGACGGCTCGAAGTAGCGCTCGAGCTCGGCGCGCAGCCGCGCGAGCCGGCGCGAGCGCCGGATGCGGCCGGCCGCCGCCTGCACGCGCTCGACGTCGGCGTCGGTGAGGAACGGCTGGATGCGCACGATCCGGTCGGTCGCGGCCGGCGGGTCGATCGTCGTGAGGACCAGGTCGGTGTCGATGGAGGCCCAGTCGGGATCGACGCGGGTCTCGACGCCGACCACCTCGACCAGACGCCCGAGCGAGCGATCGACGCTCGAGCGCAGCAGCTCGTGCAGGTCGTAGTAGCCCGGGCACACGATCGTCGCGGTGAGCAGCTGGTCGGCGCGCCGGCTGCGCTCGAGCCGGCCCCCGACGTGCATGGCGATGTACGCGATCTCGTCGTCGGGGAGCGGGATGCCGAGCCGCTGCTGCAGCCGGCTCGCGATGAACACCGCGACCTCGAAGATCATCGGGTACGTGGACTTCAGCGACCGCGTCAGCGGGTTGCGCGACCATGCCTGCTCGCGTGCGCGGTGCAACAGGTTCTGCACGTGCAGGGCGAGCCGTGCGACGAAGTCCTCGTGCGCGATGTCGACGAGGAACTCGTCGGCGGCCGCGGTCACGACCTCTCTCACCACTGCCTCGACCTCGGGATCCAGCGACGACGGTGCGGTCGCGGATGCTGCGTCCTCATGCCCGTCGGGGGCCACGACGCGCGTCAGCACCAGCGTCGCGAGGTGCTGCAGATCGGCGCCGCCGAGCCGCACGCCGAGGTGCCGCTCCGACAGCTCGGCGATGATCGCGGCGACCTGGCTCTGCGTCGGACGCTCCTGTGCGGCCGCGGCGCCGGTGGCGACGTCGAGCGGCCGGTCGCGCGAGGTGCGGTCGGCCGCGATCGCGATGTGCATGACCACGTCGGCGATGCCGAACTCGTTGACGAACCAGCCGAGCTCGCCCAGGCGCGCCACGAGCTCTGTCTTGAAAGGACCGAACGCCTGCGCGCCGACCGACCCTTCGCCGAGGGTGCGGCGGAGGGCGGCGAGGTCGAACGATCCGGCATCCATCTCGTCGTGCGCGAGACGGCTGAGCAGGCGCCGCTGCGCGCCCTCGGTGCCGCGCAGCCGCGCACGCGACGCGGAGCGCTCGAGCGTGAGCTCCGTGCCACCGAGGAGCCCCCGGACGCGGGCGAGGTCCGCGTCGAGCGTGGCGGGCGAGACGTGGAGCGCATCGGCGGTCTCGAACACGTCGATGCCGTCGGGGGCGTCGAGAAGGGCGCGCACCAGCGTGTGCAGCCGGTCGCGCGGGGTGCCCGTGTCGCCGCCCGCCCGCAGCGCCGCCGCGGCGTCGGTTCCGGCACGGTAACCCTGGGGCCCGGATTCGACCGCGACGCCCGGCGCCACCCGCGCGTTCGCGGCGGTGACGTAGGAGCGGATGCTGCGCGGAGTCACGCCCAGCGCGTCGGCGAGAGCGGATGCGGTGACCCAGTCACCGTCGCGCAGGAGCAGTCCGAGCACACGATCTTGCCGGGCTCGGGTCACAGTCCCAGTCAACCACGCGGGCCGGTGCCCGCGGCCGTCGGTCGCTGCCGCGTTTCCGCCCCTGCGGAAGAAGGAGTGGTTGTGCCGCTCCCAGCGTTCTCACAAGAATGGCCAGAAGAGGAGGCGGATCGATGAGGATCCTGGTGGTCTGCGGAGCGGGTGCCTCGAGCACCTTCGTCGCCCAGCGCGTGCGTCACGCGGCCCACGCAGAGGGACTCGACTATTCCGCCTTCGCCGGCACCGAGCAATCGCTCCCGATCGATCTCGATGCCGCGGACGTCGTCCTCGTGGGTCCGCACCTGCTCCATGCGCTCGAGCGCATAGAACGTGATGCGGCCGCGCGAGGCACGACAGTGGTGCTGCTGCCGCCCGACATCTTCGGAGACCGGGACGGCACCCGCACACTCGCGCTGGTCCGCGCCGCGATCGGGAGCCCCGGGGGGCCGCTCCCGGCCGCGGACGCGGCGCCGCCCGGCTGAACTTCATGCACAGAACCAAGACCAGACAGAGAGGTCACGACATGCCACCCATCTCCCGCACCGTCCGCATCGGATCGGCGCACGGTCTGCACGCGCGTCCGGCGAAGCTGTTCGCGCAGGCCGCGAAGGATGCCGGCATCCCGATCACCATCGCGAAGGACGCGGGGAGCCCCGTCAACGCGGCGAGCATCCTCGGCGCGCTCGCGCTCGGCATCGAGCAGGGCGACTACGTGACCCTCACCGCGGACGGCGACACCGCCGAGTCGACGCTCGACACGCTCGCGGAACTCCTCACCACCGACCACGACGCGGAGGCCTGAACATGACCGAACTCCGTGGTGTGGGAATCGGCCTGGGCGTCGCCCAGGGCCCCGTCGCGCGCATGGCCGAGCCGGCGCCGGCTCCGTCGGACGCGCCGAGCACGATCAGCGCCGACGAGGAGAAGGCGCGGGTGACGGATGCTGTCGCCGCCGTCGCACGGGAGCTCGAGGCCCGCGGGGCGCAGGCGGGCGGAGCCGCTCAGGAGGTGCTCGAGGCGCAGGCCATGATGGCCGAGGACCCGACCCTCGCCGACGAGATCGGCGCGCGCCTGGCCCAGGGAAAGACGGGCGAGTTCGCGGTGTTCGACGCGTTCGCGTCGTTCCGCGACCAGCTCACGGCGATGGGCGGCTACCTCGGCGAGCGCGCCGCCGACCTCGACGACGTCGCGCAGCGCGTGATCGCGCGCCTCCGCGGCGTGCCCGCACCGGGCGTGCCCGACCCCGGCTATCCGTTCGTGCTCGTCGCGAAGGATCTCGCACCGGCCGACACGGCCCTCCTCGACCTCGACAAAGTGCTGGCTCTGGTCACCACCGAGGGCGGGCCCACCTCGCACACCGCGATCCTCGCGCGCGAGAAGTCGATCGTCGCGATCGTGGGCGCCACCTCGGCGACCGGGCTGCGCGACGGCGAGACGGTGATCGTGGATGCTGCCGCCGGCGTCGTGACGACCGAACCGACCGCCGACGAGCTCGAGCGGGCGCAGAACCGCGCCGACGCCCGCGC
>JAVBUG010000173.1:0-57885 GCA_031555515.1 Microbacterium sp. | reverse complement strand
GTCAAGAAGGCGGGCTTCCTCCCCCGGGAGCGTGCGTACTTCGACCGCTTCTTCGGCGAAGAGGGCGCGGAGGTCGCCGGCGTCGACGGCTCGACCGGCCAGGGCCTCGGCTGGGTCGACATCGGCCGCCGCTTCCACGGCGACGTCGACGGCCCGTACACCTGGTGGTCGATGCGCGGGCGCGCGTTCGACAACGACACCGGGTGGCGTATCGACTACCACCTCGCGACGCCCGAGCTCGGTGCCCGGGTCGCCGACTACCGTGTGGTGCGCGCGCCCTCGTGGGACACGCGCTGGAGCGACCACTCCCCCGTCGTGGCCGACTATTCGATCGGGCGCTGAGGCGCAGCATCCGCTCTATAGACTTTTCGGATGAGTAGATCGCGCCTGTACTCCGGCATGCAGCCCTCCGCCGACTCGCTTCAGATCGGCAACTACATCGGGGCTCTCATGCAGTGGCGCGACCTGCAGGAGTCGTACGACGCGTACTTCTCGGTGGTGGACCTGCACGCGATCACCGTCGCGCAGGATCCCGAGCACCTCCGCGAGAAGACGCGCCGCACCGCCGCCCAGTACATCGCCGCGGGCATCGAGCCTTCGAAGTCGACGCTGTATGTGCAGTCGCACGTGCCTGCGCACGCAGAGCTGGCGTGGATCCTGTCGACGATCACGGGCTTCGGCGAGGCCGGGCGCATGACGCAGTTCAAAGACAAGTCTTCGCGCTACGGCTCGGACGCGACCTCGGTCGGTCTCTTCACGTACCCCGTGCTGATGGCCGCCGACATCCTGCTGTACCAGACCGACATCGTGCCGGTGGGCGACGACCAGAAGCAGCACGTCGAACTCACCCGCGACCTGGCCGAGCGCTTCAACAGCCGCTTCGGCGAGACGTTCACGGTGCCGATGCCCGTCATCCAGCAGGAGACGGCCCGCATCTACGACCTGCAGAACCCCACCGCGAAGATGTCGAAGTCGGCCGAGTCCGACGCCGGCGTGCTGTGGCTGCTCGACGAGCCGGCGGTGTCTGCGAAGAAGATCATGCGCGCCGTCACCGACTCCGAGGGCTCGGTGCGCTACGACCGCGAGGCCAAGCCCGGCGTCTCGAACCTGCTTGTGATCTACGCCGCCCTCACCGGCCGCCAGATCCCGTCCATCGAGGACGAATACGCGGGCCGCGGGTACGGCGACTTCAAGAAGGGCCTCGCCGAGGTCGTCGTCAACGAGTTCGGCCCGGTGCGTTCGCGGGCGCTCGAGCTGCTCGCCGACCCCGCCGAGCTCGACCGAGTCCTCGCGGCGAACGCCGGCAAGGCGTCCGACGTCGCCGAGCGCACCCTCGCCGACGTCTACGACAAGGTCGGCCTCCTCCGCCGCTCCCGCTGACCCCGGATGGATGCCGCGGCCCCGGGCCGCGGCATCCGTCCTCTCCCGTTCCCAATTCAGGATCGGCATCCCGTCTCTCTTCGTTGCCGCGCGTATTCTCGGGCCGAGGCCCAGACGTCCTGCGCGCGTCTCCTGAATTCGGAACGCTCGGAGCTGGAGACCCAGGAGCAGCGGCACCGGTCAGCCACCGTTGCGGGCCGTCAGCCCCGCGATCGCCTGCATGACCTCGTCCGGCCGGTGCATGATGTCCTGTGCCGTCAGGCGCAGCACCGCGTAGCCCTGACGCGCGAGCGCGAGGTCGCGACGGTAGTCCTTGAGCTGCTGCGCCCAGTCGCTGTGGTGCTGCCGGCTGTCGCATTCGATGACGAGCCATCCGTCGACCACGAGGTCCACGAACCCGACGTCGTCGAACTCGACCTGCAGATCGAAGGTGCAGCCGAGAGCCCGCAGCATGAGGCGGACGAACGTCTCGGGCCCCGACTGCGAGCGTCCGTCGATGAGCGGGCGAAGGACCGAGTACCGCGCGGGAATCAGCGCGAAGACCTCGGCGATCTGCGCCTCGGTGAGCAACTCCTTGTTGAGCGCGCTGTCTATCGAAGCCACCGCTGCCCGGGGACTCTGACAGACCATGGCCTGCGCGAGAGCGACCACGATGTCGACGCAGGTCGCGCTGCCCGGATCCTCAGGCAGCACCTCCCAGTGGAGCCGTGTGCCATGCGGCTTCGACAGGTCGAGACGCTTCTTCCGGTTGTGCGGCGAGCGCATGCGGCTGGCCCTCGGCCTGAGATGGACGTGCAGCCGGGAGTTCTCGAGCACGAAGACCTCGAGCATCTCCAGCAGCGATAGACACGTCAGACGGCCTCCGACGCGCACGGCGCGCACAACGGCGTCCGGGGCATCGGAGGGCAAGTAGCGGTCGCGACGCGCGCGGATGAGCTCCCCGGCGCGGACGAGCGCCGTGATCTCCCGCCGAGTCATGCCTTCGCCGAACAGCTCGGCGCGAGTTCTGTGCGTCTCCCACATTCGACCGAGGCTCGCGCACGGCGGACGGCGCGTCCGGGCATTCGCCCTGAGCTGTGGAGGACTCATGCCCGCCGCCGCCTGTGGAGGAGCCAGCGCTGCTCTCTTCCTCCCCCAGCTCTGTTCCGAATTCAGGATGCGCAGCCGCGCCGACGGCGCGGGTGGCCGGAAACTTAACCGCCGCGGGCCGGCATCCCGCCGGCCATCCTGAGTTGGGAACCGGGGTGGGATGTCAGCCGAGCGCCGGGGACGGCCGCGGGCCGCGTGGGGCCCGCGGCCGTGATGAACGCCGGGCCGTGTTCCCAACTCAGGATGGGAGTGCGCAGATCTGCGAGCAGACCGCGGAATGACGCGAGCCTGGGCCCCGCGGCGCGCCCCCGATCCTGAATTCGGAACCTGGGCGGCGGCCCTCGGACCAGTTCCGCAGGCGCGGCATACAGGTTGGCGCGAGACGCGCGGTCCGAGGTTGCTGCGCCGGGAGCGGTCCGGAGAACGGCATCCCCGCGGGCGGGCGCGCCCGGAGCCCATAGGGTGGGCGGATGGAGCCCGTGACCCTGCGCACCGCGCGCCTCGAGCTGTCCGTGCCGCGCGCGGAGGACGTCGACGCCATCCACGCAGCGTGCCAGGACCCCGACATCCAGCGGTACACGCGGGTGCCCTCGCCGTACGCGCGCGCGGACGCCGAGAAGTTCATCGGCGCGGTCGCGGAGCAGTGGGCGGGCGAGCTGCACCGCACGTGGGTGATCCGCGACGGCGCGACCCTCGTGGGCACCATCGGGTTCTACCGCCTCGACGGGCAGGGCAACGGCGAGATCGGGTACTGGATCGCCCCGGATCAGCGTGGCGGCGGACGCCTCCGCGAGGCTGCGAACGCGGTGATCGACTGGGCCTTCTCGCCTGACGGGGCCGGCCTCACGCGCATCGAATGGCGCGCCGTCGTCGGAAACGAGCCGTCGGCGCGCGCCGCCCGCGCGCTGGGTTTCCGCTTCGAGGGCACCCTCCGCCAGGCGCTCGTGAGCGCGGACCACCGCGACGACGGCTGGATCGCGGGACTGCTGAAGACGGACGAACGGATGCCGCAGCCCTGGCCCGTCCTCGAGGACTGACGACCGTCCCCGTCAGGTCGCGGGGTCGCGCGGTCCCGGCCCTCATCGACCGGCCCGCGTGTCGCCGCGGCATGGCAGGATGAGCGCATGCCCGAGATGCCCGAGGTGCAGGGACTCGTCGACTTCCTCGGCGAGCGGCTCACCGGCGTGCAGATCACGCGGGCGAGCGTCGCGAACATCGCGGCGCTGAAGACGTACGACCCGCCGATCGACGCTCTCCACGGGCAGGAGATCACGGGCGCGAAGCGCCACGGCAAGTTCATCGACCTGGCCACGACCGGCCCTCACCTGGTGTTCCACCTCGCCAAGGCGGGGTGGCTGCGCTGGTACGACGAGCTGCCGAAGACGATCATCCGCCCGGGCAAGACGCCCATCGCCCTGCGCGTCGCCCTGTCGGACGGGGCGGGGTTCGACCTCACCGAGGCCGGAACGAAGAAGTCGCTCGCGGTCTATGTCGTGCGCGAGCCCGCCGATGTGCCCGGCATCGCCCGGCTCGGCCCCGACCCTCTCGACGCGTCCTTCACGCGTGACGCGTTCGCCGACGTCCTTGCCGGTCGCCGCACGCAGATCAAGGGCGTGCTGCGCGACCAGATGATCATCGCGGGCGTCGGCAACGCCTACTCCGACGAGATCCTCCACGCGGCGAAGATGTCGCCGTACGCGCTCGCGTCATCGCTCTCCGACGACGACATCACGCGACTTTTCGACGCGATGACCGAGACGCTGACGGATGCTGTCGCCGAGGCATCCGGCAAGCCACCGGCCGAGCTGAAGGACGCCAAACGCCGGGGCATGCACGTGCATGGCCGTCGGGGCGAGAAATGCCCGGTCTGCGGCGACGAGGTGCGCAGCGTCTTCTTCGCCGACAACTCGCTCGAGTACTGCCCGACATGTCAGACCGGCGGGAAGATGCTCGCCGACCGGCGCCTCTCACGCCTGCTGAAGTAGCCCTCAGTCGCCGGTCGTGCCCATGAGCACGCGAGCGTCGTCGTCGACCCAGTCGAGCGACTTCGAGACGGCCTTGCGCCACTGCCGATAGCGGCGCTCGCGCTCGTCCTCGGGCATGCGGGGCTCGAACCGCACGTCTTCCTGCCAGTGCGCGCGCAGCTCGTCGAGGTCGCTCCACACGCCGGTCGCGAGACCTGCGGCGTAGGCGGCGCCGAGCGCGGTCGTCTCGACGACCCTCGGGCGCACGACCGGGATGCCGAGGATGTCGGCCTGGAACTGCATGAGGATGTCGTCGCGCGTCATGCCGCCGTCGACGCGCAGCTCGTCGAGCGTGCGGCCGGTGTCGGCGACGACCGCGTCGATCACGTCCCGGGTCTGGAACGCCGTCGACTCGAGCGCCGCGCGCGCGATGTGCGCCTTGTTGACGTAACGCGTGAGTCCGACGAGCGCGCCGCGCGCGTCGGGCCGCCAGTACGGCGCGAAGAGCCCGGAGAACGCCGGCACGAAGTAGGCGCCGCCGTTGTCGTCGACGCTCGCGGCGAGCGTCTCGACGTCTTCGGAGCGCTGGATGATGCCGAGGTTGTCGCGCAGCCACTGCACGAGCGAGCCGGTCACCGCGATGGATCCCTCGAGGGCATACCGGGCAGGCTCGTCGCCGATCCGGTAGCCGACCGTGGTGATGAGGCCACTGCCGGAGCGCACGATCTCGGTGCCGGTGTTCACGAGCAGGAAGTTGCCGGTGCCGTACGTGTTCTTCGACTCCCCCGCGTCGAACGCCGCCTGCCCGAAGGTCGCCGCCTGCTGGTCGCCGAGGATCCCGGCGATCGGCACCCCGTCGAGCACCGACGGCAGGGACGAGTGTCCGACGACCTCGGACGAGGAGCGGACCTCGGGCATCATCGCGCGCGGAATGCCCCACACGGCGAGCAGCTCGTCCGACCAGTCGAGCGTGCGCAGGTCCATCAGCAGCGTGCGCGACGCGTTGGTGACGTCGGTGACGTGGATGCCGCCGCGCGCACCGCCCGTGAGGTTCCAGACCACCCAGGTGTCGGGGGTGCCGAACAGCAGCTCTCCCGCTTCGGCGGCCGCGCGCGCTCCGTCCACGTTGTCGAGGATCCACGCGACCTTCGACGCCGAGAAGTACGTGGCGAGCGGCAGCCCCGTCGTCTCGGCGAACCGGTCAGCGCCGCCCTCGCTCGCCAGTTCGTCGATCCGGGGCTGCGTGCGGGTGTCCTGCCACACGAGCGCGTTGTGCACCGGACGCCCGGTGCGCTTCTCCCAGACGATCGCCGTCTCGCGCTGGTTCGTCACGCCGATGGCGGCGACATCGGATGCTGCGAGCCCGGCCCGCGAGAGACACGAGGCGATGACCCACTCCGTGTTGGTCCAGATCTCGACCGGGTCGTGCTCCACGCGACCGGCGCGCGGGAAGATCTGCTCGTGCTCCCGCTGGGACACCGCGACCACGGCGCCGCCGGCGTCGAACACGATGGCACGGGTCGAGGTCGTGCCCTGGTCGATGGATAGCACGTGGTCGGGCAACGTCGTCTCCTTGCTCGGCGGGCGACATCGCCCGCGCAGGTCGGCCGCGCGCCCTGCGCGCGTGCGGTCAGGCTATCGCGCGGCGGCGGGGACCCAGGCCGGATCCGCGGCGTGGATCCGGTCCAGCGCGCGCCCGACCTCGAGGTCTGCGCGCTGGGCGTCCCACCCCAGCACCGGCGCCACCGCGGACGCCGCCTCGGCGACCGCCTCCGCCGTCGCCTCGCCGACGAAGGCGATGCTCGTGCGCCGCAGCAGCAGGTCGTCGAGATGCGTGACGTCCTCCGTCGCAGCGAGGTGCCGCAGCTCGCCGGAGCTGTAGCCCGGCAGGTGCTCGAGCAGCGCGTCGTCGGCATCCGCGGCGATCGTGTCCACGACGGCGGCGGCGACGGTGCCGTAGCGGTCGAGCAGCATCGCGACGCGGCCGGCAGGCACGTCGGCCGCGTGAGCCGCGATCCACTGCTGCCGGGCGCGCTCGGTCATCGGATAGCCGCGACCGCCGCCGATCGGCACGCCTCGGGTCGAGCCACGGCGCGGCCGGGCGAGCAGTTCGAGGGCACGGTCGGCGAGGTGCTCGGCCGACGCCCGGAACGTGGTCCATTTGCCGCCGATGAGGCTCAGGACCGTAGCATCCCCACCGATCAGCGGAGCGGACTCGACGCGGTAATCACGCGAGACGAACCCCGGCGAGACGTCGTCGTGGCCGGGAAGCGGGCGTACGCCGGCGAAGCGGTAGACGATCTGCGGGCGCTCGACGGGGATCGTCGGCAGCACCTGGCCGATCAGCTCGACGAAGTAGTCGACCTCCGCCTCGGTGCAGACGACCGGGTCTGCCATGTCGTGCTCGAGGTCGGTGGTGCCGACGAGGACGCGTCCCTTCAGCGGGTAGATGAGCACGATGCGCCCGTCCTCGTTCTCGAAGAACAGCTCCCGCCCGCCGGTCGCCGCGAGCAGTTCGGGATGATCGAGCACGATGTGCGAGCCCTTGGTGCCGCCCATGTACCGGGGCGGGGCGCCGCGGGGGGCGGGGGGGTGGTAGGGGCACGGACCACTGGCATTGACGACGACGGATGCTGAGAACCGCACCTCTTCGCCGGTCAGGGCGTCGCGCAGCACGACGCGCCCGCCCTCGACGCCGACCGCCGCGGTGTAGTTCGCAGCCCGGGCTCGGTCGCCGCCGGCCGTCCGGCCGTCACGCAGCACATCGATGGCGAGGCGCTCGGGATCGTGGAGCGACGCGTCCCAGTACGTCGCGGTGTACTTCACCTCGGGATTCAGCTGCGGCAGCTGCGCGAGCGAGCGCCTGCGCCCGTGGAAGGTGTGCCGCGGGACCGTGCTCCTGCCGAACACGCCGCCGCCGCGCGAGAAGGAGTCGTAGATCACGAGCCCGATCTTGATGAGTGCGGCTCCCCGCTCGCGGTGCTTTCCGCCGCCATGACGCAGGAACCGCAGCGGCGCCGACAGCACGCCCGAGAACGTCGAGAAGATCGGGATGGTGGTCTGCAGCGGCCTCACGTAGTGCGGCGCCGTGCGCAGCAGCGCGTTGCGCTCGGTCACGGCCTCGTGCACGAGCCGGAACTCACCGTTCTCGAGGTACCGGATGCCGCCGTGGATCATGTGCGACGACGCCGCCGACGCGCCGCTGACGAAGTCGTCGCGCTCGACGAGGGCGACATCCACCCCCTGCATCGCCAGGTCGCGGAAGGTCGCCAGGCCGTTGATGCCGCCGCCGATGATCAGCACGTCGGCGTAGGGCCGCTCCGCGAGCGTCGCCCATCCTCGTTCCCGTGCCCGCGCCGTCATCGCATCCCCCATCGTCGTGCTGTGGTCCCATCATGACACCGCTGGACGTCCTTGCAGGCGATATGCACATACGTGCACGATGGACCCGTGGACCAGATCGGCGACGCCCGCACGATGCAGCGCGCGCTCACCGCCGCGCACCTCTACTACGTGCAGGACCGCACGATGGACGCCATCGCGCGCGAGCTCGGCACGTCGCGTTCGACGGTGTCGCGGCTGCTCACGCACGCACGTGCGACGGGGATCGTCGACATCCGCATCCGGTCCCCTTTCGCCGCTCCCCAGCGGCTCGAGGAGCGGCTGGCCGAGCGCTTCGGCACCCTCGCCCAGGTCGTCCCCGTCCCCGATGACGCCACCGAGGTCGATCGACTGCAGCGCGTCGCCGTCGCCGCCGCCCACGCGCTCCTCGACCTCGTCCAGGACGACATGACGGTCGGGGTCGCGTGGGGGTCGACGACCGCCGCAGTGAGCCGTCACCTCGTGCCGAAGGCGGTGCACGGCGCGACATTCGTGCAGCTGAACGGCTCGGGCAACACCCACTCGACCGGCCTCCTCTACGCGAGCGAGATCCTCAGCAGGTTCGCCGCCGCGTACGACGGCAGCGCGCAGCAGTTCCCCGTCCCGGCGTTCTTCGACGACCCCGCCACCAAGGACGCGATGTGGCGCGAGCGCAGCACGCGGCGCATCCTCGACATGCTGCCCGCGATGGACCTCGTGCTGTTCAGCACCGGCTCCGCCGGGTCGCGCGTGCCGAGCCACGTGTACAGCGGCGGCTATCTCGAGCCGGCCGAACTCGATCAGCTCGCCGACGAGGGCGTCGTCGGCGACGTGGCCACGGTCTTCTACCGCGCCGACGGCTCGAGCGACGGCATCGCCCTCAACGACCGCGCGACCGGACCGAGCCTCGACGTGCTCCGCAGCATTCCGAGGCGCCTGTGCATCGTGTCGGGGGTGTCCAAGCTCGCGAGCCTGAAGGGCGCCCTCGCCGCGCGCATCGCGACGGACCTCATCGTCGACGAGGCCACCGCGCGCGCTCTCCTGGAGTGAGACCGGAGCGGCATCCGTCGGGTGTGCGGACTTCATTCGAAGACATGGAATGAATGGACGGATGCCGCGTTGACTACACTCGAGAGCATCAACGTGCTCCGGGGTCGGTGAGAATCCGAACCGGCGGTGACAGTCCGCGAGCCAAGGCATCAGCATCCGATTCGGATGCCGCCGCGGCCGATCCGGTGGAATTCCGGAACCGACGGTGATGCGACAGGTTTCCTGAGGGAAGCAGGTCGCTAGTCCGGATGGGAGGCAGCACTTGAGGCGTCGCCATGCGCGCCTCCGCTTCCCATGCCCCGGGGCGTCGAGAACGACGAGACGAGGGGCCGGATGGCGAGCACAGCGGAACACGACGCGATGCGTCGGGCGCTGACGATCGCCCGACGCGGTCCGCGTGGCGTGAACCCTCAGGTCGGCGCGCTCCTGCTGTCGCCGGACGGCGACGTGCTCGCCGAGGGCTGGCACCGCGGTGCGGGCACCCCGCACGCCGAGGTGAACGCGCTGTCGCGGCTCGCGCCCGGCGCCGCGCGCGGCGCGACCGCGATCGTGACCCTCGAACCCTGCAACCACACCGGTCGCACCGGACCGTGCTCCGAGGCCCTCATCGCCGCGGGCGTCACCCGGGTCGTCTACGCGATCGCCGATCCCGGCGACCACTCCTCGGGCGGCGCCACGCGGCTGCGCGCAGCCGGCGTCGAGGTCGAGGCCGGCCTGCTCGCCGACGAGGCGACGGCGCTCCTCGACTCGTGGCTGACGGTCCAGCGCCTGCGCCGGCCGCACGTGACGGTGAAGTGGGCCCAGAGCCTCGATGGCCGGGCCGCGGCATCCGACGGCACCAGCAAGTGGATCACCGGGGCGGAGGCTCGCGCAGACGTCCACCGCCGCCGCGCCGAGGCCGACGCGATCATCGCCGGCACCGGCACGGTGCTCGCCGACGACCCCGCGCTGACAGCTCGGGCCGAGGACGGCACGCTGCTGCCCAGCCAGCCCGTTCCTGTCGTCGTGGGCGCGCGCGCCGTGCCCGACGCGGCGGCCGTGCGGCAGCATCCCCATGACTTCCTCCAGTACCCGGGCGACGACGCCTCGGGCGGGCTGCCCGCCATGCTCGAAGACCTGCGCCATCGCGGCGTGCAGCGCGTCTTCGTCGAGGGCGGCCCCGCCGTCGCGGCGTCGTTCCTGCGCGAGCGGCTCGCCGACGAACTGCTCGTGTACGTCGCTCCGGTGCTGCTCGGCGGCGACCGGCTCGCGGTGCAAGACATCGGGGTGACCACCATGAGCGAGGCGCGACGCCTGGCCGTGGCATCCGTGATCCCTCTCGGCGACGATCTGCTGTTCGTCGCCCACCCCGCTTCGGAAGGAGACGCCTGATGTTCACCGGAATCATCGAGGAGATCGGCGAGGTCACCGCTGTCGAGCCGTCAGGAGACGGCGTGCGTGTGACGGTTCGCGGGCCGAAGGCCGTGTCGGATGCCGCGCACGGCGACTCCATCTCGGTCAGCGGCGTGTGCCTCACCGTCGTCGACCAGGGCTCCGACTGGTTCACCGCCGACGTGATGAAGCAGACGCTCGACATGTCGACCCTCGAGGGCGTCTCCGCCGGCCGCGTCGTCAACCTCGAGCGTGCGACAGCCGCGCACGGCCGCCTCGGCGGGCACATCGTGCAGGGCCACATCGACGGCACCGGCGAAGTGCTCGAGGTGCGACCCGGCGAACAGTGGCAGGTCCTGCGCATCTCGGTCCCCGCAGAGCTCGCCCCGCTCGTCGTCGACAAGGGCTCGGTCGCCGTCGACGGCGTCTCGCTCACCGTGAGCGGTGCCAGCGCCGCCGCCCCCGGCGACGGCTGGTTCGAGGTCTCGCTCATCCCCGAGACCCTCGCCGCGACGACCCTCGGCGCCCGCGTGGCGGGCGACCGCGTCAACCTCGAGACCGACATCCTGGCGCGCCACGTGCAGCGGCTGCTGTCTTTCGCTCGATTCCCCGCGGACGCGTCCGCACCCACGGAAGGAGGCTCGAAATGAGCCTTGCCACGATCCCCGAGGCCCTGGAGGCGCTGCGCGCCGGCCGGCCGGTCATCGTCGCGGACGATGAGAACCGCGAGAACGAGGGCGACGTCATCCTGTCGGCCCAGCTCGCCACTCCCGAGTGGGTCGCGTGGACGGTCCGCTGGACGAGCGGCTTCCTGTGCGCGCCGATGCCCGCCGACTGGGCCGACCGCCTCGACCTGCCGCCGATGGTCGAGAACAACGAGGACGCGCGCGGCACCGCGTACACGGTGAGCGTGGACGCCGCCGACCGCGTGTCGACCGGCATCAGCGCCGCGGACCGCGCCCACACGCTCAACGTGCTCGCCAACCCCGAGTCGACGCCCACCAGCGTGATCCGCCCCGGCCACATCCTGCCGCTGCGCGCCGTCGACGGCGGCGTGCGCGAACGTGCCGGTCACACCGAGGCCGCCGTCGAGCTCATGAAGCTCGCCGAGCTCGCACCCGTCGGCGTCATCGGCGAGGTCGTCGCCGAGGACGGCAGCATGATGCGCCTGCCCGGACTGCAGGAGCTCGGCGCTGAGTACGGCATCCCGGTCATCACGATCGAGCAGCTCGCCGCGTACCTCGACGAGAACGCCCCGTGCGACCCCGCGATCCGCAATGCGCACAAGCGCCGCGTGAGCCTGCGCGCCGAGGCCCACGTGCCCACCGCGCACGGCGAGTTCCGGTTCCTCGCGTACAAGGACCGCGTCACCGGCACCGACCACATCGCGGTCGTGTCGGGCGAACTCTCGGACGCGCCGCTCGTGCGCGTGCACTCGGAGTGCCTGACGGGCGAGGCGTTCGGCTCGCTCAAGTGCGAGTGCGGCCCGCAGCTCGAGGCCGCCCTCGACGCCATCGAGCAGGACGGCGGCGTGGTCATCTACATGCGCGGCCACGAGGGGCGCGGCATCGGCCTCATCAACAAGCTGCGCGCGTACTCGCTGCAGGAGCGCGGCCTCGACACCGTCGACGCCAACCTCGCGCTGGGCCTCCCCGCCGACGCCCGCGACTACGCGGCGGCCGCCGGCCTCCTCACCGACCTGGGCCTCGAGAAGGTGCGCCTGCTGACCAACAACACCGACAAGGTCAAGCAACTGCGCGAGCTCGGGCTCGACATCGTCGAGCAGGTGCCGCTCCTGGTCGGCGTCGGCCCGAACAACCACCAGTACCTGGAGACCAAGCGCGATCGCATGGGTCACATCATCAACGAGGCGGACCTTGCGGACGCCATCGCACACATGCACGAAGGAGCAGAACGATGAGCGGCAAGGGCGCACCCGAGGCCACGGCACCGGTCGACGGCAGCGGACTCGACGTGGTCGTCGTCGCGGGGACGTGGCACGACACGATCACCGACGGCCTCATCGCCGGCGCCGCACGCGCCGCCGATGCCGCGGGCGCGTCGCACCGGCTCGTCCGCGTGCCCGGCTCGTTCGAGCTCCCCGTCGTGGCGAAGGCGGCTCTGGAGGCCGGAGCCGACGCGGTCGTGGCGCTGGGCGTCATCATCCGCGGCGGCACACCGCACTTCGAGTTCGTCTCGAACGCGGCGACCGACGGCCTGACCCGTGTCGCGCTCGACACCGGCAAGCCGGTCGGCTTCGGCGTGCTCACGCTCGACGACGAGGCCCAGGGCATCGCCCGCGCGGGCCTCGAGGGCTCGGTGGAAGACAAGGGATTCGAGGCGGCCGACGCGGCGATCCGCACCGCTGTGGTGCTGCGCGACCTGCGCTCCTGAGCCGCTCGGGCGCGGGACGAATCGGACGGGTCACGACGACAACCTTCAGCTAGACTGATGGCATGGAAATCCTCCGCCACGTCGTCGTGCTCGTCCACCTCGTGGGCTTCGCCATCCTCTTCGGCGCCTGGGTCGTCGAAGCGGTGAACGGAAAGCACCAGATCACGCGCCTCATGAACTGGGGCCTCGCGATCGCCGGCCTCGCCGGCCTCATCCTCGCCGCGCCGTGGGGCATCGACTACGACCTCAACTACGCCAAGATCGGCGTGAAGCTCGTCATCCTCGTCATCATCGGCGCGCTCCTGGGCATCGGCGCCGGCCGGCAGCGCAAGACCGGCTCGGTGCCCGGCGCCATCTTCTGGTCGATCGGTGTGCTCACCTTCGCCAACGCCGCGATCGCGGTGCTCTGGCGCTGACCTCCTGACACGCGACACGGATGCTGCGGCCCTGGGCCGCAGCATCCGTTTTCCGTCTCTGCGCCCGGCGCGGAATCCCGGGAGTAGGCTGGTCTTTTGTGCCGGGCGACAACGCCCGCACCCACGGTGATCCAGTGCAGTGCCGCCTGACGCGTCACCCTGCGCCCGGCGTCCGCCCACCGCCGCATCCCACCCCGATGCCCCGCTCCGCGCACGCCCCAGGTGAATATGTCCTCCCCCAGCACGACCGCCGCGACCTCCGCGGCACCCGCCAACCCCCGCTCCCGCGTCATCCTGGCGAGCCTCGTCGGCACCACGATCGAGTTCTACGACTTCTACGTCTACGCGACCGCCGCCGTCCTGGTCTTCCCGATCCTCTTCTTCCCGACCGGCAACGACACCACGTCGCTGCTGCTGTCGTTCAGCGTCTTCGGCGCCGCGATGATCGCGCGCCCCCTCGGCGCGATCGTGTTCGGGCACTTCGGCGACCGGTTCGGCCGCAAGGCGACTCTCGTCGCGTCGCTGCTCACCATGGGTATCGCGACGTTCCTCATCGGGTGCCTGCCGACGTTCAACGAGATCGGCGTGTGGGCTGCGATCCTGCTGCTGATCCTGCGCCTGTTCCAGGGCTTCGCACTCGGCGGCGAGTGGTCGGGCGCCGCCCTCGTCGCGACCGAGAACGCCCCGAAGGGCAAGCGCGCCTGGTACGGCACGTTCCCGCAGCTCGGCGCACCGCTCGGCTTCATCATCGCGAACTCGGTGTTCCTCGCGATCAACTTCCTGCTCCCCCACCCCGACGGCGCGGGTCAGCGCTCGGCCGACTTCCTCGCGTGGGGCTGGCGCGTGCCGTTCCTGTTCTCGGCCGTCATGGTCATCATCGGCCTGTGGGTGCGCCTGCGCCTCGTCGAGTCCGACACGTTCGTCAAGGCCGAAGAGAAGGGCGCGATCCGCAAGTTCCCGCTCGGCACGGTCCTGCGTCACCACTGGTGGCACCTGATCCTCGGCACGTTCATCATGCTGGCGACCTACGTGCTGTTCTACCTGATGACGAACTTCACGCTCTCGTACGGCACGAAGGCGGCCGACCTGGAGGTCGCGTCCGCGGCGGCGCAGAAGGCCGCAGAGGCCGCTGGCACCGCGTTCGACCCGGCGGCCTTCGCCGCGCAGTTCTATCCGGGTCTCGGCTTCGGCTACACCGACTTCGTGCTGATGCAGATCATCGGCGTCGTGTTCTTCGGCATCTTCACGCTGCTGTCGGGTCCGATCGCCGACACGATCGGCCGCCGCCGTCTGCTGCTGTGGGTGACGGGCCTGATCATCGTGTTCGGCCTCACGTTCAACCTGTTCCTGTCGCCGCAGCTCGACCCTAAGTTCACCGGGGCCCTGACGCAGGCATTCCTGATCTTCGGCTTCATGCTGATGGGCTCGACGTTCGGTCCGATGGGCGCCGTCCTGCCCGAGCTCTTCCCGACGAACGTCCGCTACTCGGGCTCGGCGATCTCGTACAACGTGTCGTCGATCCTCGGTGCCGCCCTGGCGCCGATCGTCGCGGTCGCGCTGTGGGCCGCGGCCGACGGCAGCCCGTGGCTCGTCGGGCTGTACCTCTCGGCGATGGGGGTGCTGACCTTCATCGCGCTCCTCCTCTCCCCCGAGACCAAGGACGTCGACTACGACGCCGACCTGGGCGTGGGAGCCACCGGCTCGCTCTAACCCCCCGTTTTGCAGACGACGGATGCTGCAGCCCGGTGTGGGCTGCAGCATCCGCCGTCTCCGCTCACGTGCGTCTCTCGTGCCGGACGGGCTTCGTGTGAGAGGGTGCGTCGGCCGCCTCGGGGAACTCGCAGCGGAACTCACCCTCGTACCCGAACAGGAAACCGAAGACGCGGTTGCGCACCTCGAGGCGGATGCGGAAGACCTGTGCGACATCGTCGTAGTTCTCGCGCAGCTCTGCCCGACCGCTGAAGAGCATCGGGAACCGGAAGCCCAACGGGCCCTCGTAGAACCGCTGCCGGTCGGACCGCAGCAGGAGGCTTCCGTCGGGCTCCGCTGTCAGCCGGAGGTCGACCGCGAGGTGCTGATGACTGCCGAGGTAGTCGAGGATCCGGCCGTCATCGCCGAGGACCATCGTGGCGTCGAAGCGGCGCACGGCACGCGGCATCCGGAAATGACGCACCAAGGTGACCGTCTCGCGTCCGAACGGGTCGCGGTACGGATGGTTCTCGATCGTGAACGCGATGCCCTGCCCCGTCTCGGGAATGAGGATGTTGCGGAAGCGCCCGATCTGAAGGAACGGGATCGTCCACCAGGGGCCCCGCCGAATCGTGGCCATGGTGCCGCGGCCGACGCACGCGTAGCCCGCCGCGAGCCCGACTCCGAAGCGACGCTGCAGCATGGGGTGGAGGCGGGAGAAGTCGTCGCCCATGGCGCGCGCGAAGATCGACGTCGCCACCGCGGTCTGGGCGCTCACGGGTGCACCAACTCGTGGAGCGTCGCCGGGGCGTCCTCCATCACCCGACGGCCGCGAGGACGGCGCTTGCACCGGGCGGCGCGAGGACGCTCTGCGCTCCAGAGCCGCAGCACGGATGGCAGCGGCCACCGCTCGGGCGGAGTGCCGGTCTCGGCCCAGATCCGCAGCCGATCGAAGCTCCAGGCGGTCGCCCAGCCGATCAGCGGCCGGACGATCAGATCCAGCGCGCGACCCCACTGCGGGCTGTAGTCGTACCCGGTCGTGAAGACGACGCCATCACCGTCCGGGCGGTACCGCCAGTAGCCCCGACCGGAGCCGAGCGGCGAGAGCCGGCTGTCGCTGTCGAAACGAAGGGCGGACGTGCGCGTTCCATCGGGACGCTCGCGTTCGCCGATCGTCGTTCCGATGCCTGTGATGGTGCGGCCTGGCAGATGCCGTTCGTAGACGAAGCGCGTGCCGCCGCCGGCCAGGGGTTCGGTCGGAGTGATGCGGCTGAAACGCACGTCCCAGCGCGCGTGCAGCGCCGGGTCCTGGGTGAGCTGCCACACCCGCTCCATCGGCACAGCGATGCGGATGCTGACGTAGATCGCGCGCCGGGTCACCGCAGCGATCCGATCGCCGCGACGAAGATCCACACCGCCGCGAACGCGACCGGTGCGCCGAGCGCGATGGTGCCCCACACCGTCATCGCACGGAGGAAGCGCCGCCCCTTCTGTCTCTCGCCGAACGTGTTGAGCGAGGACAACGCCGCGGCCGACCCCACGATGACCGCCGAAACGGCCGGCATGGCGACGGTGGCGGGAACGACGGGCAGCACGAACATCAACCACGATGCCGCCGTGGGCAGCCCATCGCTCAGCGAGGCAGCCCAGACGCACGCCGACGCGACGACGACGACGAGGACATTCAGCACCGTGAGAACGCGGAACCACCGCTCGCTCCAGAGCCCCACGCCCGCCGCAGCCGGGGACTCCTCGGATGCACTCGCCGCGGCTTCGCCGTGGCTCACGCCTGCACCTCGGCGATGAGGTCGAGCAGTTCGCGCAGCGGCTTGCGGAGCACGCGCAGCCGCACCAGAGGAAGTGAGAGCTTGAGGAGTCGCAGGCCCCGGTCGAGCAGTCTGCTCGTGCGCTCCCGGCCCTCGGACGTGTCATAGACCCAGAACAGGGCGAGCAGCAGGTGACCGAGCATCAGCGCCGACGGCAGATCCTCGTCGAACTCCGCGGGGAGCTTGTCTGCGGCACCGGCGATCGCCTCGCGGAAGAGCCCGACCACGATCTCGCGCGATTCCGAGGAGTCGCTCGACAGCGGGTTGATCGACGAACGGGGTGAGACCGCCGCCGAGAGGAACTCCGGGGCGAAGCGGTGGTAGGGCTCGAGCTGCGCGAGCCCCGTGCGGAAGACGACGCCGAGCCGCTCCACGAGATCGTCGCTCGTCTCGAGGAGCGGGAGCGCCGCCGCGCGGTGCTGCTGCTGCACGTCGAGGTAGAGCTCCTGCACGAGGTCGTTCTTCGACGCGAAGTGGTAGTTCGTCGTGCCCACCGACACGCCGGCCTCGGACGCGATGAGCCGGATCGTGGTCTGGTCGTACCCACGTTCTCGGAACGAGCGCAGGGCGATGTCGCGGATGAGCGCTCTCGTGCGCTCGCTCTTGGTTGCGGTGCCGACAGAACTGGACATGTTCAGAAACTAGCCTCATTTCTGAACATGTTCAATAGTGACCGCGCAGACGCCACCGCCGCCGCCGCGCGTGCGATGGGCCTCCGCGTCAGGAAGGGTCGGCGCCGTCGCGGAGCGCGCGGTCGCGCGTGAGCTGCGCCTCGCGCCGGGCGTGCCGACGCTGCCGCAGAGTCTCGCGGTCGGCGGCGCGCTCCGCCTGCTCGCGCTCCCGCTGCTTGCCACCGAAGTGCGCTGACGCGAGCAGCATCGCGGTCAGCACGAGCGCGAGCGCACGCGCGACCCAGAGCAGCGCCTCGGACTCGACGGTGTAGCCGAACGGGATCCCGAGCAGCGCGAACAGCACCGGAAGCGCGCCCGCGCGTCCGGGTGGCAGGTCGTCCAGAGCGAACGCGCCGACGAAGACGAAGGTGGTGAGCAGCGCGCCGGCGGTGCCCCAGAAGAGCAGCCATCCGCCACCGGGCTTGCCGGTCAGCAGGCGGAGGATGCCGCGCCCGAGCGCCTCGAGCGGCAGGAGGAACAGGAACAGCGCGAGGAATCCGAGGAGCGCCGCGAGATACGCGAAGACGAGGAACCAGATCACGTCGACGAAGGGAGGCCGGTCTGCGCCGGTGCCGGCGGAGAGCAGTCCCGGCGTGATGATCGCCGTCATCGCCGCGGGCAGGTACCACATCAGCCTCGTGCGCGAGTCGCGTCCGTCGCCGGTGCTCGCCCACCAGATGCGGATGTAGACCGCGACGAGCACCATGAGGATCCCGAAGGTGCCGACGATCTCGCCGAGGCTGTCGTCCCACGGCATACTGCCGAAGCCGATCGAGACGGCGACGGCCGATGCGATGCCGATCGCGCAGAGGACGAGTTCGACGACCAGCACGGGATCAGTCGAGGAACAGCGCGCGCAGACGCTTCGTCGTGAACACCAGACCGATGGCGATCATGACGACGTAGTAGAGGACGTGCCACCACATCTCGGGGGTGAGGATGCCGGTGGTGAGTCCGCGGACGAGCTCGACGCCGTGCCACAGCGGGAACGCCATGATGATGTGCTGGATCCACTCGGGGTAGATCGTGATCGGGTACAGCGTTGCCGAGAACAGGAACATCGGCAGCAGCACGAAGTTGATCCAGTCCATCTGCTGGAACGTCTTCATGTAGCTCGTGACGGCCATGCCGAGGCTCGCGAACCCGAAGGCGATGAGCAGCACCGCCGGCAGCGCCAGGATCGCGGTCCACGCCAGGTTGAGGCCGAGGATCTGCATGATGATCATGAAGCCGGTCGCGTACAGCAGGCCGCGCAGCAGCGCGTAGAGGATCTCGCCCAGCGCGACGTCGAGCGGCCCGAGCGAGGTCGCGAGCATGCCCTCGTAGAGCTTGCCGTAGTTGAGCTTGAAGAAGACGTTCCACGTCGAGTCGTAGATCGCGCCGTTCATCGCCGAGACGGCGAGCAGAGCGGGGGCGATGAATGCCGCGTACGGCACCTCCACGCCGCTGGACGTCTGCACGTCGCCGATGAGCGAGCCGAGGCCGATGCCCATCGACGCGAGGTAGAAGACGGGCTCGAAGAAGCCCGAGAGCACGACGGCCCAGCTGGACGAGCGCGCGGCGATGAGACCGCGCTGCACGACCGACTGCGGGTTGCCCGCCCAGAGCGCGCGCACGCCGCCGGCGCGGATCGCGCCGGTCTCGGTTCCGGTCGCGACGGTCATGCGCCGAGCCTCCTCTGGAAGATGCGGCGGCCGATCACGTAGCCGCCGATCGACAGCAGGAGCAGGTAGCCGACGTGCACGACGATCACGAACGGGTCCATGGGCAGGCCGTAGGTGGCGACCCGGCCGAGCTCGGTCGCGTGCCACAGCGGCGACACCCACCCGATCCACTGCAGCCAGAGCGGCAGCGTGGCCAGCGGGTAGAAGGTGCCCGAGAACAGGAACATCGGCATGAAGATGAAGCGCTGCACGAGCGCGACCTGGCCCTTGTCGTCGGTGATCGAGGCGGCGTACGCCATGTACGGGATGCCGAACGCGAGGCCCGCGAGCAGGCCGATCGGGATCGTGAGCCACCCGGTCTCGGGGTTCGGCACCGCCTGGAACAGCCACAGGAACAGGTAGTACGCGACCACCACGACGATGATGCGGGCGGAGGCGCCGGAGATGACACCGCCGGCGATCTGCCCCGGCGAGAGCCCGGTCGCACTGAACCCGAAGAAGTAGCGGCGCCACTTGAAGCCGGCCATGACCGGATACGAGAACTCCTCCGACGCGACGGAGATCGCGGCGGTCATCAGCAGGGCCGGCGCGACGAACACGAGGTACGAGACCTCGACGCCATTCTGCGTGATCGGGGCGTCGATGAGCGCGGCGAGGCCGACCGCGAGGCCCAGCAGGTAGAGGATCGGCTGGCCGAGCGCGCCGACGATGATGGTCCAGCCGTACGCGCGCATCGCGCGCACCATGTGCTCGGTGACGTACCAGGTGCCGAACGCGCGGGGCTTGCGGCCCCATTGCATCGCCTCGTCGCGCAGCTCGTCGAGCGAGGGCTGCACGCGGGTCGTGGCATCTTCGGAGGGAAGGCTCATTCGATCAGCGACCTTCCGGTGAGCCGGAGGAAGACATCCTCGAGGCTCGAGCGGCGCACGAGCGACGTGATCGGGGTGAGCCCCCGGTGCGCCACCGTCTCGAGCGCCGCCTCGCCGTCGTTCGCGTAGACGAGGATGCGGTCGGGCAGCACCTCGACGCGGTCGCCGATGCCCTCGAGCTGCGGCGCGACCTGCTCGTTGCGGTCGGAGCCGAAGCGCACCTCGAGCACCTCGCGGCTGGAGTGCTCGCGGATGAGCGACGCCGGGGTGCCCTCGGCCATGATGCGGCCCTTGTCGACGACGATCAGCCGGTCGCAGAGCTGCTCGGCCTCAGCCATGTAGTGCGTCGTCAGCACGAGGGTGGTGCCGCGCTCCTTGAGGCGGAACAGGCGGTCCCACAGCACGTGGCGCGCCTGCGGGTCGAGACCCGTGGTCGGCTCGTCGAGCAGCAGGATGCGCGGGTCGTTGATGAGGCCGCGGGCGATCGTGAGCCGCCGCTTCATGCCGCCCGAGAGCTGCTCGACCTTGCTCTTGGCCTTGTCTTCGAGCTGCGCGAACGCGAGCAGTTCATCGGCCTTCTGGTGGCACACCTTGCCGGGCAGGCCGAAGTAGCGGCCGTAGATGTAGAGGTTCTCGCGGGCGTTGAGCTCGCCGTCGAGGTTGTCCTGCTGGGGCACGACGCCCAGGCGCGACCGGATCTCGGGGCCGTAGCGGTCGGGGTCGAGCCCGAGGATCGACAGTTCTCCACTGGTGCGCGTCGACACCGCGCCCACCATCTTCATCGTCGTGGACTTGCCCGCGCCGTTCGGGCCCAGGAGCCCGAACGACTCGCCCGGCGCCACCTCGAACGACAGGCCGTCGACGGCGAGGAAGTCGGGCTTGCCTTTGACCTTGTAGGCCTTGACGAGGTTCTCAGCGGTGATCACGGGGGCGGGCACCGCACTACCCTAACGCCCCGCTCCGACACCGCCCAGTGGCCCACCGCGCACGGTCGTCGTCAACGCACGTTGACACCCTGACGAGCGTCAACTACGGTTGACACGGATGCCGCGGGCCGCGGCATCCGTGACCGAAAACGAGAGGCTGCCCGATGAGCGGCGACGAACTGACCACCTTGATCGGGGCGGCCGGCGAACGCGAGCCGATCGCGGAGCTGCACCGTCTCGCCGAGGTGCGACGCGAGCTCGCACGCGCCGAGGAGGTGCAGGTGCGCAAGGCGCGCAACCTCGGCTTCTCGTGGCAGGCGATCGCGGGCGCCCTCGGCGTGAGCCGACAGGCCGTCCACAAGAAGTACGGTCGAAGGTAAGCCCCTTCACGAACGAGGTACACCCATGCCCTCCGCCGATCTCGACGAAGCCCCTCCCGCCCCCGCTGCTGCGGAGACCCCCCGCGCTCGCCGCGGGCGCTCCCGGCGCGGGAAGGCCGAAGAGGGGCCGCGCGCGACGTTCCGGCAGCTGCTGCCGTATCTGTTCGAGCACAAGCGCACGCTCGCCGTCGTCGTGGTGCTGAGTATCCTGAGCGCGGGCGCGTCGCTGATCCAGCCGCTGCTGGTCGGCCAGGTCATCACCCGGGTCCAGGAGAACCTCGACCTCGGGCTGCTGATCTGGGCGCTCGTCGGGTTCGTGCTGCTCGCCTCGCTCATCTCGGGATGGCAGCACTACCTGCTGCAGCGCACCGGCACCGCCGTCGTGTACTCGAGCCGTCGCCGGCTCATCTCTCGCATCCTGCACCTGCCGATCAGCGAGTTCGACGCGCGCCGCACCGGCGACCTCGTCTCGCGCGTCGGCAGCGACACGACCCTGCTCTACGCCGCCCTCACCCAGGGCCTCGCCGACTCGATCGGAAACGGGCTGCTGTTCGCCGGCGCTCTCATCGCGATGGCGATCATCGACCCGGTGCTGCTCGCGATCATCGTGCTCGTGATCGGCATCTCGGTGCTCGGTGTGGTGCTGCTGAGCGGCCGGATCCGCACGGCATCCACCGAGCAGCAGGAGAAGGTCGGCGCCCTCGCATCGGGCGTCGAGCGCGCCGTCGGCTCGATCCGCACCGTGCGCGCATCGGGCGCGACGGCACGCGAGGTCGACGCGGTCACCGCTCAGGCGACCGAGGCCTACGAGGTCGGCGTGCGCATCGCCAAGGTGTCGGCACTCGTGGTGCCGATCGCGAACGTGGCGCTGCAGGTGTCGCTGCTCGTCGTGATCGGACTCGGCGGCTTCCGCGTCGCGACGGGCGCGCTCTCGATCGCGAGCCTCGTGACCTTCATCATGTTCCTCTTCATGCTGATCGCACCGCTCGGTTCGTTCTTCGGCGCCATCACCTCGGTGAGTCAGGCGCTCGGCGCCCTGGGTCGCATCCAGGAGGTGCTCGACCTCCCGACCGAGACGCAGGACGACGCCGCCATCGCCGCGGGCGCGGTCGACCCGCGCTCACCTGTCGCGAAGGGCCGCGACGAACGGCAGATCGCGACAGGCGAGCAGCGCGAACCCGCCGCGATCGAGTTCCGTGACGTGCGGTTCCGCTACCCCGACAACGTCGTGGCGGCGCGCCGCAAGGCCGAGTCCGAGGCACTGGCCGTGCTCGAGAGCGCGCACGTCGACACGTCGACGATCGTTCTCGGCGACGGGGCGGGCGAGAGCGGCCTCGAAGGATTGGCGGATGCCGCAGCATCCGTCCCCGCCGACGCCGAGGTGCTGCGGGGCGTGTCGTTCTCGGTCCCGCGCGGGGCGCGGGTCGCGCTCGTGGGGCCGTCGGGTGCCGGCAAGAGCACGACCCTCGCGCTCATCGAGCGCTTCTACGACCCCACCGACGGGGCGATCCTGCTCGACGGCACGGACGTGCGCACGCTCGACCGCGACGCCCTGCGGGCGCAGCTCGGGTACGTCGAGCAGGACGCACCCACCCTCGCCGGCACCATCGGCGACAACCTGCGACTGGCATCACCCGAGGCGACCGATGCGGAATGCGAAGCGGTGCTCCGGGCCGTCAACCTCGGCGAGGTGCTCGACCGCAACCCGCTCGGCGTCGACGCGCCCGTCGGCGAGTCCGGCGTCATGCTGTCGGGTGGCGAGCGCCAGCGCCTCGCGATCGCGCGGGCGCTGCTGGCCGCTCCCCCGATCCTGCTGCTCGACGAGTCGACGTCGTCGCTCGACGGGCTCAACGAGCAGCGCATGCGCGAGGCGATCGACGCCGTCGCGGCCGGCCGCACGCTCGTCGTGATCGCGCATCGCCTGTCGACCGTCGTCGACAGCGACCACATCGTCGTCATGGAGCACGGGCGCGTCGTCGGCCAGGGCACGCATTCCGAGCTCGTGCAGACCACGCCGCTCTACCGAGACCTCGCGAAGCACCAGCTGCTGGTCTGACGCGGAAAGAATAGGCGCCCGGCCCCTCTGCCAAGAAGAGGGCCGGGCGCCGGTCTGTGTGGGACTGTCGCCGGTCGCGACCGAGACCGAAGCCTCGACCCCTCGCACAGGCGGGGCCGAGGCGTCGGAACCGGATCAGGCGCGCTGCAGGCGGTACCGGAGCGCGGCGAGCTCGGCCCAGAGCGCAGCGGGGACGCGGCCGTCGAAGGTGCGGTAGAACTCCTCGGTGAGGTCGGCCTCGTGCAGCCACAGCTGCGCGTCGACCGCGAACAGCTCGTCGAGGTCGGCCTGGGGCACGTCGATGCCGTCGACATCGAGGTCCTCGGTGCGAGGCAGGCGGCCGATCGGGCTCTCGACGGCGCCGACCTCGCCCTCGATGCGGCGGATGATCCAGTCGATGACACGCGAGTTGTCACCGAAACCGGGCCACAGGAAGCGGCCGTCCGTGCCCTTGCGGAACCAGTTGACCTGGAACACGCGCGGCGCGCGGTCGAAGCGCAGCTGCTGCCCGACCTTGAGCCAGTGCCCGAAGTAGTCGGCCATGTTGTAGCCGCAGAACGGGAGCATAGCGAACGGGTCGCGGCGCAGCTCGCCGACGGTGCCCTCCTGGGCCGCCGTCTTCTCGGACGAGATGTTCGAGCCCATGAAGACGCCGTGCGTCCAGTCGGTGGCCTCGACCACGAGCGGCACGTTCGTGGCGCGGCGGCCGCCGAACAGGATCGCGTCGAGCGGCACGCCCTGCGGGGCGTCCCAGTCGTCGGCGATCTGCGGGCACTGCGCCGCGGCGACGGTGAAGCGCGAGTTCGGGTGGGCGGCGGGACGACCGGATGCCGGGGTCCACGGGTTGCCCTCCCAGTCGGTGAGCTCTGCCGGTGCCTCGTCGGTGAGGCCCTCCCACCACACGTCGCCGTCGGGGCGGAGCGCCACGTTCGTGAAGATCGTGTTGCCCCACAGCGTCTCGACCGCCGTGACGTTCGTCGACTCGCCGGTGCCGGGGGCGACGCCGAAGAAGCCGGCCTCGGGGTTGATGGCCCAGAGGCGCCCGTCCTCCCCGGGACGCAGCCACGCGATGTCGTCGCCGAGGGTCTCGACGCGCCAGCCCGGGATCGTCGGGCGGAGCATGGCGAGGTTGGTCTTGCCGCACGCCGACGGGAACGCGGCGGCGATGTGGTAGGCGCGACCCGCCGGGTCGATCACGCGGATGAGGAGCATGTGCTCGGCGAGCCAGCCCTCGTCGCGGCCGATCACCGACGCGATGCGCAGCGCGAAGCACTTCTTCGCCAGGATCGCGTTGCCGCCGTAGCCCGAGCCGTACGACCAGACCTCGAGGGTGTCGGGGAAGTGGACGATGTACTTCTCGTCGTTGCACGGCCACGCGACGTCGGCCTGGCCCGGCTGCAGCGGGGCGCCGACCGAGTGGACGGTCTTGACCCAGTGGGCGCCGCCCGCGATCTCGCGCAGCACGTCGGTGCCGACGCGCGTCATGATGCCGATCGAGGTGACCGCGTAGGCGCTGTCGGTGACCTGGACGCCGGCGTGCGACAGCGGGCCGCCGACCGGGCCCATCGAGAACGGCACGACGTACATCGTGCGGCCCTTCATCGAGCCCTCGAACAGGGGCGTGATGGTGGCGCGGATCTCGTCGGGAGCGGCCCAGTTGTTGGTGGGGCCGGCGTCCTCCTCGCGGGCCGAGGCGATGAACGTGCGCGCCTCGGTGCGCGCGACGTCGCTCGGGTGGGAGCGGGCCAGGTACGAGCCCGGGCGCCACTCGGGGTTGAGCTTGATGAGCTTGCCCTCGTCGACCATCTCGCGCAGCAGCGCGTCGTTCTCGGCGCGCGAGCCGTCGACCCAGTGGATGCGAGCGGGCTGCGTCAGAGCGGCGATCTCGTCGACCCACGCGCGGAGTGCGGCCATGCCTTCGCCCTGAACGGTCGGCGCTTCGCCATACGTCCGGGTCAGGGTGGGACGGGCGGAGGTGGAGCCTTCGGTTCGGGTGAAGATGTCGGCAAGGGCCATGGTGTCGCTCCTCGTTGATTCGACCGTCAGATTGTTTCGACGATGCAGATTCGTGCTCTTCCTCTACTTTCGGGTGTAACAGACGGCTCTTCCCACGAAATCTGGTGTCAAGAGTTGCGATTCTTTCGCTAGCATCAAGGAATGCCCCCCACGTCTCTCGAACTGTCGACCCTGGGCCACCGCATCCGTCATCAGCGTCTCGCCCACGGCTACACGCTCGACGAGCTGGGCGCACTGGTCGGGGTCGCCGGAAGCCAGCTCAGCCTCATCGAGAACGGCAAGCGCGAGCCGAAGCTGTCGCTGCTGCAGGCGATCGCCTCGACCACCGGGGTCGAGGTGGGCGACCTCCTCTCGGCCGAGCCGCCCAACCGTCGGGCGGCGCTCGAGATCGAGCTCGAACGCGCACAGTCGGGATCGGTCTTCCGCCAGCTCGGCGTCACTCCGATCAAGGTGACGAAGGGCATGTCCGACGACACGATCGAAGCGATCCTGGGCCTGCACCGCGAGCTGCAACGCCGCGAGCGCGAGGCCATCGCGACTCCCGAAGAAGCGCGCCGCGCCAACACCGAGCTGCGGCTCATGATGCGCGAGCGCGACAACTACCTCCCCGACATCGAGAAGCTCGCCGAGAAGCAGCTCAAGTCGGCGGGCCACGTGTCCGGCGCCCTCACGCACCGCACCGTCAGCATCATGGCCGAGAAGCTCGGCTTCGAGCTGATCTACGTGAACGACCTCCCGCACTCGACACGCTCGGTCACCGACCTCGAGCACGGCCGCATCTATCTGCCGCCGGCGTCGATCCCCGGCGGGCACGGCCTCCGTTCGATGGCCCTGCAGGCCATGGCCCACCGTCTGCTCGGCCACAAGCGGCCGACCGACTACGCCGACTTCCTGCAGCAGCGGCTCGAGATCAACTACTACGCCGCGTGCTGCCTCATGCCCGAGACCGCGTCAGTCGCGTTCCTGCAGCAGGCCAAGAAGGACCGCAACCTCGCCGTCGAGGACTTCCGCGACGCGTTCGGCGTGACGCACGAGGCGGCCGGCATGCGGCTCACCAACCTCGCGACGCACCACCTGGGCATCAAGCTGCACTTCCTGCGCGTCGACGGCTCGGGGGCGATCTCGCGCGTCTACGAGAACGACGACCTGCCGCTCCCGATGGACGTCACGGGCGCCGTCGACGGCCAGATCGCGTGCCGCAAGTTCTCGGCGCGCGCCGCCTTCTCGGAGCAGAACCGCACCACCGAGCACTACCAGTACACCGATACGCCCGCCGGCACCTACTGGTGCTCGACGCAGACCGGCACCACCGCCGAGGGCGAGTTCTCGATCACGGTGGGTGTGCCCTTCGACGACGCGCGGTGGTTCCGCGGCCGCGAGACGCAGAAGCGCGCGACCTCGACGTGCCCCGATGAGTCGTGCTGCCGTCGCGTCGCCTCCGACGTCTCGGAGCGCTGGACCGGCAAGGCCTGGCCGAGTGCGCGCGTGCACATGCAGATGTTCTCGCCGCTCCCCCGCGGCGCCTTCCCGGGCGTCGATGACAACGAGGTGTACGACTTCCTCGACCGCCATGCGTGACCCGCGACGGCAGGGACGGATGCCGCGGCCCGAGGCATCCCTCGCCCGCTATGCCGTGATGAAGTCGCGGTAGCGATCGAGCGCGGCGGCGATCTCTTCGCCGGTCGCGGCGCCGGGGGTGAACAGCTCGGGCACCGGGGACTCGGCGTGGCGGCCGACCGCCAGCGAATGCGTCCACACGCCGACCGCCTCGCCGCGGGCGACGAGGATCGGACGCACGATGCCGTTCATGCTCGGGCCGATCGCGCTCAGGAACTCCGGCGCGCACGGCACGGTGCGGTCGACGTACGACAGGTAGTACTCCTCGAACGGCGGCAGCGCGACGACCTCCGGAGCCCCGGGGTTGCGCCGCGGTGCGGAACCGGCGACCACGTACTGCGGTTCGGGTTCGTCGGCGACGAGACGCAGGCGATCGGATGCCGCTTCCGCCGCCGCGCGCGAGACCCCCAGCGGGAGCCCGGTCCACCACGCGAAGTCCCGCGCGCCGGCCGGTCCGTGCGCGGCGATGTAGCGGACGAAGAACTCGGCCATCGGATCGGCCGGGGTCGCAGCATCCGTGATCCACTCGTCGGCGAGGACGAAGTACTGCTCGCGCGTCGGCCCCTTCTCGCGCGGCACGACCGGCCCCTGGCACAGCACGGCGCGCAGCGACAGGGCGACGAGCAGGTGGTAGCCGCGTTGCCGGAAGGTCGAGACGCCGCCCTGCTCCCACACCTCGAACAGCTCTTTGCGCGCGAGGCGGTTGCCACCGCCGAGCGCGGCCCGTGCCAGGCGCTCGGCGCGGTCGGCCTCGTCGGCGTCGATCCCCTCGTTGCGGTGCACGGCCGCAGCCTGCCGGCGCTGGCGCTCGGCGGTGAGCGACAGCACCCATTCCAGGTCGGCGGTGGGGATCGTGTGGATCGTCCCGCGCATGGTCCAGGTGCGCACGATCTCGCCGCGGCCGTAGGCGGCATCGACGTCGCGCACCGTCGTGCGGCCGCGCACGCGGGTCGCGAGCGCCCAGCGCCCGCCCCAGAACTCCTGGCTCTGTGTCGCGAGCATGTGCCGCGCCGCGTCGGCGACCGTCGCCGCGGGGGCGCTCAGGCGGTGCGACCGGAGCCGCTCGGACCGCAGGGTCGAGGCATCCACCCGCCTATCATGGCCCAGGCCGCGGACGCGGGGTGTCCGCGATCGTCAGCGCGGGTGCGCGGCGTCGTAGGCGGCGCGGGAGCCCTCGATGCGCGGGTGGTTCTCGATCGCCCAGTCGGCGAGGGCCATCGCGAGCTGGATGAGCGTGCCGCCGAGCGGCGTCAGCTCGTACTCGACGCGCGGCGGCACCTCGGCGTGGACCGTGCGCGTGATGAGGCCGTCGCGCTCGAGCTGGCGGAGCGTGAGGGTCAGCATGCGCTGCGAGATGCCCGGGATGTGCCGCTGCAGCTCGGTGAAGCGCAGCCGCTCACGCCGGAGCGTGCCGATGACCAGGAGCGACCACTTGTCGCCGATGCGGTCCAGCACGTCGCGGATCGCGCGGCCGTGGTCGGAGCCGGGCGAGGCCTGCTCGCACGAGCGCTCGTAGCCGGTCGGCGTGGGCTCGCCGGGGAGTTCGACCGTGAGGGTGGTCGCCATCGCGTGTCACCTACTTACATGCATGTGCCTTTTGTACGCGTCCTCGCAGTGACGCATCATGGGGTTGCTTACAAACAGTAACAGACCTCACGATTCCTCCCTGGAGTACCCGCATGTTCATCGCCCTCTGGATCCTCAACGGCCTGCTGGCCCTCGCCTTCATCGCGGCCGGCGCCATGAAGATCGCGCGCCCCAAGTCCGCCCTCGTCGCGAGCGGCATGGGCTGGGCAGACGACTTCGCCGACCCCACCGTGAAGCTCATCGGCGCCGCCGAGGTGATCGGCGGCATCGGCCTGATCCTGCCGCTCCTCACCGGCATCGCGCCGATCCTCACGCCGATCGCCGCGGCCGCCCTGACCGTCGTCATGGTCGGCGCGGTCGCCGTGCACGCGCGACGCAAGGAGAACGCGACCCCGTCGATCGTGCTCGCCGTGCTGTCGGCCGTGAGCGCCGTGCTGGGCTTCCTGGTCGTCCTCTGATCCACCGGCGACGGAGGTGAGCGGATGGCTCGACCCGAGGCATCCGCTTTCCCGCGCCGTGGACTCCCGGCGCCCGATCTCCCTAAGCTGGCGGGCATGAGGGTGAACGACGCGGATCCGCGCAGCTGCCCCACGTGCGGAGACGCCCTGAACTTCGAGATCCTCGACGACGAGCGCTTCCTGGTGGCCTGGTCGTGCGTGAACTGCGGCCTGATCCGCACGACCGAACCGGTATAGGAGATCTCCATGGGTGAGTCGGCGAACGGATCGGGCGCGATCTCGGCGGCGGCGTTCCATCGGGCGCCGGGCGTCTCGGACTGGCGGGTCACCGGCACCGGACCGCAGGCCGTCTTCACCGCGATCTCCCTCTCTCACGCGGCAGGGCTCGTCGCACCGATCGTCGCCGCCGCGGAGCGATCCGGCATCCGGCCCGACATCGATGTGCGTCCCGAAGGCGTGGTGGTGCGCATCCCGTACACGGGCCAGGAAGGCATCCCCGCGGCCGCCGCGGACTTCGCCGCCGCCGTGTCGCGGGCCGCCGCCGAGCAGCGCCTGACCGCAGATCCCACACGTGCGCAATCGATCGGCATCTACGTCGCCCAGCACTCCGAGGCCGACGTGCGACCCTTCTTCATGGCCGCACTCGGCTATGACGCCTTCGGCGACACGGATGCTGCGGACCCGCTGCGCTGCGGACCGCAACTCGCCTTCAACCCGATCACCGGGGACTCGCCGTCGAGGGGCCGGACGCACGTCGACGTCTTCGTGCCGGCCGATCAGGCCCAGGCCCGGGTGGATGCCGCGCTCGCGGCCGGCGGGAGACTCGCCGACGACGCGCACGCTCCGGCCTGGTGGTCTCTCGCCTCACCCGACAACCACGGCGTGGACATCGCGTCGTGGACCGACACCTACGACTGATCCGCGTCGCCGACATCTGCGGCCCTCGCCTGCTTGACGAGAACCGAGGGCGAAGAGCACCCTGAGCACATGACCCGTGAGCTGGTGGATGAGGACCAGGCCCTCTCCGACGTCGTGGACCGACTCGAAGAGCGGTTCCCCTCGAAGGATCGTTCCGAGATCGAGCGCGCCGTGGCCGAGGCCCGCTCGCACTTCGAGCGCGCGAAGGTGCGCGACTTCGTCCCCGTGCTCGTCGAGCGCGAAGCACGCGCCCGGCTGGAGCATCCACTCCCATAGCCCTCAGGCGCCCGCCGGCGGAACCGTCTTGCGCATCACGGTCTTGTTCTTGCCGATGTGGCGCTCGAACGTGAACCCGGCCTTCTCGAACATGGCCCTGGTGCCGTTGTGGAGGAACGACGACGACGTCTTCTTGCCGACCGGGAGCTCGTTGGGGAACGAGACGACTTCACCACCGCCCGCTTGCGCGATCAACGCGATCGCTCCGTCCAGCGCTTCCCGCGCCACTCCCGAACGCCGGTGGTCGCGGTCGACGAAGAAGCAGGTGATGCGCCACGGCGCCGGGTTGGCCTCGCCCGCGTCGTACTCCTTGCGATGGTAGATGCCGGGGAGTTCCGCCGGACTGCCGTACTCGCACCACGCGATCGCGTCGTCGCCGTCGAAGACGAGGGCGGCGTGGGCGACGCCCTCCTCCACGAGCCGCTGCTTGAACGTCGGGCGGTCGTACTCGCTCTTGACGGTGTGCTCGGTGTCGCCGTGGAAGTACGAGCAGTAGCACCCGCCCCACACCCCGTTGTGCTTCTGCGCGAGCGCGAGCCACGCCGGATAGGTCTCCGGGGTGAGCGGTCTGATCAAGTGCGCCGTCGCCTGAGCCACCCCCTACCTCCGGCCCGATCTCGCTGCGGTGATGACGCGCGCCAGCGCCCATCCGGCAGCGGAGACGAGAGGCACGCTCACGATGATCAGGGCGACCGGGTTGGGCTGGAACCTCGGTCCGTCGGGCCCGCTCACGTACGCGCCGATCGGCAGGACGTAGCCGCCGCCACCACCGCCGCTTCCTTCGCCCTCACCCTCGGGCAGCCCGCCGCGCGCCGGCCACTTGCCGGACCCGCCGCCGCCGCCGAACCCGAAGATGACCAGCGCCGCCGGCGTCACCTGGCGCCCACCGACATCGATGGTCTCGCCGAACGCCATCTTCGCGCCCCACGACGGCTCGGACCTGGTCAGACTATCTATCGGTGACTCCATCAGCGACTCCTCCGCTTCGGTCCCGCACACGCTGACACCCAACATAGGGAGCCGTGCGGAGCGCCACCAGAGGCGTCGCGACGGATCACTCCGGCGCGTACTTGAACGACAGCTGGATCCGCGAGCGGAACAAGAGCGTGCCGTCGTCGCCGACGACGACGTCCTGCTTCGTCACCTCGGCGATGCGCAGATCGTGCAGCGACCCCGATGCGGTGCTGATGGCCTCTCGGGCGGCCTCCTCCCAGGAGGCGGCACTCGTTCCGATGACGTCGATCACTCGGTAAACGCTCATCTCAACCCCTCATCGCTTCGTCGTCGATGCCGACAGGTCCATAGTGATCGCGCTCACGCGCGTATGGAAGGGGTCCCCCTGCGCCCTGGCGCGTCAGAACGGGTTGGGCGTCAGCGTGTACTTCGTCTGGAGGTACTCGTGGATGCCCTCGGCGCCGCCCTCGCGGCCGAGGCCCGACATCTTCCAGCCGCCGAACGGCGCGGCCGCGTTGGAGACGACGCCCATGTTGAGCCCCATCATGCCGGTCTCGAGGCGCTCGATCATGCGCTGGCCGCGCGCCAGGCTCTCGGTGAACACGTACGAGACGAGGCCGTACTCGGTGTCGTTCGCGAGGCGGACGGCCTCGTCCTCGTCGTCGAACGGGACGATGGCGAGCACCGGTCCGAAGATCTCCTCGCGGAGGATGTCGGATCCCGCCTGCACGTCGGTCACGACGGTGGGCTCGGAGAACGTGCCGGGGCCGTCGACCTGGTTGCCGCCGGTGGCGACCTTGGCGCCGCGCGACACCGCATCCTGCACGAGCTGCGACGCTTTCGCGACGGCGCGGTCGTCGATGAGCGGGCCGATGGTGACGCCCTCCTCCGTGCCGCGGCCGATCGTGAAGCCGTTCACGCGCTCGGTGACGCGGCGGGCGAACTCGTCGGCGACCGAGCGGTGCACGATGAAGCGGTTGGCGGCGGTGCAGGCCTGGCCGATGTTGCGGAACTTCGCCGCGATCGCGCCGTCGACCGCCTTGTCGAGATCGGCGTCGTCGAACACCACGAACGGCGCGTTGCCGCCGAGCTCCATCGACGTGCGCAGCACGCCCTGCGCCGCCTGCTCGAGGAGGCGCTGGCCGACCTGCGTCGAGCCGGTGAACGACAGCTTGCGCAGCCGCGGGTCGCGGATGATGGGCTCCGACACGGCACCAGAGGTCGAGGTCGTGAAGACGTTGACGACACCCGCGGGCACGCCGGCGTCCTCGAGCAGCTTCGCGAACGCGAGGGTCGTGAGCGGGGTGAGCTCGGCCGGCTTGATGACCACGGTGCAGCCCGCGGCGAGCGCGGGCGCGATCTTGCGGGTCGCCATCGCGAGCGGGAAGTTCCACGGGGTGATGAGGAAGCACGGGCCCACCGGGTGCTGCGACACGATCATTCGGCCGGTGCCCTCGGGGTTCGCGCCGTAGCGGCCCTGCACGCGCGCGGTCTCCTCGCTGAACCAGCGCAGGAACTCGCCGCCGTAGGCGACCTCGCCGCGCGCCTCGGCCAGGGGCTTGCCCATCTCGATCGTCATCAGCAGCGCGAAGTCCTCCTTGCGCTCCTGCAGCAGGTCGAACGCGCGCCGCAGGATCTCGGCGCGCTGCCGCGCCGGTGTCGCCGCCCATGCCGGGAACGCGTCGACGGCTGCGTCGAGGGCCGCCTTGCCGTCCTCGGGCGACGCGTTCGCGATCTCCTTGACGACCTCGCCGTTCGAGGGGTCGTAGACCTTCAGCGTCTTGCCGCCGGAGGCCTCACGCCACTGCCCGCCGATGAACAGCCCGTCGGGGACGGACGCCAGCAGCTCGGACTCACGGGTTTCGGTGATCGTCGTGGTCACGGGGACTCCCTTGTCGGTTCCGGATGCTGCGGGGACGCGGCATCCGTTCTGTCGATGTCTACCGGGCCCATTCTGGCCCGTCGCCGCCGGAGCGGCCGATATACGCGATGTACAGGAGCAATGGCGCGATCGCCGTCGCGGAGGCCCTCAGCCGGCGATGGCCGCCGGCTCGCGCTGGGGCAGAAACGACTGTGCGAAGAACGCCGAGAGCCCGTCGGTCGCCGCGAGCGGGAGCACCGCCGCGACGTACTGGTCGGGGCGCACGACGACGACAACGCCGTCGCGCGACAGGCCGCGCTCCTCGAAGATGTCGGTGCTCGTCCAGGCGCTCGGCGCGGCCGCGTAGACCTTCTCCCAGTCGGTGAGGCCGAGCGGCCCGGTCTTCGGCAGGAACACCTCGGGCACGCGGGTGATGTCGACGTCCTCATGTGCCTGCTGGTACACGACCTTCACGTCGAAGACGGCGTCGACGTCGGCGCCTTCCGGCGTGAAGCGCTGCACCGGGGACTCGGGCGAGGCGATGAACGCGGCCCAGTCCGAGAGGACGGATGCCTCGCCCGCGGCGGGCGCGTCGGCGAAGGCGTAGATCCGCCAGCGGCCGTCGGCCTTCGCGTGGTGGCCGAGGTGCACCGGGTTGCCGTCGCAGACGCGCACGACCTCCGCGGACTTGAGCCGCTTGCCCAGCGGGAACCCCTCGGCGAGCGCCTGGTGCGCAGCATCCGTCACGATCATCGACGCGCCGTACTGCGTCATGAATCCTGATGGGAACTCGGCTGTGCCGAGGTAGAAGGTCGCGAGCTCCTGCGGGTCGGAGATCTCTTCGGGCTTGCGGGCCATGAGGCTCGACCACTCGCGATCGAAGTCGATGAGCTGCTGGGCGACCGGCTGCCGCTCTGCCGAGTACGTCGACAGAAGCGAAGCGGGGCTGAGGCCGGTGAGCACGTGCCCGAGCTTCCAGCCGAGGTTGAACCCGTCCTGCATCGAGACGTTCATGCCCTGGCCGGCCTTGGCGCTGTGCGTGTGGCACGCGTCGCCGGTCAGGAAGACGCGCGGGTCGTGGCCCTGGTCGACGTCGACGTCGTCGAACTTGTCGGTGACGCGGTGGCCGACCTCGTAGACGCTGTGCCAGGCGACCTGCTTCACGTCGAGCGTGTACGGGTGGAGGATGTCGTTCGCCTTGGCGATGACCGCGTCGATCGGCGTCTGGCGCACGCGGTGGTCGTCGTCGGCGGCGACCGCGCCGAGGTCGACGTAGACGCGGCAGAGGTAGCCGCCCTCGCGCGGGATGAGGAGGATGTTCCCGGCCTCGGCGTTGATGGCGCACTTGGTGCGCCAGTCGGGGAAGTCGGTGTTGACGAGCACATCCATGACACCCCAGGCGTGCGCGGAGAACGCGCCGACGTGCTTGCGGCCGATCGCCTCGCGCACGCCGCTGCGCGCGCCGTCGCTCCCGACCACGTACTTCGCCCGCACGGTGCGCTCCTCACCGGCACGCTCCCCCGCGGTGTGCCGCACGCGCACCTCGACCGGGAACTCGCCCGTCTCGTGCACGGTGAGGCCGACGAACTCGATCCCGTAGTCGGGCACGATGCGGCCCGGGCCGTGGGCCGCGGCCTCGGCGAAGTAGTCGAGCACGCGCGCCTGGTTCACGATGAGGTGCGGGAACTCGCTGATCTTGAAGGCGTAGTCCTCGGTGCGCGCGGTGCGGACGATGTTGTCGGGGTTCTCGGGATCCGGGCCCCAGAAGTTCATCCACGCGATGTTGTAGGCCTCGGCGATGATGCGCTCGGCGAAGCCGAACGCCTGGAACGTCTCGACGCTGCGCGGCTGGATGCCGTCGGCCTGGCCGAGCACCAGACGCCCGTCGCGACGCTCGATCAGGCGCGTCGTGACGCTGGGGAACTGCGACATCTGGGCCGCGAGGAGCATGCCGGCGGGGCCCGAGCCCACGATGAGCACGTCAGTCTCGTCGGGCAGTTCGGCCGGGCGGTCGATGCCCGTGCCGGCGGCGTCCTGCACGCGCGGGTCGGCGGAGACGTAGCCGTGGTGGTGGAACTGCATCGGTGTCCTCCTCGGACGACGGTGTCGAGGGCTCGTGGCGCGTGGGGTGCTTGCTGCGAGCGGAGGCGTGTTCTATATTCGAACAAGCCGTTCTACTATTGAACAGATCGTATACGAAGGGATGCCGCGTGACAAGGCTCGAGGGAACGACGGCGCCTGCGTCGCAGACGCTGAGCCGCGGCATCCGGATCCTCGAAGTGCTCGCCGACGCGCGCGGTCCCCTCTCCATCGACGAGATCGCCGCAAGGCTCGAGGTGCATCGGTCGGTGGCCTACCGGCTGCTCCGCACGCTCGAAGACCACGGGCTCGTCGAGCGCGACGCCGCCGGCCGCATCGAGCTGGGCGCGCGCCTCGCCGCCCTCGCCGCGGGCGTCGCTCACGACCTGCAGGCCGAGGCCCTCCCCGAGCTCACCGCGGTCGCGGGCGACCTCGGCGTGACCTGCTTCCTCGCGGTGCTCGACCACGAGGAGTGCGTCACGCTCTCCAGCGTCGAGCCGCGGCACGCGGTGAACCCCGTCGCGCAGCGGCCGGGGACGCGGCATCCGATCACCCGCGGCGCCCCGGGCAAGGCGATCCTGTCACTGCTGCCGACGTCGTCGTGGCCGTCCGGTGTGTCACCGGAGCTGGCGGCGGAGGTGACGGATGCCGCGACCCGCGGCTTCGCGACCAGCCACGACGAGGTCATCCCGAGCCTGCGCGCGGTCGCCGTGCCGCTCGTCGTGCGCGGGCGCGGGCCGGCGGCGATCGCTGTCGTGTTCGTCGCGAGCGCGCACTCGGACGAGGAGATCGCGGCGCGCCTCACCCGGTCGGCGAGCGCCATCCGCGAGGCGCTCGGCGGCTGAGGCCGGCGCGTCCGGTCAGGCCGCGGTGGGGTACTCGGTCACGAGGCGGATGTTGTACTCCGCGACGCGCTGCGGCACCCCGTCGAACGCCTCGGCCCGTGCCGCGGACGCGAGATACTCCCGCTCCAGTGCGAGGAAGGCCTCCTCGTCACCGGGCGCGCTCACGGCCCACACGAACTCGTTCGTCTCGGGCAGGCCGTAGGCGAACTCGATCGTGAAGCCGGCCGCCGGCCGCACGCGCGGCATCCACTCGATGTACCAGGCGACGAAGGCGTCGTACTCCCCTTCGACCAGCGTGTACCTGCGGAGCTGCGTCGTCTTCATGACTCCCATCCTGCCCGAAGACCTATACTCGTCACGTCCGGTGGCACCGTCGCCCGCCGGTGCTCGAAAAATGGGCACGCAGCGCGCAGGCGCGAGACACATACGGCTCTTGATCCGTTCCGTCTCGAAAGGCATCGCCATGTCTCCTGCCATGAGCACCGTCTCGGCGCACGTCGCCCTCACGCTCGCCCACCACATCGACCACGTCTTCGGCGTGATGGGCAACGGCAACGCCTACTTCCTCGACGCGCTCGAGCGCTCCACCGACGTGCACTTCACCGCCGTGCGCCACGAGGCCGGCGGCGTCGTCGCCGCCGACGCGTACCACCGCGCGTCCGGTCGCCTCGCCGCCGCCACCGCCACCTACGGCGCCGGCTTCACGAACACGCTCACCGCCCTCGCCGAGGCGGTGCAGGCGCACGTGCCGCTGGTGCTCGTCGTCGGCGACGAGCCGACGTCCGGACCGCGCCCGTGGGACGTCGACCAGATCGCCCTCGCCTCGGCGGTCGGCGCGCGCACCTATACCGTCGGGCGAGCGGATGCTGCGGCCACGACGATCATCGCGATCGAGCACGCGCTGACGTACCGGGTGCCGACGGTGCTCGCGATCCCCTACGACGTCGCCGCGCGCGACGCCGGTCCGCTTCCCGAGGCCCCGGAGCCCCGGCTTCCCGCCCCCCTGGTGCCCGCCGGCGCCTTCGCCGAAGCCGCGGTCGAGGGACTCGTGGAGGCGCTGGCGACGGCTGAGCGGCCGTTCCTGCTCGCCGGGCGCGGAGCGTGGATCTCGGGCGCCGGCGAGGCGCTCGGCGCCGTCGCCGACGCGGTCGGAGCCGTCACCGCCTCGACGGCGCTGGGGCGCGGAATCTTCCCGCGGCCCGAGTTCGACCTGGGGGTCACCGGCGGCTTCGGCGCCGAGGGCGCGATGGAGCTCGTCCGTGAGGCCGATGTCGCCGTCGTGTTCGGGGCGTCCCTCAACCAGTTCACGATGCGCTTCGGCGACCTGTTCGCGCCCGGCACGCGGGTGTTCCAGGTCGATGTCGCGCCTGCCGCGACCCACCCGCACGTGGGCGGCTATGTGCGCGGGGATGCCGCTGTCGTGGCCCGTGCCGTCGCCGACGGACTGCAGGCGCGCGGCCTCGCGACGAGCGGCTGGCGCGAGTCCGTCGACCTCATGCCGCTGCGCGCATATGAACCTGGCGACGACGTCGCGCCGGACGGCCGGCTCGACCCCCGGTCGGTCGCGGCGCGCATCGGCGCGCTGCTGCCGTCGGACCGGGTGGTGGTGTCGGACGGCGGCCACTTCATCGGCTGGGCGAATATGTACTGGCCGGCCGCGTCGCCCGACCGCATGACGATGGTCGGCACCGCGTTCCAGTCGATCGGGCTCGGCTGGCCGTCGGTGCCCGGGGCGGCATTGGCGAAGCCGTCGGCCACCGTCGTGCTGACCACGGGCGACGGCGGTGGGCTCATGGCGCTGGCCGACCTCGAGACCGCCGTGCGGGTCGCCGGCGGCCGCGTGCTCGCCGTGGTCTGGAACGACGCCGCCTACGGCGCCGAGATCAACCTGTACGGGCTGAAGGGGCTGGCGAAGGAGCCCATGCTCATCCCCGAGGTCGACTTCGCCGCGCTCGCGGCCGGCGTAGGGGCGGAGGGCGTCGTCGTGCACACCCTGGCCGACCTCGACCGGCTCGCGGAGTGGGCGGCCGAGCCCGCAGCATCCCGTCGCTTTCTCGTACTCGATTGCCGCATCTCGGGCGAGGTGATCGCGCCGTACCAGCGCGAGATCATCCGCGTGAACTCCTGACTCGTCGCCGTCGCCTTCGTGGGCGCGGGCGCACTCGCTCGGCGCGCGAACACGCGCCGCGTCACTCCCCGGTGAACTCGGGCGTGCGCTTCTGCTGGAAGGCGGCGAAGCCCTCGCGGTAGTCGGCGGTGGACCGCAGGGACTCCTGACCGCGGGTCTCTTCGGCGACGGCGTCCCAGAGGCGATCGTCGCGGAGGCGCGCGATCAGGCGCTTCGACGCGACGAAGGCCGCGGTCGCGCCGGAGGCGGCGCGCGCGGCGCGCTCGCGCGTGAACGGCAGCACCTCGTCGGCCGGCATCGCGCGGCTGAACAGGCCCGCCGCCACAGCCTCCGCACCCGAGAGCAGGTCGCCGGTGTAGATGAGGTCGAGCGCGCGGTGCGCCCCGAGCCGCTCGTAGAGGAGCGCGTGGCCGCCCGAGTCGAGCATCGCCCCGAGGTTCGCAAAGGGCGAGCCGACCTTCGCCGACTCGGCGACGTAGACGACGTCGGTCGCGATCGCGAGCCCGAGCCCGACACCGAGGCACGCGCCCTGCACCGCCGCGAACGTCGGCGCGGGGAAGTCGGCCATGCGGCGCATCAGCCGCTCGACTTCGCCGAGGTATCCGGGCACGTCGTCTGTCTCGGGGTCGACGCCGGCGATGTCACGGCCGGCGCAGAACGCGCGCCCCTCGCCGCGCAGCACGAGAGCGCGGACACCGGATGCTGCGGCCTCGGCGTACGCGTCGTCCAGCTGTCGCAGCGCCTCCAGCGAGAGCGCGTTGAGCTTCTCCGGGGCGTTGAGCGTGATCTCGGCGACGGCGCCGTCGATGGCGAGCTCGATCATGGCGTTCCTCCTAGACGTCGTAGTCGACGACGACGGTATCGGTCGTCGGGTGCGACTGGCAGGTGAGCACGTACCCGCGCTCGAGCTCGTCGGGCTCGAGCGCGTAGTTCTCCGTCATCGTGACCGAACCCTGGAGCAGGCGCGCACGGCACGTGCCGCACACGCCGCCGGCGCACGCGAACGGCACGTCGGGCCGCACGCGCAGCGCCGCATTGAGGATCGACTCGTGCGCCGCGACCGGGCTGTCGACCGCTTGCGACTGCCCGTCGAGGGTGAACTCGATGCGGCGCACCGGCTCGTCCTTCGCGACGACCACCGGGCGCCCCGCCGACGGCTCGGCCCGCTCCCCCTCGCCGGTCGTGAACAGCTCATAACGCACGTGCGCGGGGTCGACGCCGATGTCGGCGAGGGTGTCGCGGCACAGCTGCACGAGCTCGAACGGCCCGCACAGGAACCACTCGTCGACGGTGTCGGGGAGCACCAGGTCGGCGAGGATGCGCCGCAGGCGCGGCTCGTCGATGCGACCCGACAGCAGCGGCGCGGTGCGCTGCTCGCGCGAGAGCACGTGGTGCAGCGCGAGACGCGTCGGGTAGCGGTCCTTGAGGTCCGAGAGCTCGTCGAGGAACATCACGTCGAGGCTGGAGCGGTTCGTGTATACGAGCGTGAACCGCGACGTGCGCGACCGTGCGAGCACGGTCGCGGCGAGCGCCATCAGCGGCGTGATGCCCGACCCCGCGGCGATCCCCGCGACGTGCGCCTCGTCGAGGTCGGCGAGCTTCGAGGTGAACGTGCCCTGCGGGCTCATCACGTCGATCTCGTCGCCGACCTTCAGCTCGGTCTGCGCCCAGGTCGAGAACCGACCGCCAGAATCGCGCTTGATCGCGACGCTGATCGTGCGGGGGCCGTCGCCGTCGCCGCCCGCGTCCTCGGCACGGCACAGCGAGTACGAGCGGCGCACCTCGTGGCCGTCGAGGACTTTCCGCAGCGCAACGTGCTGGCCCGCGAGGTAGTCGAACGCGTCCCGCGACTCCTCGGGGATCGCGAAGGTCACCTCGACCGAGGCATCCGTCAACGGCCGCACCGCGGCGACCCGCAGCGTGTGGAACCGAGCGCGATGCTTGGCGCCGCGCGGGCCGCCGACCGCGGTCGTGAGGAGCGTCTCGGCGATGCGCTCGTTCTCGCTCGCCGCCGCACCGTCGGCGCGCATCAGTGCACCTTGAAGTGGTCGAAAGGCTCGAGGCACGCGCGGCACTCGTACAGCGCCTTGCACGACGTCGACCCGAACCGCGCGAGGTCACGCGTGTCGAGCGAGCCGCAGCGCGGGCACCGCACCGACAGCTGCAGCCGGATCGGCCCGCTCACCGCGGCACGCCCGGTGGGCGGAGCGATGCCGTACTCGACGAGCTTGTGCTTGCCGGCATCCGTCATCCAGTCCGTGGTCCATGCGGGCGCGAGCACCAGGCGCACGTCGACGTCGTCGAAGCCCGCCGCGGTGAGGGCGAGCACGACGTCGTCCCGGATCGCGTCCATCGCGGGGCACCCCGAGTACGTCGGCGTGATCGTGACCGTCACGCGACCGGCGTCGACCGCGACGTCGCGCAGCACGCCGAGATCCTCGATCGTGAGGACGGGCACCTCGGGATCGAGGACGGATGCCGCCACCTCCCACGCGCGCTCTGCCGTTGCCGTGACGGTCACCATGTCGCCCCCGGGTGCTGCCGGGCGAGCACCTGCATCTCGGCGAGCAGGTAGCCCATCGTCGGGAAGTGCGATCCTCGCCGCCCGCCCGCCGACGACATCGGCGTGCCGGGCACCTCGAGCTCGGCCTCGGCGAACACCGCCGCGATCACGACGTCGAACGCCGGCTGCAGTGTCGAGGGCCGCACGGCGACGCCCTCGAGGCGATCGATGAGCGGCTCGTCGCGGAACAGCTCGCCGACGTACGGCCACACGTCCCCGATCGCGCGGATCATGCGCCGCCGCGACTCGTCCGTGCCGCCCGCGAGGCGGAGCGTCCACTGCACGGCGTGGTCGCGGTGGTACTCGCCCTCCTTGACGGCCTTCGCGGCGATCGCCGCGAGGGTCTCGTCGGACGACTTCTGCAGCGCCGTGTACAGCTCGAACAGGTACACGGATGCCGCCAACTGGCGCGCGATCGTCTGCGCGAAGTCTCCGTTCGACTGCTCGAAGAGCCAGGCGCTGCGGAAGTCCGGCTCGTCGCGCCAGTAGGCGAGGTCGTCCTCGGTGCGGTCGTCGTAGGTTCCGGCGTAGCGGAGGAAGGAACGCGCGTGCCCGAGCAGGTCGAGCGCGATGTTGGCGAGCGCGACGTCCTCTTCGAGCTCGGGAGCGCGGGCGATCCACCCGCCGAGCTGCTGCGACAGCACGAGAGCGTCGTCGCCGAGCCACAGGGCGTACTCGGCGACATCCGCCGTCGCCGCGCGGCCCTCGCCGCCGGCCAGCTCGGCCGACAGCGCGACCTGCTCGACGGTCACGTCACCGTGCGTGGTCTCTTCCCGGGTTTGGGGCGCGTTCTCTCCATTGGGGCGCACTTTCTCCGCCCCAAGGGACGAATCGCGCCCCAAACCCGGGTGGCCGGTGGTGGTCACAGGTGCGGCACCCCCTCCGACGCCGTGTAGTACGTGGCGTGGCGGTAGTTCTTGCCGGCGGGAGACTCGAAGAAGGCGCCCTTCGAGTCGGGGTCGCTCGTGGTGATCGCATCGGCGGGCACGACCCAGATCGACGTGCCCTCGCCTCGGCGGGTGTAGAGGTCGCGGGCGTTGCGCAGCGCGAGCTCGGCATCCGGCGCGTGGAGCGATCCGGCGTGCACGTGGCTGAGCCCGCGGTTCGCACGCACGAACACCTCCCACAGCGGCCACGACTCGCGCGGCGAGGCACCTGGTGTCGTCATGATGCGGCCTCCGTCGTCGGCTCGGCGCGTTTCGTCTCTGCGCTTCGACTCGCAGGCTCGCTCAACGACCGGGAGGCGAGCTGCTGCTTGCGGGCGTACTCGGCGGCGGCCTCGCGCACCCAGGCGCCGTCCTCGTGCGCGTTGCGTCGATTGCGGATGCGCTCCACGTTCATCGGCCCGCGGCCGGCGAGCACCTCGTGGAACTCCGTCCAGTCGATCTCGCTCGTGTGCCACCGCTCGGCTGCCTCATCCCACCGCAGCTCGGGGTCGGGGAGGGTCACGCCCAGCACCTGGGCCTGGGGCACCAGCATCCCGATGAACCGCTGGCGCAGGTCGTCGTTCGAGAAGCGCTTGATCTTCCACGCCATCGACTGCGCCGAGTTGGGTGACTCGTCGTCGGGCGGCCCGAACATCATGAGCGACGGCCAGTACCAGCGGTTCACGGCATCCTGAGCCATCTCGCGCTGCGCGGGCGACCCCTGCATCAGCGTCAGCAGGATCTCGAACCCCTGCCGCTGGTGGAACGACTCCTCCTTACAGATGCGCACCATCGCCCGGCCGTACGGACCGTACGAGGCCCGGCACAGCGGCACCTGGTTGCAGATCGCGGCGCCGTCCACGAGCCAGCCGATCGCGCCCATGTCGGCCCACGTCGGCGTCGGGTAGTTGAAGATCGACGAGTACCGGGCGCGTCCCTCGATGAGCTGCTCGGTCATCTCGTCGCGCGTGATCCCGAGAGTCTGCGCGGCCGAGTACAGGTACAGACCGTGGCCCGCTTCGTCCTGCACCTTCGCCATCAGGATCGCCTTGCGCTTGAGGCTCGGCGCGCGCGAGATCCAGTTGCCCTCGGGCTGCATCCCGATGATCTCGGAGTGCGCGTGCTGCGAGATCTGCCGGATCAGCGTCTTGCGATAGGCCGCCGGCATCCAGTCCCGCGGCTCGATGCGCGAGTCCGCCTCGATGATCGCGTCGAACGCCGCCTGCTCGGCGGCCTCGTCGATCAGCACCTCGGTCGTCATCATCGACTCCGTTCCGGTTCCTGAGCCTGTCGAAGGATTACAGACCGTTCGTTCAGTAAGTCTACTACGGTGATGGATGCCGCAGCCCGGCGTTCACCGCAGGTCGTAGACCCGCTTGTACTTGCCCTCGCTGCGCGGCAGCGTTCCGGGCTCCTCGAGCCGCACCGCGACCGTCGAGCCGATGTGCGTCTTGATGCGCTGCGCGAGCACCTCGGCGGCCGCCTCGCACGTCTCGCGGGAGAGGTCAGGGTGGCGCTCGATGCGCACCGCCATCGCGTCGAGCGTGCCCTCGCGGGTGAGCTCGATGACGAAGTGCGGTGTGAGCGTCTCGATGCCGAGTACCAGCTCTTCGATCTGCGTCGGGAAGATGTTCACGCCGCGCAGGATGATCATGTCGTCGTTGCGGCCGGTGATCTTCTCCATGCGCCGCATGCCCGGGCGGGCGGTGCCGGGGAGCAGCCGCGTGAGGTCGCGGGTGCGGTACCGCAGCACCGGGAAGGCCTCCTTCGTCAGCGACGTGAACACGAGCTCTCCGCGTTCGCCATCGGGAAGCGGCATCCCTTCGTCGTCGATGATCTCGGGCAGGAAGTGGTCCTCCCACAGGTGCGGGCCGTCCTTGGTCTCGACGCACTCGTTGCCGACGCCCGGCCCCATGACCTCGCTGAGCCCGTAGATGTCGACGGCGTCGACGCCCATGCGGCGCTCGAGCTCGGCGCGCATCTCGTTGGTCCACGGCTCGGCGCCGAGGATCGCGACCTTGAGCGAGGTCGAGGTCGGGTCGATCCCCGCCGCCACCATCGCGTCGGCGATCGTCAGCAGGTAGCTCGGCGTGCACATGATGACGTCGGGCTCGAAGTCCCGGATCAGCTGCACCTGGCGCGCGGTCTGGCCGCCCGACATCGGGAGCACGGTCGCGCCGAGACGCGCGATGCCGGCGTGCGCGCCCCGACCGCCGGTGAAGAGGCCGTAGCCGTACGCGTTGTGCACCTTCATCCCGGGGCGCACGCCGCTGGCGCGCAGCGACCGGGCGACGAGCGCGGCCCAGCGGTCGAGGTCGCCCTGCGTGTAGCCGACGACCGTCGGTCGCCCTGTCGTTCCCGACGACGCGTGGATGCGGCGCACCTGGTCCATCGGCACAGCGAACATGCCGAAGGGATAGGTCTGGCGCAGGTCCTCCTTCGTCGTGAACGGCAGCAGACGCACGTCCTCGAGGGTGCGGATGTCGCCCGGCGCCACGCCGGCTTCATCGAGCTTGCGCGTATAGAGCGGCACGTTCTCGTAGGCGTGCCGGACGGTCGACTGCAGCCGTTCGAGCTGCAGCGCCCGGATCTCGTCGCGCGACATGCGCTCCTCGGGATCGAGCGTGTCGGTGGGTGCTGCCGGGTTCGCTGTCATCGTCGACATCTCGCCTCTTCTTCGTCGGGTCAGTCGGTGGGCTTGCGCCGGGTCGTCAGCGACCGACCGCGGAACTCGGCGACCACGTCGCCGGTCTCGTCGGTCACTGTCACGTCGTAGAGGCCGTTGCGGCCCGAGAGGATGCGGCGCCGCGCGTGCGCGGTGAGGGTCTGGCCGGCGTGCGTGGCCTTGAGGAACGAGATGTCGGCGCCCGCGGCCACCGTGACGTCGTCGTCCTCGTTGCAGGCCATCGCGAAAGCGGTGTCGGCCAGCGCGAACACCATCCCGCCGTGCGTGATCGCGAACCCGTTCGTCATGTCGTCGCGCACCGGCATCGACACGACGGCCTCGCCGGGCTCGTCGCGCTCGACGACCATCCCGAGCGCCGCAGACGCGCGGTCGCGCTGCAGCATGCGGCGCTGCCCGACGAAGTGCGCGGCGGGGTCGCTCACGAGCCGACCTCCGCGCTGCCGAAAGCGGCATCCGCGCCCGACCTGACGGCCGCGGATGCGCTCGCGCTGCAGAAAGCAGCATCCGCCGCCGAACGCTCCGACCGCGAACGCCGATTTCGACCGCGCGGTGCGCGCGCGGGCATCATGCGCCCACCCCGGCGGACGCCGAGGGAACGGATGCCGCGGCCGCAGCATCCACTCCGTCCGCTGTCTTCGCGACCAGCGTGAGGACGTCGTAGGTCGCCACGATGTCGTCGCGCTGATTGAGGATGACGGCGTCCCACCGCACCTCGCCGTACTCGTCGGTCTCGCGCGGGGTGATCTGCTTCGCGGTCAGCACCACGCGGATCTCGTCGCCCGGCGAGACCGGCGTCATGAATCGCAGGTTCTCGAGGCCGTAGTTGGCGAGCACGGGGCCGGGCTCGGGGTCGACGAAGAGTCCCGCCGCCCACGAGACGAGCAGGTAGCCGTGCGCCACGCGGCCCGGGAAGAAGGGGTTCGCGGCGGCGGCCTCCTCGTCCATGTGCGCGTAGAAGAGGTCGCCGGTGAAGTTCGCGAAGGTCTCGATGTCGTCGAGGGTCACGGGGCGCAGGGGCGAGGCGATCTGGTCGCCGATCGCGAGTTCGGCCAGCGACTTGCGGAACGGGTGACGATCGGATCGGGATGCTGCGCCCTGATGCCACACGCCGGTCAGGGCCGTCAGCATCGCGGGCGAGCCCTGCACCGCGGTGCGCTGCATGTGGTGCAGCACCGCGCGGATGCCGCCGAGCTCCTCGCCGCCGCCGGCGCGGCCGGGTCCGCCGTGCACGAGGTGCGGCACGGGCGCGCCGTGGCCCGTCGAGGTGCGCGCGTCGTCGCGGTCGAGGAACAGCAGGCGCCCGTTGTACGCGGCGGTGCGGGCGAGGAGGGTCGCCGCCACCGACGGGTCGGCGGTCGCGACGCTCGTGACGAGCGACCCGCCGCCGCGGCCGACGAGGTCGGCCGCTTCGTCGACGGTGCGGTACGCGAGCACGCTCGCCACGGGGCCGAAGGCCTCGACGTCGTGCACCGCGTCGGGAAGCGCGTCGGCCGCACCGTCGAAGCCGATCACGATGGGCGCGACGAACGCTCCGTCGGGAGCCGGACCGGTCGAGCCGTCGGCGAGCGTCACGTCCGGGGCATCCGTCGTCCCGAGCAGGATGCGGCCGCCCGCGGCTTCGAGCTCGCCGACGGCGCGCAGCACTTCGTCGCGCTGCGCGAGCGAGACGAGCGGACCCATCGTGACGCCCTCGGCGTGGGGGTCCCCCACGACGACGCGTTCGGAGATCTTGTCGCCGAGGGCCTGGATGAGAGGCTCCACGGCGTCGGCCGGCACGATGGCGCGACGGATCGCCGTGCACTTCTGACCCGCCTTCGTCGTGAGCTCGACCATGAGCTGCTTGACGTACGCCTCGAACTCGGGCGTGCCCGGAACGGCGTCGGGCCCGAGCACCGACGCGTTGATCGAGTCGGTCTCGCTCGTGAACCTGACGCCCGGCGCCGCCTGTTCGCGAAGCCGGGCAGCCGTCGACGCGCTGCCGGTGAAGCCGACGAGATCGCCGAGCCCGAGGTGGTCGAAAAGTCCGGGGACGGCACCGCTCACCAGCTGCAGCGAGCCGGCCGGCAGCTTCCCGGTCTCGACGAGGATGCGCACCCACGCCTCGGCGACGTACACCGTCGGCGTCGCCGGCTTCACGATCGTCGGCACGCCGGCCAGGAACGCGGGGGCGAACTTCTCGAGCGCGCCCCACATCGGGAAGTTGAAGGCGTTGATCTGCACGGCCACACCGGGCAGCCGCGTGTACACGTGGCGCCCGAGGAACGAGCCGTCCTTCGACAGCGGCTCGACCGGGCCGTCGAGGTACACCTGCGCGTTGGGCAGCTCGCGCCGCCCCTTCGACGAGTAGGTGAAGAGCACGCCGATGCCGCCGTCGACGTCGCTCAGCGAATCGCGCGTGGTCGCGCCGGCGCGCTTGGACAGCTCGTAGAGCTCCTCCTTGCGCGCGGTCAGGGCGATGCCGAACTCCTTCAGCAGGAGCGCACGCTGGTGGAACGTGAGCGCACCGAGGCTCACCTGACCCACGGTCCGGGCATGGGCGATCGCGCCGGCGAGGTCGATGCCGTCGGTGCTGACCAGCGTCACGACCTCGCCGGTCGACGCGTCGCGCACATCGGCCGCGTCGGTCGCGGCATCCGGCGTCCACCATTCGTCGCGGAGGTAGCTGGGGAGGATGTCGGTCACTTGTCACTCCATTCGTAGAAGCCGCGGCCGGTCTTGCGGCCGAGATGTCCGTCGGCGACGAGGCGCCTGAGCAGCTCCGGCGGCGCAAAGCGCTCCCCCAGTTCGCGGTGCAGCTCCTCGGCGATGCCGAGGCGCACATCGAGGCCGACGAGGTCGGTGGTTCGCAGGGGACCGACCGGATGCCGGTACCCGAGCTCCATCGCCGCGTCGATGTCGGCGGCCGAGGCCACGCCCTCTTCGAGCATGCGGATGGCCTCGAGCCCCAGCGCGACGCCGAGGCGGCTCGACGCGAAGCCGGGGCTGTCGCGCACGACGATCGGGGTCTTGCCGAGCGCTGCGATCCAGCCGCGTGCGGCGTCGACGAGGGTGGGACCCGTGGCTGTGCCTGTCACCACCTCGACCAGCTGCGACGCCGGCACGGGGTTGAAGAAGTGCAGGCCGAGGAAGCGCTCCGGGAGCTCGAGCGCCGAGGCGAGGTCGTCGATCGAGATGGACGACGTGTTGCTCGCGAGCGCCGCACCCGGCACGAGCACGCGCTCGGCGCGCGCGAGCGCCTCGAGCTTCAGCTCCCGATCCTCCGGGACCGCCTCCACCACGAGGTCACAGCCCGCCAGGGCCGCAGCATCCGTCGCCGTCTCGATGGCCGCGGCGAGCGCGTCGTATGCGAGGTTGGTCGTGCCGCGCTCGACGCTGCGCCGCACGCTGTCGAGAAGACGGACGGATGCCGCGCCCGCGGCGTCGTCGTCGCGCTCGACGACGACCACCTCGGCGCCGGAAAGCACGAACGCGTGCGCGATGCCCGCGCCCATGCGCCCGCCGCCGATCACGCCGACCCGCCCGGGCACTCCGGTGGGCTCAGCGCGTTTCGTCTCGCTGGTGCGCGGTTCCTGAGCTTGTCGAAGGGCGCTCAACGACCGGGGGTCTTCGTGCGCCACGCCCATCAGCGCTTCCTCTCGAGGAACGCGGTCATGCGGCGATCCTTCTCGGGGCTCTCGAAGAGCTGCGCCTGCAGCTCCAGCTCGATCTCGGGGTGCGCGGCGCGCGGGGCGAGCAGTGCCGTCTTCGTGTGGCGCGTCGCGAGCGGGTCGTTGCGTGCGATGCGATCGGCGACGGCGTTCGCGGCGGCGAGCAGGTCTGCGGGCTCGTACAGCGACGACACGAGGCCCCAGTCGACGGCGGTCGCAGCATCCAGGATCCGTCCGGTCAGCAGCATCTCGGCGGCGCGCGCCTCGCCGACGAGCTCGGGCAGCCGCCATGTCGCGCCCGCTGCCGCGATGATGCCGAGGCCGGTCTCGGGGTTGCCGATCTTGAGGGTCGGGGTTCCGATGCGGATGTCGGCGGCGTACGCGAGCTCGGCGCCGCCGCCCAGGGCGTAGCCGTCGATCGCGGCGATCACGGGCATCGGAAGGTTGCGCACGCGCGTGAACGCCCGCGTGTTGATGCCGCGGCGCGCGTCGGCGGCGCGGCGCTCGCGCAGCTGCGCGATGTCGGCGCCCGAGGCGAACACCCCGTCGGAGCCGATGAGGATGAGCGTGCGCGGCTCGCGCTCGAGCTCGCCGCACAGCTCATGCAGCCGGTCGATGGTGTCCTGGTCGATGGCGTTGCGCACCTCCGGCCGCGACAGCGTCGCGATGACGCGATCGTCGCGGCGCTGGATCAGCAGCGGCTCAGGCATCGGCATCCCTCTCGATCCGCTCCGTCGCGGTCTCGCGCCCATATTATCTGATCGATCGTTCAGTAATGTCACCGTGTTGCGCGGCGTCCCACCGCGACCGGTGCGAGACTGGGCGCATGTCCGCGAGCACCGACGCCTCCCCCGCGCGACGCGGGCGGCCAGGCTACGACCGCGAGCAGGTGCTCGTCGTCGCCGTGGCCCTCTTCAACGAGCAGGGGTACGACGCGACGTCCGTCGCCGACCTCGCCTCCCGCCTGGGCCTCACGAAATCGGCGCTGTACCACCACTTCGACTCGAAGGAGCAGCTGCTCGCGCTCGCTCTCGACGAAGCGCTCGACGGGCTCGAGGGCGTGCTCGACGAGCCCGAGGCGTCGGCGGGCGACCCCGTCGAGCGGCTCGGCGCGGTGCTGCGCGGAGCGGTGCGGGTGCTCGTCGACAAGCTCCCGTACGTCACCCTGCTGCTGCGGGTCCGCGGCAACAGCGACGTCGAGCGCGCCGCCCTCGAGCGTCGGCGCACGTTCGACCACCGCGTGACCGCGCTCGTCGCCGAGGCGCAGCGCGCCGGTCAGGTGCGCGCCGACGTCGACGGCGCCGTCGCCACGCGCCTGGTCTTCGGCATGGTCAACTCGATCGTCGAGTGGTATCGCCCCGGCGGCCCCGTCGACCGCGAACGCCTCGCGCACGACGTCGTCGCGGTGGCCCTCGACGGCATGCGCACCCGCTGACACGCACGGATGCCGCGCCCCGAGCCCGCGCAGGGCTCAGGGACGCAGCATCCATCCCCACTGCTCACCTGTCACGAATGGCCGGCCGGACCGGCACATCGTGACAGGTGAGCGGAAGGGGGGTCAGGCCTTCGAGAGGCCGTAGATCGGGCTGACCGACTGCTCGGCCTCGTGGTCCGGGCCGAGCGGGATGCCGGAGCGGTCGCGCAGGAGGAGCGTCGCGATCAGGCCGACGACGGTCATGCCGGCGAGGTACCACGTGACCGACATCGTCGAGCCGGTCGCCTGCACGAGGGCCGTCGCGATGGTCGGGGCGAATGCGCCGCCGAGGATCGCGCCGATCGCGTACGAGATCGAGACGCCCGAGAAGCGGATGGATGCCGGGAACAGCTCGGAGTAGAGCGCGGCCTGCGGGCCGTACGTGAAGCCGAGGCCGATCGTGAGGATCGCGAGCCCGAGGAACAGCAGCCAGATGTTCCCGGTGTTCACGAGCGGGAAGAGCAGGAACACGCCCACGAGCTGCAGGATCCAGCCGATGATGTACGTCGTGCGACGGCCGATGCGGTCGGAGAGGAACCCTGCGGCCAGCGTCGACAGCAGCCACGTGACCGCCGAGCCCGCGACGGCCCAGAGCACGGGTCCGCGCTCGAGGGCGAGCGGGCCCTCGGGGTTGGTCGAGTAGCCCTGGATGTAGCCGCCCGTGGTCATGTAGCCGACAGCGTTGTTGCCCGCGAACACCAGCGCGGCGATGATCACGAGGAGCAGGTGCTTGCGGAAGAGCGTGATGATCGGCATGCGCGCCTTCTCCTTGCGCTCGGCGAGCTCGGCGAAGACGGGGCTCTCCTCGACACGGCGGCGGACGTAGTAGCCCACGAGGATCAGCACGACGCTGAGCAGGAACGGCACGCGCCAGCCCCACACCAGGAACGCGTCACCGGGGGCGATCATCGCCATGAGCGCCATGACGCCCGAGGCGAGCAGGAGGCCGAGCGGCACGCCGATCTGCGGCGAGGCGCCGAACGCGCCGCGCCGTGTCTTCGGTGCGTGCTCCACAGCCATCAGCACCGCGCCGCCCCACTCGCCGCCGGCGGAGATGCCCTGGATGATGCGCAGGAGCACGAGGAGGATCGGCGCCGCGATCCCGATCGCCTCGTAGGTCGGCAGCACGCCGATGAGCGCAGTCGCCGCGCCCATGAGGATCAGCGTCCACATCAGCACGACCTTGCGGCCGTACTTGTCGCCGAAGTGGCCGGCCAGGAACGCGCCGAGCGGGCGGAACAGGAAGCTCACACCGACGGTCGCGAAGGCGACGATCGCGCTGTTGGCGCCGAGCGGTGCGAAGAACAGCTGGCCGAAGACCAGCCCGACCGCTGTCGCGTAGATGAAGAAGTCGTACCACTCGACGGTCGTGCCGACGACTGTCGCGAACACGACGCGGCGTCGGTCCGTGGTGGACGCGATGGTTCCGGTGGGGGTGAACCCTGCTGTGGGTCCTGAGGTGCTGCTCATGGTGACTCCTGTGTCGGGGGCTGACGACATCGTCGCCGGCGAACCGCTGGGGAATGGTTGCCGGATGCTGCACGATCATATACGATTTCGGATACGACGCAACAGATCGCTTCGAGTAAGGGAGCTCATGGACGAGATCACGGAGACCGCAGACCGCCGTTTCGCGGCGCTTCCCGGCCGCCCGGGCAAGATCATCGCCATCCACCTCAGCTACGCGTCGCGTGCGGATCAGCGCGGGCGTCGGCCGCAGCATCCGTCGTACTTCTTCAAGCCGTCGAGTTCGGTCGCGGCGTCGGGCGACGCCATCGAGCGCCCGGACGGCACCGAGCTGCTCGCGTTCGAGGGTGAGATCGCACTCGTGATCGGCACCCCGGCGCGCCGCGTCGGACTCGCCGACGCGTGGAACCACGTCGCGTGGGTCACGGCCGCCAACGACTTCGGACTGTACGACCTGCGCGCGAACGACAAGGGCTCGAACGTGCGCTCCAAGGGCGGCGACGGCTACACGCCCGTCGGCCCGTCGCTCATCGACGCCCGCACCATCGACCCGTCCGCGCTGCGGGTGCGCACGTGGCTCAACGGCGAGCTCGCCCAGGACGACACGGCGGCCGGCATGATCTTCCCGCTCGCACAACTCGTCGCCGACCTCTCGCAGCACTTCACCCTCGAGACCGGCGACGTGATCCTCACCGGCACACCCGCCGGTTCGTCGGTCGCGGAGCCCGGCGACGTCGTCGAGGTCGAGGTCGACATTCCGGGCGGCCCGTCGTCGGGCCGCCTCATCACGACGGTGGTGCAGGGTGCGGCGGCGTTCGACGCAGAGCTCGGATCACTGCCCGCGGTCGACGACCTGCAGCGTACGGAAGCCTGGGGCTCGCGCGAGGCGGCCGGGCTCCCCGCGAGGGAGGCCGCAGCCCCCACCCTCTCCCCCGCGCTGCGCGCGAAGCTCGAGGCCGTGCCCGTGGCCGGCCTCTCGGCGCAGCTGCGCAAGCGGGGGCTGAACAACGTGCACGTCGACGGCGTGCGCCCCCTCCATCCCGAGGCGAAGCTCGTCGGCATCGCCCGCACGCTGCGCTTCGTGCCGAACCGCGAGGACCTGTTCGCGTCGCACGGCGGCGGCTACAACGCGCAGAAGCGCGTGTTCGACGCCGTCGGCGACGGCGAGGTCGTCGTGATCGAGGCGCGCGGCGAGTCCGGCTCGGGCACGCTCGGCGACATCCTCGCGATCCGCGCGCACGCCCGTGGCGCGGCCGGCATCGTCACCGACGGCGGAGTTCGGGATGCTGCGGCCGTCGCCGCGGTCGGCATCCCGGTCTACTCCTCCGGCGCGCACCCCGCGGTGCTGGGTCGCAGGCACGTCCCGTGGGACGCCGATGTGACGATCGCGTGCGGTGGCACGACCGTCCAGCCCGGCGACATCATCGTCGGCGACGCGGACGGGGTCGTCGTGATCCCGCCAGGGATCGCCGAGGAGGTCGTCGACGCCGCCCTCGCCCAGGAGGACGAGGACGCCTGGATCGCCGACCGCGTCGCGGAGGGGCATCCCGTCGACGGGCTCTTCCCGATGAACGCCGAATGGCGCGCGAAGTACGACGCCCGGAACGCCCCGGACGCCCGAGAGGAAGGCCGCGCATGAGCCCGACCGAAGCCGACACGCTCAGCAAGTCGCAGCAGGCGTACCGCTGGATCAAGGAGCGCATCGCCAACCAGGAGTTCACGCCGGGCTACCGCCTGGTGCTGGGCAGCATCGCCGGCGAGCTCGACATGAGCGTGGTGCCCGTGCGCGAGGCGATCCGCCAGCTCGAGGCCGAGGGGCTCGTCACGTTCGAGCGCAACGTCGGCGCCCGGGTGTCTATGGTCGACGACTCGCAGTACCGCTACAGCATGCAGGCGCTGTCGATCCTCGAGGGCACCGCCACCGCGCTCGCCGCGCGCCGGCTCACGGCCGACGACATCCGCAACGCCCGCCGCATCAACGAGCTCATGATCGAGACGCTCGAGCACTTCGACCCGCGCGCGTTCACCGCGCTCAACCAGGAGTTCCACGCGGCGCTGTTCGAGAAATGCGCGAACCCGCGGATGCTCGACCTCGTGCACGCCGAGTGGGCGCGTCTCGGGCACCTGCGCGACTCGACCTTCAGCTTCGTGCCCGGCCGCGCGCAGGAGTCGGTCCGCGAGCACGAGAACATCCTGGTGCTCATCGAGACCGGCGCCCCGCTCGGCGAGATCGAGAAGGCGGCCCGGCGCCACCGCTCGGCCACCCTCGACGCCTACATGATCCACGAGCACCCCGACGAGGCCTTGGGCCTTCCCGCGTTCTGAAACGGATGCCGCTGCCCGCGGCATCCGCCCCCACGACCTCCGACGAAGGAGCAGAAATGACCGACACCACCACGGTTCTCGCGACCCGGCATGTGCCCGAGGGCCTGCCGAGCCGCATCCAGCACTACATCGACGGGGAGTTCGTCGACTCGGCCGACGGCGACACGTTCGACGTGCTCGACCCGGTGACGAACGAGACGTACGTGCAGGCCGCAGCAGGCAAGAAGGCCGACATCGACCGGGCCGTCGCCGCCGCGCGGCGCGCGTTCACCGAGGGACCGTGGCCCCGGATGCTGCCCCGCGAGCGTTCGCGGGTGCTCCACCGCATCGCCGACATCGTGGAGTCCCGCGACGCCCGGCTCGCGGAGCTGGAGTCGTTCGGCGCGGGCCTGCCGATCACCCAGGCCCGGGGCCCGGCGCGGCGGGCGGCGGAGAACTTCCGGTTCTTCGCGGACCTGATCGTCGCGCAGGCCGACGACGCCTACAAGGTGCCGGGCCGGCAGATGAACTACGTCAACCGCAAGCCGATCGGTGTCGCAGGCCTCATCACGCCGTGGAACACCCCGTTCATGCTCGAGTCGTGGAAGCTCGGCCCGGCGCTCGCGACCGGCAACACCGTGGTGCTCAAGCCCGCCGAGTTCACGCCGCTGTCGGCGTCGCTGTGGGCCGGGATCTTCGAGGAGGCCGGGCTGCCGAAGGGCGTCTTCAACCTCGTCAACGGCCTCGGCGAGGACGCCGGCGACGCGCTGGTGAAGCACCCCGACGTGCCGCTCATCTCGTTCACCGGCGAGTCGCGCACCGGGCAGCTCATCTTCGGCAACGCGGCGCCGTTCCTGAAGGGGCTGTCGATGGAGCTCGGCGGCAAGTCGCCCGCCGTCGTGTTCGCCGACGCCGACCTCGACGCCGCGATCGACGCCACCATCTTCGGCGTCTTCTCGCTCAACGGCGAGCGCTGCACCGCCGGCTCGCGCATCCTGGTGGAGCGCCCGATCTACGACGAGTTCGTCAAGCGCTACGCCGCGCAGGCCGACCGCGTCGTCGTGGGCTACCCGCACGACCCGAAGACCGAGGTCGGGGCGCTCGTGCACCCCGAGCACTACGACAAGGTCGTCTCGTACATCGAGATCGGCAAGTCCGAGGCGCGCCTGGTCGCCGGCGGCGACCGCCCCGAGGGCTTCGAGAGCGGCAACTTCGTGCGCCCCACCGTGTTCGCCGACGTCGCCCCGGACGCGCGGATCTTCCAGGAGGAGATCTTCGGCCCGGTCGTCGCGATCACCCCGTTCGACACCGACGAGGAGGCGCTCGAGCTCGCCAACGGCGTGCGGTACGGCCTCGCCGCGTACGTGTGGACCAACGACCTCAAGCGCGCCCACAACTTCTCGCAGGCGATCGAGGCCGGGATGGTCTGGCTGAACTCGAACAACGTGCGCGACCTGCGCACGCCGTTCGGCGGCGTCAAGGCCTCGGGCCTCGGACACGAGGGCGGCTACCGCTCCATCGACTTCTACACCGACCAGCAGGCCGTGCACATCACGCTCGGCCCCGCCCACAACCCCACCTTCGGAAAGGCGGATGCCGCCGGCCACTGAGGGCCGCAGCATCCATCTCCGAAAACCCCCCGCAAGGACGCGAAATGACCCACCGTGACCAGATGACCCGCACCTCCTCCGGCTTCTACGTGAGCCAGGAGGCGCCGATCCTCTCCGACAACCCGATCCCGACGCCGAGCGTGCCGGCGCCCGACATCCTGCGCTGCGCGTACATGGAGCTCGTCGTCACCGACCTGCTCGCCTCCCGCGAGTTCTACGTCGACGTGCTCGGCCTGTACGTGACAGAGGAGGACGAGAACACGATCTACCTCCGCTCGACCGAGGAGTTCATCCACCACAACCTCGTGCTGCGCCAGGGCCCGGTCGCCGCGGTCGCCGCCTTCTCGTACCGGGTGCGGTCCGCGGGCGACCTCGACAAGGCCGTCGCGTTCTACGAGGAGCTCGGCTGCCGCATCGAGCGCCGCCCCGACGGGTTCACGAAGGGCATCGGCGACTCGGTGCGCGTGACCGACCCGCTCGGGTTCCCGTACGAGTTCTTCTACGCCACCGAGCACGTCGAGCGCCTGTCGTGGCGCTACGACCTGCACACCCCGGGCGAGCTGGTGCGCCTGGACCACTTCAACCAGGTCACCCCCGACGTGCCGCGAGCGGTGAACTTCATGCAGTCGCTCGGATTCCGCGTCACCGAGGACATCCAGGACGAAGAGGGCACCGTCTACGCGGCGTGGATGCGCCGCAAGCCCACCGTGCACGACACCCCGCTGACCGGCGGCGACGGCCCCCGCATGCACCACGTCGCGTTCGCCACGCACGAGAAGCACAACATCCTCGCGATCTGCGACAAGCTCGGGGCGCTGCGCCGCTCCGACGCGATCGAGCGCGGACCGGGCCGCCACGGCGTCTCGAACGCGTTCTACCTGTACCTGCGCGACCCCGACGGGCACCGCGTCGAGATCTACACCCAGGACTACTACACCGGCGACCCCGACAACCCCGTCGTCACGTGGGACGTCCACGACAACCAGCGCCGCGACTGGTGGGGCAACCCCGTCGTCCCGTCCTGGTACACCGAGGCGTCCCTCGTGCTCGACCTCGACGGCAACCCGCAGCCCGTGGTGGCGCGCACGGACTCGTCCGAGATGGCAGTCACGATCGGCGCCGACGGCTTCTCGTACACCCGCCCCGACGAGGACTCGATGCCCGAGTACAAGCAGGGCGAATACAAGCTCGGCCACCAGCTGTAAGGGGAACGGATGCTGCACCCCGACGACATCGCCGCGATCGCGGCCGAGCTGGCCGAGGCCGACCGCACGCACGGTGTGATCCCGCGCATCACGGCGCGGTACCCGGACGCGACGGTCGAGGACTCGTACGCCATCCAGGGGGTGTGGCGCGACCAGAACATCGCCTCCGGACGCACGCTCGTCGGCCGCAAGATCGGGCTGACGTCGAAGGCGATGCAGCAGGCCACCGGCATCACCGAGCCCGACTACGGGGTGATGTTCGACGACACCGTCTACCGCTCCGGCGACGAGATCCCCGTCGAGACGTTCTCGAACGTGCGCATCGAGGTCGAGCTCGCCTTCGTCCTGAAGACGCCGCTCGAAGGCCCCGACTGCACCCTCGATGACGCCCTCGCGGCGATCGACTACGCGGTGCCCGCGCTCGAGGTGCTGAACTCGCACATCGAGCTCGAGGGCCGCACGATCGTCGACACCATCAGCGACAACGCCGCGTACGGGGCGATGGTGCTCGGCGACGTGCGCAAGCGCCCCGACGAGATCGACCTGCGCTGGGTGCCGGGGGTGCTGAGCCGCAACGGCGAGATCGAGGAGACGGGCGTCGCCGCCGGGGTCCTCGGCCACCCCGCGACCGGCGTCGCGTGGCTGGCGAACAAGTTCCACCAGCACGGCGCGCGGCTCGAGGCGGGCGAGATCATTCTCGCGGGCTCCTTCACCCGCCCCATGTGGGTGTCCCGGGGCGATACCGTCAGGTGCGACTACGGACCGATGGGAGTGATCGAATGCCGCTTCGTCTGAGCCCGACCTTCCGCGACGCGCTCGCGAACGCCGACCGCCCGCTCGCGGGCATGTGGGTGTGCACCGGCTCGCCCCTCGTGGCCGAGATCGCCGCCGGGTCGGGCCTCGACTGGCTCCTCATCGACATGGAGCACTCCCCCAACGGCCTGGAATCCGTGCTGGCACAGCTGCAGGCCGTGGCCGCCTACCCGGTAACCCCGGTCGTGCGGGTGCCGATCGGCGACGTCGTGACGATCAAGCAGGTGCTCGATCTCGGAGCACAGAACCTGCTCGTGCCGATGGTGTCTTCGAGGACGGATGCTGAGTCCGCCGTCGCCGCCGTGCGCTATCCCCCGCGGGGCACGCGTGGCGTGGGCTCCGCGCTCGCGCGGTCCGCCCGGTGGAACCGCGTCGACGGCTACCTGCAGGACGCCGACCGTCACGTGTCGCTGTTCGTGCAGATCGAGACGGCGGCGGGCGTCGAGGCCGCCGCCGAGATCGCGGCGGTCGACGGGGTGGACGGCGTGTTCGTCGGCCCGTCCGACCTCGCGGCGTCGATGGGCGTGCTCGGCCAGCAGACCCACCCCGACGTCGTGGGTGCGGCGCTCCGCACCTTCGAGGCCGTGCGCGCGGCCGGCAAGCGCGTCGGCGTCAACGCCTTCGATCCCGCCGCGGCCCAGGCCTACCTCGACGCCGGAGCCTCGTTCGTGCTCGTCGGCGCCGATGTCGGGCTCCTCGCCCGCGGCTCTGAGGCCCTCGCCGCACGGTGGGTCGCAGCATCCGATACCGCCGACCGTCCGTCCTACTGACCGGCCGCGAGCGAGGTCTCAGCCGGCGGGCGGGATGCGGATGCCGGCCAGCGGCACGTGCTGCTGCCCGGAGTGCATGTCTCGGTCGGCGAACGATCCCTGCACGGTGGGGCGCGGGAAGCTGATCTTCACGGCCCGCAGGGCCGGCATCGGGAACACCCGCACCTGATCGGCCGACGTGACATACAGCCCGGCGATCACCCCCGGATCCACGGCCTCCGAGGCGAGCACGCGGGCGAAGGCCCCGTCGTCGGGCAGGAAGACGTCGAGCGTGAGCCAGAAGGGTCCGGCGTTCTTGGCGCGGACGAGGTCGGCGACCTCGTCGAGGGTCTGATCAGCCACGGGGCACGACCTCCTGGAACTCGGTGCGGAAGAGATCGCGTTCGTCGTCGACCGCGATGGTGTGCTGAAGGACGAACTCGTAGGTCGCGCCGCGCTCGATCTCGGCGGGCGACGTGGCGAACGCGAAGCTGGGCAGGTGCGTCATGCCCTCGAGCGGCAGATGGAGCATGAGCGGGTTCGCGATCTTCGCGACGGCCGTCGCGGTCGCCTGATCGGCCGCACGCACCTTGAGCA
>JAVBUG010000064.1:0-4112 GCA_031555515.1 Microbacterium sp. | reverse complement strand
GGGCCGCCTGGTCGTGCCGCGCCTGGCTCGCGAGCTCCCGGTACAGCAGCTGCTGGTGCTCGAGCTGCGCCTGCACGCCCTGCCGCGCGGCCTCCGAACCGGCGAGCCGCGCGGTCAGGTCGGCCTGCTCGCGCGCGGCACGTGCCGCACCGCGTGCGAGACCCGCCGCCCAGCCCGCCATCGCACCGACGAGGAGGGCGGCGATCACCACCACACTGATCACGACTGCGTCCATGGCTCCAGGGTGCCGGATGCCTCCGACATCCCTGCGGCGGCGGGCCGCAGCATCCGTCTCCGCGTCACCCGCCGTGCGCCGCCCGTCCTCCGCGGCGCGAGCCGCTATGCGACCGCGAACGAGACCGCGGGGGCGTCGGCGACCGCGATCTGCGACACCCGGACCCCGACGGCCTCGGTGAGAGCCTCGATGGCGTCGGCGCCGACGCGGCGCGCGGCGTCGATCATGACGTGCGCGCACGCCATGGCGTCGGCTGTCGCGTTGTGGTGCGGGAAGTCGGCGAAGCCCGCCTCGGCCGCGACGAACGGCAGCCGGTACGACTCGAGCTTGTAGACCCGCCGCGCCACCTGCAGGCTGCACGCGTAGCGGTACGGCGGACACTCGTCGCCGGTGGCGTCGCATGCGCGCTTGAGCACGGCCATGTCGAAGCCGGCATTGTGGGCGACGAGGATGTCGGAGCCCGCGAAAGCGACGATGTCGGCGAGTTGGCGGCTCCAGGGAGCCGCGTCGACGACGTCCTCGGGCTGGATGCCGTGGATGCGCACGTTCAGCTCGAAGAACACGTCGTGGCCGGCCGGCGGACGGATCAGCCAACCCGTCCGGTCGACGATCTCACCGTCGCGCACGCGCACGAGTCCGACCGCGCAGGCCGAGGCGTTGCTGGAGTTCGCCGTTTCGAAGTCGATCGCGGTGAAGTCCAGAGGCACATCCCCAGACTCACCCGGGCCTGCCTGCGCGGACGGAAGGCGCGCCGAGCGCGCCCCGTCGTCATAGGGTCGGATCATGGCCAGTCGCGAAGAGATGTCGCTGTCGTTCGGGGCCGCCGCGGGCGCGTACGAGTCGGGCCGGCCCGGCTATCCGCGCGAGGCCGTCGACTGGATGCTCGCCCCGATCCACGGGTCCGGGCGCGCGGTGCGCGTCGCGGACGTGGGTGCGGGCACGGGCAAGCTCACCCGCACGATCGTCGAAGCGGGCGCCGAGGTCGTCGCGATCGACCCGGACGCCGACATGCTCGCCGCACTCCGTGAACGCGTCCACGGCGTTCCCACCTTCGTCGGGACGGCGGAACGGATGCCGCTTCCCGACGCCTCCGTCGACGCGGTGCTGCTCGGTCAGGCGTGGCACTGGGTCGACCCGGTCGCCGCCTCGGCCGAGGTCGGGCGCGCGCTCCGTCAGGGCGGCGTGCTCGGGCTCGTGTGGAACATCCGCGACGAGTCGGATCCCTGGGTGGCCCGCCTCACCGCGGCGATGCACGGCAGCCACGCCGAGGAGATGCTCGCGGGCGACGGCCCGCGGGTGGCCGACCCGTTCGACGGGCTCGAACGTCGCTCGTGGACCTGGACGCGGTCTCTGACGCGCGCCAGCCTTCTCGACATGGTCGCGTCCCGCAGCTACGTCATCACCGCGTCCGAAGCCGACCGCGCGGCGATCCTCGCAGCCGTGAGCGCCCTGTTCGACGAACGGCGGATCACCGAGGCCGGCGGGGCCGAGGTCGTCGATCTGCCGTATGCGACCCACGCGTATCGCGGCGTCCGGCCCTGAGCCGCGCCCGGCGGGTCACGCCCGGACCGCACCCACCACGTGCCACGGGCCGCTGACATCGCGGTAGCGGTCCTCGAGCCCGCGCCCGCGCAGCACCGCGATCATCGCGTCGGGGGTGTGGGCGTACGCGCGATACGGATTGCCCGTGAGCGCGTAGAAGGTGTTGATCGCGCGCGCCGAGAACCTGGCGAACGGTGTGCGCGGCGGGTGGCTGAACACGACGGCGTGCTTGGCGCGTCCGGCCGCGGCGCCCAGCAGGCGCTCGTAGTCGGGGTAGCAGCACACCACACGGTGCAGCACGACGATGTCTGCCCGCTCGACGGCCTCGGGTGTGCCCGCGAGGTCGACGCCCAGCATCCGTGTCACCCGATCCCGCAGGCCCGCCTCGTCGAGCAGCCGCGCCGCCTCGGGTTCGTACGCGGCCGAGAGCTCGACGTTCGTCGTGTGCGAGGCGCCGCGCTTGAGCGCCTCGAGCTGGATGTCGCCGATCCCTCCGCCGATCTCGAGGAGCGACGCGCCCTCGAGTCCGATCGAGCTCGCGAAGTCGAGCACCAGCGCCGCGCTCGGCGTGAGACCGTCGCGGCGATACTGCTTCGCGAGCCGCCGGGCGAACCGGGCGTTGAACTCCCGGTCGTAGCCCTGCGGCGCGTGGGGCGCACAGCACTCGTCCACGCGCCCAGTATCGCGCCGGGGCGACGGGGCGGGCAACGCCGCCATCTAGACTGGATGCCCGTGGCTCTCACCATCGGAATCGTCGGTCTCCCGAACGTCGGCAAGTCGACCCTCTTCAACGCCCTGACCAAGAACCAGGTTCTCGCGGCGAACTACCCGTTCGCGACGATCGAGCCCAACATCGGCGTGGTCAACCTGCCCGATCCGCGGCTCGACAAGCTGGCCGAGATCTTCCACTCCGAGCGGATCCTGCCCGCCGCGGTGTCGTTCGTCGACATCGCCGGCATCGTGCGCGGCGCGAGCGAGGGCGAGGGGCTCGGCAACAAGTTCCTCGCGAACATCCGCGAGGCCGACGCCATCGCCCAGGTCGTGCGCGGCTTCGACGACGACGACGTCGTGCACGTCGACGGCGCGGTGAACCCCCAGAGCGACATGGAGACCATCAACGCCGAGCTGCAGCTCGCCGACCTCGAGACCCTCGAGAAGGCGATCACGCGGTACGAGAAGGAGGTCAAGGGCAAGAAGCTCGATCCCTCCGTGCTCGCCGCGGCGGTCGAGGCGAAGGACGCGCTCGAGCGCGGTGTGCTGCTGTCGGCTTCGGGCATCGATCTTTCGCCGATCAAAGAGCTGGGCCTCTTGACCGCGAAGCCGTTCATCTTCGTCTTCAACGTCGACGAGGCCGTTTTGACGGATGCTGCGAAGAAGGCCTCGCTCGAAGCTCTGGTCGCGCCGGCCAAGGCGGTGTTCCTCGACGCGAAGATCGAGTCGGAGCTCATCGACCTCGACCCGGAGGACGCTGCGGAGCTGCTCGCGTCGACCGGGCAGGACGAGTCCGGTCTCGACCAGCTGGCGCGCATCGGCTTCGACACGCTCGGGCTGCAGACGTACCTCACCGCCGGCCCGAAGGAGGCCCGCGCCTGGACCATCGGCAAGGGCTGGAAGGCCCCGCAGGCTGCCGGCGTGATCCACACCGACTTCGAGAAGGGCTTCATCAAGGCGGAGGTCATCTCGTTCGACGACCTCGTCGAGACGGGTTCGGTCGTCGAGGCCCGCTCGAAGGGAAAGGCCCGGCTCGAGGGCAAGGACTACGTCATGCAGGACGGCGACGTCGTCGAGTTCCGCTTCAACGTCTGACCATCGCTTCCGGAAAGGCTTCCCATGACCGACACCACGCAGATCTTCGAGCCCGACGGACGCGCGATCCCCTACATCGTCGAGGGTGACGGCCCCATCGGCCTCGTGCTGATCGCCGAACCCGGGCAGGACGCGCTGGGGGTCGTGGGGCACTATCTCGCCGAAGAGGCGGGGTTCCACATCATCCGCGTCGGCTACCGCACGGACGTCGATGCGGCGTCCAACGGCGACCTGGCCGACGACGTCGTCGCGGTCATCGACGAGCTGGGCCTTGCGCGCACCTGGGTCGGCGGGCACGGCCGCGGCGGCACCGTCGCGCGCACGCTCGTCGCCGCGCACCCGGAGCGCGTCAACGGACTGCTCCTGCTGGGCGTCGAGGACGAGGACATCGCGCTCGCCCCCGTGATCCCGGTGCTGATCGTGCAGGGCGCCGACGACGAGGCGACCCCGCCCGCGAACGGGGAACGGCTGCAGGCCACGGCGCCCGAGCGTGCGAGCGTCAAGACGCTCGACGAAGCGGGCCACCTCT
>JAVBUG010000360.1:0-33422 GCA_031555515.1 Microbacterium sp. | reverse complement strand
CTGGTCGATCACCGCGGCGCCCAGGTCGAAGGAGAAGCGCGCGGCGAGCAGCCGATCGATCACCGTCGACGAGGCGCGGATCCAGCCGACACGAAGGCCGCCCCACATCGTCTTGCTCGCCGATCCGACGCTGACCACCGTGCCGCCGCGGTCGTCGAACGCCGCCAGGGGCGCAGGGGCGGGACCAGGGCGGTCGATGTCGAGCTCTGCGGTGGTCTCGTCGGCGACGAGCATGACACCGCGTGCGGCCGCCGCGCCCACGATCCGCGCGCGGACCTCGGGTGCCATGCTCCGGCTCGTCGGATTGTGGAAGTCGGGCATCACGTAGGCGAAGGCCGGAAGCACGCGCTGCAGTGCGTCCGCGAACTCGTCGGCGTCCCAACCATGGTCGCCGTCGACGGTGGTGGGCAGAAGCCGGGCCCCCGCCGAGCGGAATGCGTCGTTCGAGTGCGGATACCCGGGGGTCTCCACGATCACTCTGTCGCCCGGAGCCAGGAACGTGCGGGCGATGAGCGAGACGGCGCTGGCGCTGCCCGCGGTGACGAGGATGTCGTCGGCGGTCGTCGGCACGCCCGCGGCCGTGTAGCGGGCTGCGAGCGTCTCACGCAGCGCCGGGAGCCCCGAGAGCTCGTAGCCGTCGGTGAGGAGCCGGGCGGGCAGGCGCGTCAGCGCGCGGGCCGCTGCCGCATGCAGCCCCGGCACGGCGGCCGAGGTCGCGCGGCTCAGGTCGAGCATGTCGCCGGCCCGGGGGATCGGCAGATCGCCTGTGCGTCCGGGGATGGCCAGCACGCTGCCCGATCCCTGGCGACTGCGGGCGTAGCCGCTGTCACGCAGAGCGGTGAGCGCCGAGTTCACGGTCGTGCGGCTGATCCCCAGCTGCTGGGACATCGTGCGCTCGGAGGGGAGGCGTGCCCCCGCCTTCAACCGGCCGTCGATGACGAGGAGGCGGATGCGCTCGGCCAGGGCGGAGTAGTCGCTGCCAGGACCCCGCCAGTCGCCGAGGAGGGATTCGAGCTGGTGCATCGGGATGGAGTGCGCCGTCACGCGACCAGTGTAGGTGGATTGGCCTCTAGAAAGAAGACCAATTCGCGATCACCATGGCTATGCGAATCACCGATCGCGACCACTGAGAGGAGACATCATGAACACCACGAAGCAGGCAGGAGCCGCAGCATCGCTGCTGCTCGCCGTCACCCTGTGCGTCGGCGCGGGGGCGCTCACCGCCTGTCAGACACCGCGAAGCGCCGCACCCGCGCCGAGTCCGAGTCCGAGTCCGAGTGCCGAGGACCCCGCCGCGCCGAAGCACCGCACGAGCGCGGTGCCGCCCGACCTCGCCGGGCTTCCCGCCGACGGCGTCGAGCGCGAGCTGGAGCGACGGGCGGCCGCGGCCGCGCAGCTGTCGGAGCGCTTCGCCGGCGTGCCCGCGGATCGCGTCGAAGAGCGACTCGCGCAAGACGCGACCCGATGACGGTCACACAGTGGGAGGGATGGCGAAGGGTCGCATCCCTCCCACTAGCCTGGGAGGGTCCCGCCAGAAGTCGTAGGAGCACCATGTCGCGTGTCGTGAAGCTGGCCGTCATCCCGGGTGACGGCATCGGTCCGGAGGTCATCGCCGAAGCGGAGAAGGTGCTCGACGCCGCGACCGCGGGCAGCAGCATCCGTTTCGAGAAGACGCGGTACTCGCTGGGTGCCGCCCGCTTCCTCGACACCGGCGACACGCTCACGGACGACGATCTCGACGCGATCAAGACGCACGATGCGATCCTCCTGGGAGCTGTCGGGGGAGTGCCCGGCGACCCGCGGCTGAAGAACGCGAACATCGAGCGCGGCCTGCTGCTCAAGCTGCGGTTCGAGCTCGACCACTACGTCAACCTGCGTCCGTCGAAGCTGTACCCGGGCGTGCCCGGGCCGCTGGCCGCGCCCGGTGACATCGACTTCGTCGTCGTCCGCGAGGGCACCGAAGGGCCGTACGTCGGCAACGGCGGATCGATCCGCACCGGTACGCCGCACGAGGTCGCGAACGAGACGTCGGTGAACACCGCCTTCGGCGTGGAGCGGGTGGTGCGCTATGCGTTCGAACTCGCCGAGCGCCGCCGCAAGAAGCTCACGCTCGTGCACAAGACCAACGTGCTCGTGCACGCCGGCGGCATCTGGAAGCGCCTCGTCGACGAGGTGGCGCAGGAGCACCCCGACGTCGCCGTAGACTATCTGCACGTCGACGCGGCAACCATCTTCCTGGTCACGAACCCGGGCCGTTTCGACGTGATCGTCACCGACAACCTCTTCGGCGACATCCTCACAGACCTGGCCGGCGCCGTGACCGGTGGCATCGGCCTCGCAGCCTCGGGCAACATCAACCCCGACGGCGCGTTCCCCTCGATGTTCGAGCCCGTGCACGGATCGGCGCCCGACATCGCAGGACAGCAGAAGGCCGATCCCACGGCCGCGATCCTCTCCGTCTCGCTGCTGCTCGATCACCTCGGGCTCACCGACGAGGCACAGCGCGTCACCACGGCTGTCGAAGAGGACATCGCGACACGGGGCACGGCCACCCGTCATACCGCGCAGATCGGCGACGCCATCGCCGCCCGCCTCCAGGCGTAACCTGGATCCCGCAAGCGCCTCCACCCTCGCGGATCCGTCCGCACGAAAGCACAGGCCGTCATGACCCTCATCGATTCCGACCCCGACACCGGACTCGCGCCGCTCGAGTTCATCGTCAACCGCAACCTGCAGGCGAAGACCACGCAGCAGCGCGAGGAGATCCTCGCGAACCCCGGCTTCGGCACCAGCTTCACCGACCACATGGTCGACATCTGCTGGTCGGTCGGCGGCGGCTGGCACCGCCCGCGCGTCCAGCCGTACGGCCCGCTGTCGCTGGATCCCGCAGCCGCGGTGCTGCATTACGGCCAGGAGATCTTCGAGGGCATCAAGGCCTACCGCCACGCGGACGGGTCGGTCCACACCTTCCGTCCCGACCAGAACGGCCGTCGCCTGCAGCGCTCCGCGCGCCGCCTCGCGCTGCCCGAGCTGCCGGTCTCGTACTTCATCCAGTCACTGCGCGAGCTCATCGCGGTCGACGGCGCGTGGGTGCCGTCGGGCGACGACCAGAGCCTCTACCTGCGTCCGTTCATGTTCGCGAAGGAGGCGTTCCTCGGCGTCCGTCCCGCGCACAAGGTCGGCTACTACGTGATCGCCTCGCCCGCGGGCGCCTACTTCAAGGGCGGCGTGCAGCCGGTGTCGATCTGGCTCAGCGAGGACTACGCCCGCGCCGGCAAGGGCGGCACGGGTGCCGCCAAGACGGGCGGCAACTACGCCGCGAGCCTGCTGCCGCAGTCCGAGGCGTACGAGAACGAGTGCGACCAGGTCGTCTTCCTCGACCAGGACCGCAACGTCGAGGAGCTCGGCGGCATGAACGTCGTGTTCGTCTACAAGGACGGCACCATCGTCACCCCGCAGTCGGACTCGATCCTCGAGGGCATCACGCGCGACTCGATCCTGCAGCTCGCGGCCGACCGCGGCCACAAGGTCGAGGGTCGTGCCGTGTCGTTCGACGAGTGGCGCCAGGGCGTCGCGTCCGGCGACATCGTCGAGGTGTTCGCGTGCGGCACGGCCGCGGTCGTCACCCCGATCGGCGTGCTCAAGGGCAAGGACTTCCTCGACGAGCAGCCGACCGGCTCGCTCGCCCTCTCGCTGCGCGAAGAGCTCACCGACATCCAGTACGGTCGCCGCGAAGACAAGCACGGCTGGCTCGTGCGCCTCGACGCCTGATCGAACTCGAACCAGGGCCCGCGGGGGAGACCGCGGGCCTTCGTTCGTCGGGGCAGGTGGCTAGGCTGAGCGGGTGAGGATCGCGCGCTTCAGCCACAACGACGCCATCAGATTCGGGATCGTCGACGAGGGCGAGCTCGTCGTCCTCGCGGGCGACCCGATGTTCGCCGGTTACGAGACGACGGGGGAGCGCGTGCCGCTCGCCGATGTCGCGCTGCTGGCGCCCGTGATCCCCCGCTCCAAGATCGTGGCGGTCGGCCGCAACTACCGCGACCACGCTGCCGAGCTGGGCAACGACGTGCCGACGTCGCCGATGCTGTTCTTCAAGCCGAACACCTCGGTGGTCGGCCCCGGCGACGCCGTCGTGCTGCCCAAGGGGTCTGACTTCATCAGCTTCGAGGGCGAGCTCGCCGCCGTCATCGGCCGCATCGCCAAGAACGTCTCCGCCGAGAACGCGCTCGACTACGTCTTCGGCTACACCATCGCGAACGACCTCACGGCGCGCGATTGGCAGAAGTCCGACGGCCAGTGGGCGCGCGCCAAGGGCTTCGACACGTCGTGCCCGCTGGGCCCCGCGATCGAGACGGATTTCGACGTGAACGGCCCCGCCGTCATCACGACGCGTCTCAACGGCGAGGTCCGCCAGCAGGGTCCGATCAGCGACATGATCTTCTCGCTCGCAGATGTCATCGCCTTCGCCTCGGCCGCTTTCACCCTTCTGCCGGGCGACGTCATCCTCACGGGTACCCCCGCCGGCGTCGGGCAGATCAGCGCCGGCGACACCGTCGAGGTCGAGATCACCGGGCTCGGGACGCTCCGCAATCCCGCCCGCGATGCCTGAGACCGGATCAGAACCGGCGGTCGACGTCGCGCCGACCGCTCAAGAGGTCGCGCGCGTCCAGCGACGCACCGTCTGGGTGCTGTCGGGAGGACAGGTGCTCGGCGGTCTCGCCTTCGGCGCGACGCTGTCGCTCGGCGCCGTGCTCGCGGCCGAGCTGTCGGGCGAGGACGCGCTCTCGGGCCTGGCGGCGGCCGCTGTCACGTTCGGCACCGCGCTCACGGCCGTGCCGCTCGCGGCGATCGCCCGCCGCCGCGGTCGCCGGCTGTCCCTCACCACGGGCATGGCCGTCGCCCTCGTGGGCGTCGGCCTCGTGATCCTCGCGGTGGCGCTGCGTTCGTTCCCGGTGCTGCTCGCCGGGTTCCTGGTCGTCGGCTCGGGGCAGGCCGCGAATCTGCAGTCCCGCTTCGCCGCGGCGGATCTCGCGACTGACGCGTCGCGCGGGCGCGACCTGTCGATCGTCGTTTGGGCCACCACCGTGGGGGCGGTCCTCGGCCCTAACCTCACCGGCCCCGGCGAGGTGATCGGCGGGGCGATCGGGATGCCGCCGCTGACGGGGGCGTACCTGTTCACCCTCGTCGCGCAGGGGCTCGCCATCGTCCTGTACCTGGTCGCGATGCGGCCCGATCCGCTGCTGCTCGCGCAGCGCGTCGTGGCCTCGGCGAAGGCGGGCAGTCGCGCGATCGCCAAGGCCGACAGGCCCGTGGCGGCGCGCTACGCGATCTTCGCGGTGGCGGCGGCCCACGGCACGATGGTGTCGATCATGGCGATGACCCCGGTACACCTCGCGCACCTGACGCACGAGGCCTCAGAAGCCGCGACGCTGTCGATCATCGGCCTCACGATCAGCCTCCACATCGCCGGCATGTACGTGCTCTCGCCGGTGTTCGGCATCCTCGCCGACAAGGTGGGGCGCGTGCCGACCATCCTCATCGGGCAGGCGCTGCTCGCCGCCGCGCTGCTCACTGCCTCGTTCGGCCAGGCGTCGACGACCGCGGTGACCGTCGCGCTCGTGCTCCTGGGGCTCGGCTGGAGCGCGTCGACGGTGGCCGGCTCGACGCTGCTCACCGAGTCGTCGTCGGAGGAGCTGCGCACCAGGCGCCAGGGCATCAGCGACTTCACGATGAGCATCGTCGGCGGTGTCGGGGCGATCGCCGCCGGCGCACTGCTCGGCTGGATCGGATACGGCGGGCTCGCGCTCGTCGTCATGGTGCTCGTCGCCGCCTCGGTGCTGCTCTCACCCCTCGGCTGGCGCGCGTCCTCCGCGCAGGCGCCTCAAGCCGCGTCGGGCGGCTGATCGCCGCCCGACGCCCTCCTCAGAACCGCGTCTCGACGAGGTCGGTGACGATCGCGGCCTCGAGATCCTCCACCGAGTCCACCACCGGCACGAGCCGCCACTTGTCGAGCATCGTGCAGGGGTGCGAGAGCCCGAACACCACGAGGTCGCCGACGGCCAGCGGCGAGTCGGGCGCGATGCGCACGAAGCCGTGCTGATCGCTGAGCTTCGTCATCTCGGCGCCGGGAAGCTGGGTGCGCCCGCCATCCTGGCCCACCGCGTACAGCGGCGTCGGCAGTCCCTCGTCGTAGGGGAAGTCGCGCTTGCCCGCGTCGACGATCGCCGTGTCGGCGTCCAGTCGCGACACTACGCGGGCGAGGCCTCGCGCGGCCGCGCGGAGACCCGTGCCCTCGAACGGCGAGTTGTGGCGGTAGTAGCCGTGATCATGCACGACATATGCGCCCGAGCGCAGCACGAACCGCGCGCGATCGCCGCCGACGGATGCCGCGGCGAAGGCCGTGCCCACCACATCGGGGTACGCGCTGCCACCGGCTGAGACCAGCACGTCGCCGTCGTCGTACAGCGGGCCGACGGCGTCATGCACCGCGAGCAGCTCGTCGACGTAGGAACGCGCGGAGGTGAGCGCCTCGTCGCCTCGGCCGTGCGCGACAGAGCCCTCGTACCCGGTGACGCCCGCGAGGCGCACCGCCGGTGACGCCGCCGCGCGCTCGGCGACGCGCACCGCAGCCTCGAGCGAGCGGGCGCCGGTGCGACCGCCTGGGCGGCCCACATCCACGAGAACCTCGAGCGGCCGCTCCACCGGGCCGCCGAGGGCATGCTCGATCGCCTCGATCCCGGCGACGTCGTCGACCCAGCTCCACACCCGGGTGCCCGCCGCGACGACGTCCGCCGTCCAGCGGATCGCCTGGGGCTGCACGAGCTGATTGGCGAGCATGATCGCCGGGATGCCGGCATCCACCGCAACACGCAGCTGCGAGGGATTCGCGACCGTGATGCCGGTCGCGCCGGCGTCGAGCTGCCGGCGCCACAGCTGCGGCGCCATCGTGGTCTTGCCGTGCGGCATGAGCTCGAGCCCGCGCGCGGCCACCCACCCGGCGAGGAACGCGATGTTGTCGTCGAGCACCCCGTCGTCGAGCACGACGAGGGGTGTCCACAGGTCGGCGAGGCGCGGCTCGCGCGCCAGGAATTCGGCGACGGTCAGGCCCGCGGCATCCGTCGGCAGTCCCTTGTCCGTCGCGTCGAGCACGCGAGCGCTGACGACGCCGTGCGGGGAGCCCATCACTGGCCCGGGAGGACGGCCACGACGTCGATCTCGACGAGGATGTCGTAGAGGTCGGAGCCGACGGTCGTGCGCACCGGATAGGGCTCGGTGAAGAACTCCGCGTACGCGCGGTTGTACTCGGCGAAGTCGCGCTTGAGATGCTGCAGGTGCGCCGTCACCTTGACGACGTCGTCGAACGAGGCGCCCTTGGCGGCGAGTACGCTGCCGACGTTGCGCAGCACCTGCTGGGTCTGCTCGTAGACGCCGCCGGGCACGACCTCGCCCGTCGCGGGGTCCTGTGGGCCGAATCCGGCGGTGAAGAGCAGGCCCGCGGCGGCGACGCCGTGGCTGTAGGGTCCCGCGGGCTTGGGAGCGTTCTCGATGAGGACGGCTTGCTTCGTCATGGGGTTCCTCTCGTAGGGGCGTTCGGTCGCTCACCTGTCACGAAATGCCGGCCGAGTCGGCACTTCGTGACAGGTGAGCCGGGGATTTCGAGCGACGAAGGGCTTGTCCGGCGAGGGCGCCGGTGAGCGCTCCACCGCGCAGGACGTGAGCGCCGTTGACGAACACGTCGTCGATGCCGCGGGCGGGCTGCTGCGGGTCGTCGTAGGTGGCGGCATCCGTGACGGCCGCAGGATCCACGACGGCGATGTCGGCGGCGGCACCGGGGCGCAGGAGGCCACGATCGGCGAGCCCGAAACGCTCTGCGGGGCGTGCGGCGAGGTGGACGGCGGCACCCTCCCACGCGAAGGAACGCCCGACGTAGGAGCCGAGGAACCGGCCGAACGAGCCCCATGCGCGGGGGTGCGGCACTGCCCCGATGAAGATGCCGTCCGAGCCGCCGGTGTGTGCGGGATGCGCGAACAGCCGCGCGAGGTTCTCGACCGGGCGCTCGTCGCGCACCGCCATCACCGCGTTGACCTCCATCCGAGCCGCGACGAGGAGGTCGAGCGTCGCTTCCTCGACCGAGGTGTGCCGACGCGCGGCGATCTCGGCGAGGGTGAGCCCGGGTGCCCATGTCCACTCTGCCGCCGGCGTGTGGCCGACACGGATCATCGAAGGCCACTCCGGCCCGAGGCTCGGCTTGTGCGCGACCGTGGGGAACCACTCGTCCCGCAGCCGGCGACGTTCGGCCGGATCGGACAGGCGTGCGACAGCCTCGCCGACCTCCATCGCGCTGTACTGCGGGGGCAGCACCGCCATCGAGACGAGGGTGCAGCCGCGCGTGTACGGGTACATGTCGAAGGAGAGATCGGCACCGGATGCTGCGGCCCCGGCCAGTATCCGTTCCGCGTCGGCCGCGTCCGCGTGGAGATGCGACACGTGCCCGCGGACGCCGTCGTGCGCGGCGCCCGGCGCACAGATCGCGACGACCTCGTCGAGGCCGGCCGCCGTGTTCGCCTCGTAGCCGCCGCGCATGTGCGTCACGTAGAGCGCGCCGGCCGCAGCCACGGGAGCGCACAGCTGCGCGAGCTCCGCCGCGTCGGCGAAGATCCCCGGCACGTAGTCGAGCCCCGTCGACAGGCCGAGGGCGCCGGCCCCGAGCCCGTCGGCGACGAGGCGCTCCATGTGCGCCAGTTGCGCAGCATCCGCTCGTCCGGTGTCCATGCCCATGACCTCGTGGCGCACGGTTCCCGCGGGAACGAGGTAGCCGACGTTGAGGGGCGTGGTGCCGTCGTAGGTGCGCAGCAGCTCGGCGACGCCGCCGCCCGCGTAGGTGGGGTGCGGGCCGTTGATCGCCGCGAAGTACCGGCTCGCCCACGCACCGTCTCCGGGTGCGTACGAGACGCCGTCCTGCCCGCCGATCACGGTGGTGATTCCCTGGCGCAGCAGGGCGAGCTGCACGTCGGGCCGGAAGACGGCGCCGTCGGCGTGCGCGTGCGCGTCGATGAAGCCCGGCATCACGAGGCGGCCGCGGCAGTCGAGGACGTGGGCGCCATCCAGCGCGCGCACGTCGCCGATCGCGCCGATCCGGTCGCCCAGGATCTCGACGTCGGCCACGCGGGCGGGGCCTCCCGTGCCGTCGATCACCGTGCCGCCGCGCAGCACCGTGCGCTCGGGGTGGGCGGTCATGCGGCCTCCGTCGTGCGGGGCCAGGCTGACCCGCGTTGGCAGTCTACGCAGTCGCTCCCATGCCCCCGGGGCGGGTCGTCAGTGCCCAAGTGCCGCGAGCGCGAGGTCGACGTCGTCCGCGTCGTTGAACACGTGGAACGCCACGCGCGCACGACCCGACCGACCCGATGCGGTGATCCCCGCCGTCGTGAGGCGCGCGAGGTCGCAGCCCTCCGGATCGTCCCACGTGACGATCGCCGACGCGCGCTCGGATTGCGCGATGCCGAGGCCGGCACGGAATGCGGCGGCCAGCCCGGTGGCGTGCGCGTACAGGTCGTCGGGGTCGAGCGAGGCGAACAGCTCGAGCGCGGGCGCGGCCCCGACGAAGGCCTGCCACGCCGGCGAGACGTCGAAGCGTCGCGCGTCGGGCGCGAGCTCGACCTGAGCGCCGTAGCACGACGACCACGGGTCGTCTCCGGCGTACCAGCCGGCGTTGAGCGGCGTCATGCGCGCGCCGAGGCGGTCCGACACCGTCAGGAACGACACGCCCCGCGGCGCGCACAGCCACTTGTACGCGTGGCAGACGACGGCATCGAATATGGATGCCTCTACCCGCAGCCACCCGACCGCCTGGGTCGCGTCGCACAGTGTGAGGGCGTCGTGCGCCGCGGCCGCCGCGGTGATCGCTGCGGCGTCGGCCACTTCGCCGGTCGCCGACTGCACCACCGAGAACGCGACGAGCGCCGTGCTCGGACGCACGTGCGCGGCCAGCTCGGCGAGCGGTGCGGTGCGCACGACCAGCTCGCGGCCCGAGTGGACGAACGGCAGCACGAGGGACGAGAACTCGCCTTCGGGCACGAGCACCTCGGTGCCGTGGGGGAGCGCGGAGGCCACCATGCCGGCCGCGACCGACGTCTGCGAGCCGATGGCCACCCGTTCGGCCCCGACGCCCACGAGCGTGGCGAACAGAGCCCGCGAGCGCTCCACCGCCGCACCGTACGCGGCGAGGTCGGGGCGACCCGAGGCGGAGGCGTCGAGGTCGGCCAACACGGCGAGTCGCGTCGCGCGGCTCGGCAGGCCCACCGTGCACGCCGCGAGGTAGTCGCGGCCGCCGGCGAACTCGCGCCGCGCGGCGTCGAGGCCGGAGGAGTGGATGATCGCGGGCATACCTCCAGGGTGCGGTCGACCATTACCCGTGTCTACGGCAGGTGTTCCATGCTGGACTTAACAGACACTTATGATTCAGACATGACAGATGCGGGGGATGACGACCCGGGCTTCGATGCGCGCGAACTCCGCGTCGTCAAGGCGATCGCAGACGAAGGCTCCATCACGGGCGCCGCCCTCGCGCTGGGCTACAGTCAGCCGGCCGTGAGTCAGCAGCTCAAGCGCCTCGAACAGCGCCTCGGCGTGGCGATCGTCGAGCGCGTCGGCCGCAGTGTCCGGCTCACCGACGCAGGCCGCATCCTTGCGCGCCACGCGCCCGCCGTGACGACGGCATTGGATGCTGCGGCCGGCGAACTCGCCGAACTCCGCGGTCTGCGCGCCGCACGGGTGAGGCTCGTCGGCTTCCCCTCCGCCTCGCCCACGATCGTGCCGCGCCTTCTCGCGGACCTCGCGCAGCGGCATCCGGGGATCTCCCTCACGTATGTCGAGGCCGAACCGCCCGAGGCCGTCGAGGCGGTGCGCGAGGATCGCACCGACATCGCCCTCACCTTCAGCTACCCCGGCGATCGCGACGACCCGCACGGCTCGAGCGCCCGGGGTCTGTCGGTGCAGACCGTCGGCATGGACGAGCTGCTCGCCGTGCTTCCCGCTGAGCACCCCGCGGCGGCCGCGGAGATCATCGACGTCGCGAGCCTCGCCGACGACGACTGGATCGCCGGCTGCCCGCGCTGCCGTGGCCACCTGCTCGAACTGTGCGGCCGCGCCGGGTTCGCGCCGCGCATCGCGTTCGAGACCGACAACTTCGTCGCCGTCGAGGGGCTCGTGGCGCAGGGGATCGGGGTCGCGACGCTGCCGCGGATGGCCGTCGAGTCGTTCCCGCAGCTGCCGGGGGTCGCGGTGGTGCCGCTGCCGGCGGGGGAGCAGCGCCGCATCCACACCGTGACGGCGCGCGGCGCGGACCGCGTTCCCGCCGTGCGTGCGACGCTGACCGCCCTCGCACGGCTCATCGCCGAGCCCCTCGCCGAGCCTGGTTCCGCAGCATCCCGCAACTAGACTCAGGGGTGATGTCTTCTTCGCCTGATCCCCGCACCACGACCGCCACCGGCACCGACGTCCGCGTCCGGTTCTGCCCCTCGCCGACCGGTCTTCCGCACGTCGGACTCATCCGCACGGTGCTGTTCAACTGGGCGTACGCGCGTCACACCGGCGGCAAGCTCGTGTTCCGCATCGAAGACACCGACGCCGCGCGCGACAGCGAGGAGAGCTACCAGCAGCTCCTTGACGCCCTGCGCTGGCTCAAGATCGACTGGGACGAGGGTGTTGAGCTCGGCGGCCCGCACGCGCCGTACCGCCAGTCGCAGCGCCACCACATCGACCGTGAGGTGCTCGACAAGCTCGTCGCCGCCGGCGCCGTCTACGAGAGCTACTCGACGGCGGAGGAGATCGACGCCCGCAACGAGGCGAACGGCCGCGCGAAGCAGCTCGGCTACGACAACTTCGACCGAGACCTGACTGACGAGCAGAAAGCGGCCTTCCGTGGCGAGGGTCGCGAGCCCGCCTGGCGCCTGCGCGTGCCCGACGAAGACCTCACCTACGTCGACCTGATCCGCGGCGAAGTGACCTTCCCCGCGGGTTCGTTCCCCGACTTCGTGCTCGTGCGCGCCGGTGGTGTGCCGCTGTACCCGTTCGTGAACCCCGTCGACGACGCGCTCATGGGAATCACGCACGTCATCCGCGGCGAAGACCTCATGCCTTCGACCGCCCGCCAGCTCGCGCTGTACAGCGCGCTGGTCGATGCCGGCGTCACGACGTTCATCCCGCGCTTCGCGCACATGCCGCTGGTGCTCGGCGAAGAGGGCAACAAGAAGCTCTCCAAGCGCGACCCGAAGGCCGACCTCTTCCTGCAGCGCGACAAGGGCTTCATCCACGAGGGCCTGCTCAACTACCTGGCACTCCTCGGCTGGTCGATCGGGCCCGACCGCGACGTCTTCTCGCTCGAGGAGCTCGTGGCGGCGTTCGACATCGTCGACGTCAACCCGAACCCGGCACGCTTCGACCAGAAGAAGGCCGAGTCGATCAACGGCGACCACATCCGGATGCTGCGTCCCGACGACTTCGCCGAGCGCCTGGTGCCGTATCTGGCCGCGGCGGGAGTGGTCGAGGACGACCCGACGCCGGCGCAGCAGGCCATGCTCGTCGCCGCGGCTCCGCTGGTGCAGGAGCGCATGCAGCTCCTCGGAGACGCCCCGGGCCTGCTCGGCTTCCTGTTCACCGACACGGTCGGCTACCAGGACGACGCGCTCGCCTCCCTCCCGGCGAACGCGAACGAGGTGCTGGTCGCTTCGGTCGGCGCGCTCGAGTCGGTGCCCGACACCGAGTTCACCGCCGCGGCCGTGCAGGACGCCCTCGCCGGCGCCCTCATCTCGCCGGTGGAGGAGGGGGGCCTCGGCCTCAAGCCCCGCGTCGCGTACGGGCCGTTGCGTGTCGCTCTGAGTGGTCGTCGCGTCTCGCCGCCGCTGTTCGAGTCGATGGAACTGCTCGGCAAGTCCGAGTCGATCCGCCGCCTCGGATCCCTGGTCGACGCGCGCGGGTGACGGCTCGGTTTGGAGCACGTGCCGGGGTGACGTAGACTCATTCCTCGGCACGGCTTCGGCTGACAGCCTTGGGGTATGGTGTAATTGGCAACACGGCTGATTCTGGTTCAGTTGTTCTTGGTTCGAGTCCAGGTACCCCAGCCAAACGAGAAAACCCCCGCTGAGCGGGGGTTTTTCGTTTCTGCTCGGCGCAATCAGCGCCTGTCGATGTCGGGGGTTGCACCGCTAGCACGGCGAGTGCGCAGGCACAATCCCGGGGCGCAGTCCGGCCCTGGTCCGTACCGTCGGCGTCATGGCTACCACGACGAAGAGCTCCACCACCTCCGCCACCCGCAACAAGCGGCGTCCGGCTCGCGGCGCTCAATTGACGAAGGAGCAGAACGCGGAGAGCGGTTTCACCGCCTCCGCCACGCTCAGTGAGAACCTGCAGAAAGTTCTCGTCGACCTGATCGAGCTCGCCTCGCAGGGCAAGCAGGCCCATTGGAACGTCGTCGGGAAGAACTTCCGCGACACTCACCGCCAGCTCGACGAGATCATCGAGTCGGCGCGCGAGTTCAGCGACGCGGTGGCCGAGCGGATGCGCGCGCTGCACGCTCTCCCCGACGGCCGCAGCGACACCGTCGCCGAGACCACTAGCCTCCCCGAGTTCCCGCAGGGCGAGATCGCCACGACCGACGTGATCGACCTCATCACGGAACGCCTCGAGAACACGGTCGCCACCTGCCGGGACGAGCACGACGCGGTCGACGAGGAAGACCCCACCAGCGCGGATCTGCTGCACCAGATCCTGGAGAAGCTCGAGCAGTACGCGTGGATGGTGAGTGCCGAGAACCGCGTACCCAATCGCGGATGACCGGTGTCCCGCAACGGTTGCAGACCGTACCGCTGTCGTTGAGGCCCACGACTCGGCGGCAGCGCGAAGCGACCTGGTCCTCGGGGGTCGTTCCCGGTCTGGGGACGGATCTCGCGGCCACCGTGGACTGGGCCGTGCGCGTCGGTCATGAGGCTCCGCTGCCGGGCGTGGGCGAGACAGCACGCCTGTGGGCGATGCTCGCCGAAGCGGCACGGATCGACGTCGGCGCCGCCCGCGTCCTGGAACCCCATCTCGATGCGCTCGCCATACTGGCGCAGGCGCGCGACGCGGGCATCGACACCGCTGCGGCGCTGCACGCAGCAGAAGCCGACGAAGACGCGTCGTGGGGTGTGTTCGCCGCCGAGGGAGCTGGACTCAGCCTGCACGCGTCGCAGGATCGTGGCGGGGGCTGGCTGCTGAACGGAGTGAAGCCGTGGTGCTCCCTCGCCGGCCGATTGAGCCACGCCCTGATCACCGCCTGGGTGTCGCCGGACACCCGCGGACTCTTCGCCGTCTCGCTGCGTGCCTCCGGCGTCGCGCCGCACGTCGGCCCCTGGGTCTCGCGCGGGCTCAGTCAGGTCGTCAGCGCGCCTGTCGCGTTCGAGATGGTGCGTGCGGCGCCCATCGGCGAGCCGGGCTGGTACCTGTCCCGTCCGGGGTTCGCGTGGGGAGGCATCGGCGTCGCGGCCGTCTGGTGGGGCGGCAGCGTGCCGCTGCGTGACGCCCTGCTCACCGCTGCGGCCCGAGATGGCGCGGACCAGCTCGCGGGCTATTACGCCGGCGCTGCGGACAGCGCACTGTGGGCGGCTCGCGCGGTGCTGTCCGAGGCGGCTGACGCGGTCGACGCCGCCGTCGACACTCCCGATGACGACATCGTCACGATCGCGAGCCGGGCTCGGGCGGCGACGGTGGATGCCGTGGAGCGCGTCCTCGAGCTCGCCGATCACGCTCTCGGCCCGGGACCGCTCACCACGGACGAGGACCACGCTCGGCGGGTCGCGGATCTTCGGATCTACGTCCGGCAGCACCACGCCGAACGCGACATCGCGCGCCTCGGGCAGCGGGTGCTGCGGTGAGTGTCGTCTTCGATCACCGCGAGCCCGGAACCACGGAAGAAGCCTGGATGAAGGCGCGGCCTTGGACGGACGCGCGCCTGCTCGACGTGATGGTCGATCGTCTCGTGGTCCTTGCCGCGCATCCGGATGATGAGACGCTCGGCGCCGGAGGACTCATCTCGGCGGCGGAGGCTGCGGGCATCGACGTGTCGATCGTCGTGGCGACCGACGGCGAGGCGTCGCACCCGGGCGCCGCGGATGCCGCGGGACTGGGCGCGCGACGTCGACTCGAACTCGTCGCGGCGCTCGGTGAACTTGCTCCTCGGGCGCGGTTGAGGTTCCTCGGCCTTCCGGACGGCGGCCTGCGCGAGAACGCGGGTGCGCTTCGGCGCGCGCTGGAGTCCGAATTGGGCGCGATGCCGTTCTCCGTGCTGCTCGCGGCGCCGTGGTGGGGCGACGGACACCGCGATCATCGCATCGCGGGCGAGACCGCGCTCGCGTTCCAGGGCGCCGGCGTTCGCGTCGTGGGGTATCCGATCTGGTTCTGGCACTGGGGAGACCCGGACGCTTTGGACGGTGCGGTGCCGCGTGGCGCGTGGCGCAAGCTGTCGCTCACGCAGTCCATCGCCGCGGCCAAGAGGGCGGCCATCAGGCGTCACGCCTCACAGGTGACGCCGCTGTCCGATGCCGACGGCGGTGAGGCGATCGTGCACGAACGCATGGTCGCTCACTTCACGAGGCCCTTCGAGCTCTTCGTCGACGGTGCCCCCTCCGACGCGACAGCCTCCGTCACGGCTCCCACCTTCGAAGAGTACTTCCGGACGCACGAGGATCCGTGGGGGTTCGAGACCAGCTGGTACGAGGAGCGCAAGCGCCAGACGCTGCTGGCGGCCCTGCCGGAGCGACGATTCCGCCACGTGCTCGAACTCGGCTGCGCGACCGGGGTGCTTACGGCGCAGCTCGCCGCGCGGGCGGATTCGGTGCTGGGCGTCGACATGTCGGTGACCGCTCTGGAGCGCGCACATCAGAGGGTGGGTGGTGATCCCGGTGTGAGGTTCGAGCGACGCACGCTTCCGCACGAGTGGCCGCATGGCCGCTTCGATCTGGTCGTCTTGTCGGAAGTGGGCTACTACTGGTCGTCGGCGGATCTGGGTGTCGCCAGAAGGCGGATCGCCTCCACCCTGACCGGCGGCGGCATCCTCGTCGCCTGTCATTGGCGTCATGCGATCCCGGACGCGCCCCTCACGGGAGACGAGGTGCATGCCGCGCTCGGACACGATCGCGCGTGGACGCGGATGCTGCGCCACCTGGAGTCGGACTTCGTTCTGGAGGTCTTCGAGCGGGCGGGTGCCGCGCGGGCGGGCGGCGAGGCGGGCGGGCCGTGAGCGGTCGCGTGGATGCGGTCGCGGTCATCATCCCCGCGCATGACGAGGAGCAGCTCATCGGCGCCTGCCTCGCATCGATCGACATCGCCGCTCGCGCGGCCCGGGCGGTCGTCCCGTCCGTCGGGATCTGGGTCGTGCTCGACGCGTGCACGGATCGCTCTGCGGAACTCGCCGCCGCGCACGGCGTCGACCTCGTCACCGTGAATGCCCACTCCGTCGGGACTGCGCGTGCGGCCGGCGTCGGCGCAGCGCTCCAGCGATTCGCGGATCTGCCGCCCCGGCGGGTCTGGACGGCGCACACCGATGCCGACTCGGTGGTGCCTGCGAACTGGCTGACGCATCAGCTGCGCCTCGCCCGCCGGCGGGTCGACGTCGTAGTGGGCACGGTCCGACCCGACTTCCGTGATCTGGACGCGGATCAGACCGAGGCGTGGTGGGCGACTCACACCCCGGGCGAGGCCAACGGGCACGTGCACGGCGCCAATCTCGGCATCCGTGCGAGCGCCCTGCTCGACGCGGGTGGCTTCGCGGATGCTGCGGTGCACGAGGACGTCTGGCTCGTCGAGGCGATCCGCGCTCAGGGCGGTCGGCTCGCCGCCACCGACGCCGCATGGGTCCGCACCAGTGGCCGTCAGGTCGGTCGCGCTCCGGACGGCTACGCGCGCTACCTCCGCGAAGACCTGGTCGCGCTCGCGGACGCTGCGCGGGCGATTGCCGGGGCCTCTCGTCGCGAATCGACGGTCGAGCGATGGATGCCTCAGCCCGGTGCGCCTGCGAGCACCTCGGCGGCAGCATCCCGTCCCAGCGCGAAGTAGGCGGGGTTGTCGTCGCTGTGGGCCAGCAGCATGAGCGCGACGGCGCCCGCCCACGCGCGAGCCCGCAGCCAGATGTCTGCGTCGTAGCGTGAGCCCGCTCCCGCGATGAAGCGTTCACGCCCCGCGGCGTCGAACGCGAGCCAGGCGACCGCCAGGTCGTAGGCGGGGTCGCCCGCGGTGACGTCGCCGAAGTCGATGATCCCGGTGAGGGCGCCGTCGCGCGAGACGAGATTGCCCGGGTGGAGGTCGCCGTGGATCCATACGGACGTGCGAGGCCACGGGGTGGCCGCGAGGCCCGCCTGCCAGATGGCGTCTATCGCGTGGGCCGATGTCTCGTCGAGGAGGCGGGCGGCGTGCAGCGTGCGCAGCCTTTGCGCCAGGGCATCGGTCCGTGTGGCGAGGGGCACTCCGCGGAACGGGTTGACCGGGTGGTCGTCGGGGGCGTCGGCGTGCAGGGCCACGAGCGCGCGGGCCAGGGTGCCGGCCCACGCGGTGCGGGCGGCCCGTGGTTCGTCGATCGCGCTGCCACCGTCGATCCAGGGGACCACCGACCACGCCCAGGGATAGCCCTCGCCGGCAACCCCGTCGACGACCGGCGCGGGAACGCGGACGCCGAGCGGTGCGAGCCGGTCGGCCACGCCCGGCAGCACCGTCTGCTCGTGCAGCACGAGGGGCGCGGCGAGCGCGCGGCGGGGGAGGCGGACGGCGTAATCCTCACCGAGCCGCCATACCTCGCTGTCCCAGCCTTCGGCGACCTTCTCGAGCGGCAGGCCCGCGGCGTTCGCGATGACGTTCGTCGCCTGCGTGGCGAGAAGACGCCGGATCAGGAGGGAGTCGATGGTGATCTCGGCGGCGGGCTTGTCGGACACGGTCCGAAGATACCTTGTTGTGTTCATGTGGGAATGTGTTGTATTGTGTGGGAATCCAATGGAGGTTGACCACATGTACGCGACGGAGCGCCACGAGCAGATCGAGCTCTTGCTGGCCGAGCAGAGCCGGGTGAGCGTCGTCGACCTCGCCGAGCGGTTCGACGTCACGACCGAGACCATCCGCCGCGACCTCGACCACCTCGAATCGGCGGGTGCGCTGCGCCGCGTGCACGGGGGAGCGGTCAGCCGCGAACGCGCCAGCACGCGCGAGCCCTCGCTCGCCGAGCGCCTCGAGCACCACGGCGGCGCGAAGGCCGCCATCGGCCTGCGGGCCCTCGACGCCCTCGGCGCCGATTTCACCGGATCCGTCTTCCTCGATGCCGGCACGACCACCGCGGCCGTCGCCTCGGCGCTGATCCCGCGCCTTTCGAGCGCGCGGATCGAGGTCGTCACACACTCGCTGACGCTCGGCAACACTCTCGCCGGCGTTCCCGGAGCCTCGCTCTCGCTCGTCGGCGGGCGCGTGCGCGGACTCACCGCCGCGGCCGTGGGCGCCGACACCGTCCGCGCGATCGGCGCGCTGCGTCCCGACGTCGCCTTCCTCGGCACCAACGGGGTCTCGGCGACTTTCGGGCTCAGCACGCCCGATCCCGACGAGGCTGCGGTCAAGCGCGCGATCGTCGAGTCGGCGCGGCGCGTGGTCGTGGTGGCCGACGCCGAGAAGCTCGGCGCCGAGCTTCTCGTCGGCTTCGCGCCGCTCTCCGACATCGACGTGCTGGTGACGGATGCCGCACCCGACGCAGAACTCGCGTCCGCGCTCGCGGACGCCGACGTGGAGGTCTGGCTCGCATGATCGTGACGCTCACCGCCAACCCGTCCCTCGACCGCACGGTGATGCTTCCCGCACCGCTGGAGGTGGGCGATGTGCAGAGCGCGGCGTCCACGCGCGAGGATGCCGGGGGCAAGGGCATCAACGTCGCCCGTGCCATCGCGGCTGCCGGCGAGGAGTGCGCCGCGGTGCTGCCGCTCGCGGCGGGCGACCCGTACGACGTGGCGCTGCGTGCGACCGGCGTCGACGCGCACCGCGTGGAGATCCGCGGGAACGTCCGCGCGAACATCGCGATCACCGACCCCGCCGGCGTCACCACGAAGCTCAACCTGCCGGGCGCCGAGCTGTCGGCCGACGAGGTCTCGGCTGTCGTCGACGCGGTGGTCGCAGCATCCGTCGACGCCCGATGGCTGGTGCTGGCGGGCTCGCTGCCGCCCGGCGTCCCCGATGACTTCTACGTGCGTGTCATCGCGGCCGTGCGCGAGGCGCACGGTGCGAACGCCCCGCTCATCGCGGTCGACACGTCCGGCCCCGCGCTGACCGCGGTGGTCGCCGAAGGCGCACCCGACCTCATCAAGCCGAACGACGAAGAGCTCGCCGAACTGGCAGGAGTCACGATCGACGGCGCCGACCCGCAGACGGTGCTCGAGGTCGCGCGCGTCCTCGTTCCCGCGGGGGTGCGCGCTGCGCTCATCACGCTCGGTTCCCGCGGCGCGGTGCTCGTCGACGCCGAAGGCGCCTGGGCGGCCACTCCGCCGCCGATCCAGGTCGTCAGCACCGTCGGCGCGGGCGACAGCTCGCTCGCCGGCTACGTGCTCGCCGCGACCCGCGGTGCAGATCACGGCGAGCGGCTGCGCCTCGCGGTCCGCTACGGCTCGGCCGCAGCATCCCTTCCCGGCACGAAGGCGCCGACTCCCGCAGACCTTCCCACCGGCGACGTGCCCGTCACGCGTCTCGCCTAACCACCCAACCCCACGACCGCAGGAGGTCACCGTGTCCGACACCATCACCCCAGGCCTGGTGAGCCTCGACGTCCCACTGGGCGTCGACAAGGCCGCCGTCATCCGGTCCCTCGCCGCTCGCGTGGTCGCGCAGGGTCGCGCGACCGACGCCGAGGCGCTCTACGCCGACGCGTGGGCGCGCGAAGAGAAGGACGAGACCGGGCTTCCCGGTGGCATCGCCATCCCGCACGCCAAGAGCGCCGCGGTCACGACGCCGTCCCTCGCCTTCGCGCGCCTGAACCCCGGCGTCGACTTCGGCGCCCCGGACGGTGCCGCTGACCTCGTGTTCCTCATCGCCGCGCCGGCCGACGCCGCCGAGGCCCACCTCGCCGTGCTCTCGAAGCTCGCGCGCAGCCTCATGCAGGAGGACTTCACCTCGGGTCTGCGCGCCGCAGCGACCGACGAGGACGTCGTAGCGATCGTGCAGGCCGCGATCGGCGAGCGGGAGGCGGCAGCGCCCGCTGCGGCAGCCGCCGCTGCGCCCGCCGCCGTGCCTGCTGCCTCGGGGCTCGACGTCGACGGCCGACCCGCGCGCGTGGTCGCGGTGACCGCGTGCGCGACCGGCATCGCCCACACGTTCATGGCGGCCGACGCACTGACCGCCGCCGGCAAGAAGGCGGGCATCGACCTCACCGTCGAGCCGCAGGGCTCGAGCGGCTACCAGGCGCTTCCCGCCGACGTCATCCGCAACGCTGACGCCGTCATCTTCGCGACCGACGTCGACGTGCGCGAGCCGCAGCGGTTCGCCGGCAAGCCTGTCGTGCGCTCCGGCGTCAAGCGGGGGATCGAGCAGCCCGACCAGCTCATCGCCGAGGCCGTGGCCGCGGCCAACGACCCGTCCGCCACCCGCGTCGGTGGCGAGGCGGCCGCCGCCACGGCGGCGCCCGCCGAGACGATGTCGTGGGGCGCGCGTATCCAGCGCATCCTGCTCACCGGCGTCAGCTACATGATCCCGTTCGTCGCGGGCGGCGGTCTGCTCAGCGCGCTCGGCTTCCTGATCGGCGGCGTGAACGTGAACGCCGACGACATGGCGTTCACGGTCATCAAGGACAACGCGCTCTGGGCTCTTCCGGAGGGCGGCCTCGCGCAGTACCTCGGCTCGGTCCTCTTCGTGATCGGTGTGACATCGATGGGCTTCCTGGTCTCGGCGCTCGCGGGCTACATCGCCTTCGCGATCGCGGACCGCCCCGGCATCGCCCCCGGCTTCGTCGCCGGCGCGATCGCCGCACTGATGGGTGCCGGGTTCATCGGCGGCATCATCGGCGGTCTGCTCGCCGGATTCGTCGCCTGGTGGATCGGACGGTTCAACGCCCCGCGCTGGCTGCGCGGCCTCATGCCGGTCGTGATCATCCCCCTCGGCGCGTCGATCGTTGCCTCGGGGCTCATGATCCTCTTCCTCGGCCGTCCCATCGCGACTCTGATGGTCGGGCTCAACGACTGGCTCACGGGTCTCGCCGCGACGGGCGCGATCATCCTCGTCGGCGTGATCCTCGGGCTCATGATGTGCTTCGACCTGGGCGGGCCGGTCAACAAGGTCGCCTACGCGTTCGCGGTCGCCGGCCTCGCGTCTGCCTCAGCGGAGAACACCACGCCGTACCTGATCATGGCCGCGGTCATGACCGCCGGCATGGTTCCGCCGCTCGCGATGGCGCTCGCGTCGACGGTGCTGGCGCGCAACATGTTCCCCGCGGTCGAGCGCGAGAACGGCAAGGCGGCGTGGCTGCTCGGCGCGGCGTTCATCAGCGAGGGTGCGATCCCGTTCGCCGCCGCGGACCCGCTGCGCGTCATCCCCGCGATGATGGCGGGCGGCGCCGTCACCGGCGCGCTCAGCATGGCGTTCGCGGTCGAGTCCCTGGCGCCCCACGGCGGCATCTTCGTCCTCTTCGCGATCAACCCGATCTGGGGCTTCCTGATCGCCCTCGCGGCCGGCACGGTCGTGTCGGCGCTGACGGTCATCGCGCTCAAGAAGTGGATCGCGCCGAAGGAGCTCGAAGAGGCCGAAGCTCGCGTACCCGTGGCGGCGTGAGGGCGTCGTCCGCCAGAATCGGAATCGTCGACCGCTGAGGTCCGACACAGACAGGAGAGAACAATGGCAGAACGTCAGGCCACCATCGCCAGCAGCTCGGGACTCCACGCCCGCCCCGCGAAGCTCTTCGTGCAGGCCGTGCAGGCGCAGCCGGTCCCGGTCACGATCGCGGTCGAGGGCGGTGCCGACCTCAACGCCGGCAGCATCCTGTCGCTGATGGGGCTCGGTGCCTCGCAGGGCACCGTCGTGACCCTCAAGGCCGACGGCGACGGCGCCGAAGAGGCGCTCGACGCCCTGGTCACGCTGCTCGAGACGGACCTCGACGCCCAGTAACAACTCGAAGAGTGTGTGCGGTCGCGAGAGCGCACCAGAGAACGTGTCGACGGATGCCGCGGGTCGAAGCCGCTGCGGCATCCGTCGTCCGTGTTCTGCCGGGTGTCGCGGTGCTTCCGCCTCAGATGTCGGTGCTGTCGCCGGGGTTCAGCACCACGAGTTCCCCGCCGTCCTGCTCGGCCGCCCAGCCCAGGCGCGCCCGACCCATGTCACGGCCGGCTACCGACAGCGTCATGTCGTGTGTGCCGAACACGCGCCGCGGCGCCACGGCGAGCACGAAGTCCATCGCCTCGCCGATCTTGAGCCACGGCGCGCCGACCGGCGACGCCAGCAGCTTCACGGAGCGCCCCTTCGGCACGGCGTAGGAGTCACCGGGGTAGTAGAACTCGTCGTTCACGAGCACACCGACGTTGTCGACGACCGGGATCGACTCGTGGATCACCGCGTGCCGGCCGCCGAAGAACTCGAGGCGGAACGGCTCGACCTCGACGACCTCGCCCGGGTGGACGATCGTCACGTCGTACCCTGCGGCCGCCTTCGCCACGCCCTCGGGCGCGAAGATCGGCGTGCCGGGGAAGGTGCTGAGGATCCGGTCCAGGTGGTCCGGCGTCCAGTGGTCGGCATGTTCGTGCGTGATGACGATCGCGACGACGCCCTCGAGTTCGCCGAGCGGGGCCGTGAACGATCCCGGATCGATGATCAGCGTTCTGCCGGTGTCGACGAGGGTCAGGGTGGCGTGCTCGAACTTCGTGACTCGCATGGGTCGAGTCAAGCGTTCCGGCGGTGCGGGAGCAAGCGAAGCGGGGCGACGCGCCGATACCCGTGTCGATTTGGAGAGGCCATGGAGCCCGTGGCATAATCGAACGGTTGCCTGAACGGCCCCATCGTATAGCGGCCTAGTACGCCGCCCTCTCACGGCGGTAACGCGGGTTCGAATCCCGCTGGGGTCACCAGTCAGGCAACAACGTCGCAGCTCCGGTTGCGGCGCGCTGTACGGCCCCATCGTATAGCGGCCTAGTACGCCGCCCTCTCACGGCGGTAACGCGGGTTCGAATCCCGCTGGGGTCACCAACGACGCCCCGGTCCGCACGGACCGGGGCGTCTGGCGTTTCCGGTCAGACGAGGTGTGGCAGCGCGATCACGACCGCCGCCACCACGCCGCATCCGACGACGAACACCGTCAGCAGGAGAAGCAGGCCCGCACCGGGCAGCGCCTCGGGCCGGCTGTCGAGGAGCGCGCGCGTGATGCGGCGGTGCCGGGCGTCGGCGCGGATCCACAGCACGACGGCGAAGACGAGACCCAGGATGCCCGGCGTCAGCAGCAGCGCGGCGAGCTCGGGTCGCGGCGTCGTCGCCGGCAGGACCCGCAGGGCGAGGAGCGAGGCCACGCCGATCGCGAGAGCGGTGCGACGCCAGGCCAGCTCCGTGCGCTCGGGCTGCAGACCCGGGTCGAAGAGCCGCCGCTCGCTCATCGCAGGATCACGCCGAGCAGCACGAGCACGCCGACGACCACGATCGTGGTGGCCAGCGCGATGCTCGTCGCAGATCCCGGCAGCGGCGAGGCGGCGCGCAGCGCTCGCTCCGTGCGCCCCCATTCGCGCCACGCGAGCACCGGGACGATCAGCCCCGCGACGATGAGGATGACGGATGCTGCGAGCCGCAGGCCCGGCTGCAGGTCGAGGCCCAGTGCCTCCAGAGCGACGCCTCCGGCGATGAGCGCCAGTGCGGTGCGGTTCCACGCCAGGAACGTCCGCTCGTTCGCGAGGCTGAAGCGTGCGTCGGGCTCGTCGCCCGTGCCGTAGACGGAGGCGGGAAAGCGCGTGCGGGTCACCCTCACACCGTAGCCGCGCCGCCGCGTGCGCCGCCGACGTCTCTAGGGGGTGAACCGCGCCGCGAACGTCACGCCGACGAGTCGGAGGAACGGTCGGCGGAGGCCCTCGGCGGAGCCGGGGCCGCAGCATCCGTCCGGCTACTCCGGCGACCGCGGACCAGCCGCACGATGCCCCAGACGATGAGCGCGGCGACGGCGGCCACGGCCAGCCAGGGGAGGAGGAACCCGATCGCGACCACGATGCCGTTGAGGGTCGCGACGAGGCCGTTCCAGCCGGCGGCGAGGCCGTCGCCGAAACCGGCGGGATCGGCCGTCACCGGCTCGACCTCGGGGACGACCGTGACCGAGAGCGTCGACATGGCGACCTGATCGTCGAGCATCTCGAGCTGCCCCTGGTACGACTCCAGCGTGGCCTGGCGCTCCGACAGCGCCGCCTCGGCGGCGATGAGGTCCGCGACGCTCTGCGCCTGGGCCATGAGCTCGGTGAGACGGTCCACCGACGCCTGGGCGGCGTCGATGCGAGCCTCGAGGTCGACGGTCTGTTCGGTGACGTCCTGGCGGGAGAGGTTCGTCGCCGTCACCTCGCCGACGTCGTCGAGCTCGTCGACGACGCTCTGCAGCTGGTCGGCGGGGACGCGGACCGTGATCCACGCGCCATCGGTCGGATACGGGTAGGGCATGGTGTCGTACGCGATGCCGCCGTCGGTCGGGCTGACGGGATACACGGTGCCGTCGCTACCCACGCTCATGGACTCGACATAACCGCCGTGGGCGACGGCGGAGTTCGCGACGGCGCGCGCGGCCGCGTCGACCTCGTCGGCGGTGACCGTGGCCGAGGCCGTGGTGATGATGTCGCGGTCGGTCGCTGCCGAGCCCGCGACGGTGTCGCCCGCCCCCGCGTCGGGCGCGACAGTGAGCGGTGCGGACTCGCGCGCGTCGGTGCCCGACGAGTCCGTGCTGGACGAGCCCGCGCCGGAGTCGGCGGGCGCGACCGGCGCGACGGCGGACTCGTCGGTCGCGCCGCCGACGCCCGTGACGATGGAGCCCACCGACGGTGCGATCACGGCCGCGACGGCGATCACGGCCGCCGCGGCGCCGCCGGCGATCCACAGGCGCCCTCGTCGTGTCCGCCGGGCGGACTGGCGCGTGCGCTCCCGTACGATGTCGGCGAAGAGCGCGTCCTCGATCTCGTCGATGCGGTCGGTGCTGAGCTCGGGGAGCGGGACCGGGGTCTCGGGGACGGGGGGCTGCGTGCTCATGTGCTCTCCTTCACAACGGTCCGCAGACGGGTGCGGATGCGGGAGAGACGGTTGCGGACGACGCCGTGGGCGACGCCGAGCTCGTCGGCGGCCGCCTGATAGGCATAGCCCTCGGTCGCGCACAGCCGGAAGATGGCGCGATCGAGCTCGCCGAGCCCCGCGACCTCCTGAAGGATGGCCTCGGCCAGGCGGTCGTCGATCACCTGCTGCTCGACGTCGACCGTCGAGGGCAGCGTCTCGTCGGCGGCCGCCCCGATGTGCTCGCGGTCGCGCTTCTGCCGGCGGATGCGGTTCGCGGACTGGAATCGGCAGATCGTCGCGAGCCAGGGCAGCAGCGAGTCTCCGGCGAGCTCGAGGCCGGGGAGCTTCCGCCAGGCGACGAGGAACGTCTCCTGCGTGACCTCCTCGGCATCCGCCGGATTGCCGACGAGCCCGTGCGCCAGCCAGTACACCGGGCGCACGTACGCCCGATACAGGGTGCGGAAGGCGTGCTCGCTCCCGCCCGCAGCCAGCACCACGAGTTCGGCGTCACCTGGCAGGTCGTCGTCGGCCATCCCCATCCTCCGAATTGTCTCTCACGGTGTCAGTGTCCGCACCGACCGGATCGTCTCACGGGCGCCGGTCGCGACGCACCGAGCCTGTAGTCTGTTGCGAGCGAGAGGGAGTATCCCGACACCGCGCATCCGTCATCACGGGTCCCGACACAGCGACCCCGGGTGCGCGCCGCAGGCGGTCAAGTCGGCGGGGGAGAGACTTTCGGATTCCACCGACCCCTCGTACATCCCCTCGAAAGGCCCTCCATGGACCTCGAACTCCCGCTGTGGTTCGAAATCGGATCACTCGTGATCCTCACTCTGATCCTGATCGCCGATCTGCTGCTCATCCTGAAGCGGCCTCACATCCCCTCGACGCGTGAGTCGACGCTCTGGGTCGTCTTCTACGTGACCCTCGCGCTCATCTTCGCGGGGATCATGTGGATCGTCGCCGGGCCGGAGTACGCCGGCCAGTTCGTCGCCGGCTGGCTCACGGAATACAGCCTGTCGATCGACAACCTCTTCGTCTTCGTGCTGATCATGAGCCAGTTCGCGGTTCCGCGGCGCTATCAGCAGGAAGTCCTGATGGTGGGCATCATCATCGCCCTCGTGCTGCGTGGCATCTTCATCATGGTCGGCGCCGCCGTGATCGAGGAGTTCAGCTGGGTCTTCTACATCTTCGGCGCGTTCCTCGTGTGGACGGCGTGGCGCCAGGCCTTCCCGGGCGGCGACCACGACTCCGACGTGAAGCAGGAGAACTTCGTGGTGCGCATGCTGCGCCGCACGATCGACATCAGCGACCACTACGACGGCGCGAAGATCCGCACGGTCGTGGACGGCAAGAAGATGTGGACGCCGATGATCATCGTGTTCGCGGCGATCGGCGTGACCGACCTGCTGTTCGCGATCGACTCGATCCCCGCGATCTTCGGCATCACCCAGAGCGCGTTCATCGTGTTCACGGCGAACATCTTCGCGCTCATGGGCCTGCGCCAGCTCTACTTCCTCCTCGGCGACCTCCTCGATCGCCTCCGCTACCTGCACTACGGCATCGCGTTCATCCTGGCCTTCATCGGCCTGAAGCTCGTCTTCCACGCCATGCACGTCAACGAGCTTCCGTTCATCAACGGCGGAGAGCCGATCGAATGGGCGCCCGAGATCTCGACGTGGATGTCGCTCGGCGTCATCATCATCTCGATGCTGGTCGCGACGGTGGCGAGCCTCGTCGCGTCCGCGCGCGAGAAGAAGATGCCGAACGCGGATGCTGCGGCCGCCGTCGTGGCGGACGAGAAGGGCACCCCTCCGACTGTCGAGCAGCCTCGCTCGGACGACGCTCGCTGATCGCGCTGTTTCGGCGGTGGTAGCCTGGGCACGTGCGGATCGCTCGCCTTCTCCTTAGCGGCCGCGACGAGTCCTAGTCCCCAGGCCTCCCTCGTCGCGGAGTTCGTCGCGGGCCCCACCCCTTTCGGGCGCAGTCCCACAGAGGAGAACGACTAGCAATGAGCACGACCGATGCATCCGGCATCCCCGACCGTCCCCGTACCCTCGCCGAGAAGGTGTGGGACGACCACGTCGTCGTCCGCGGCGAAGACGGTCAGCCCGACCTGATCTACATCGACCTGCACCTGGTGCACGAGGTCACGAGCCCCCAGGCCTTCGACGGCCTGCGGGCAGAGGGGCGCCCCGTGCGGCGCCTCGACCTGACGATCGCGACCGAGGATCACAACACCCCGCCGCTCGACATCGACAAGCCGATCGCCGACCTCACGAGCCGCACCCAGATCGACACTCTGCGCCGCAACGCCGCCGAGTTCGGAGTGCGCCTCCACTCGCTCGGCGACAAGGAACAGGGCATCGTCCACGTGGTCGGGCCCCAGCTCGGCCTCACGATGCCGGGCATCACCGTCGTCTGCGGCGACTCGCACACCTCGACGCACGGCGCCTTCGGCTCGATGGCCTTCGGCATCGGCACCAGCGAGGTCGAGCACGTGCTCGCGACCCAGACGCTGCCGCTCAAGCCGTTCAAGACCATGGCGATCACCGTCGAGGGCGAGCTCAGGCCCGGCGTCACGGCGAAGGACATCGTGCTGGCGATCATCGCCAAGATCGGCGCGAACGGCGGGCAGGGCTACGTGCTCGAGTTCCGTGGCAGCGCCATCCGGTCCCTCTCGATGGAGGGCCGCATGACGATCTGCAACATGTCGATCGAGGCCGGCGCCCGCGCCGGGATGGTCGCTCCCGACGAGACCACCTTCGCGTACGTGAAGGGTCGCGCGCACGCGCCGACCGGTCAGGATTGGGACGACGCGGTCGCGTACTGGCGGACGCTCCCCAGCGACGAGGGCGCGGTCTACGACGCCGAGGTGTTCCTCGACGCTGCCGAGCTCGAGCCGTTCGTGACGTGGGGGACCAACCCGGGCCAGGGCGTCTCGCTGAGCGCATCCGTCCCGTCACCCGGCGACTTCGCCGACCCCAACGAGCGCGCCGCCGCCGAGCGCGCGCTCGAGTACATGGATCTCGTCCCCGGCACGCCGCTCAAAGAGGTGCCCGTCGACGCCGTGTTCATGGGCTCGTGCACGAACAGCCGCATCGAGGATCTCCGTGCGTTCGCCTCGGTCATCGACGGCCGCAAGAAGGCCGACGGCGTCCGCGTCATGGTCGTCCCGGGCTCGGCTCGGGTCCGCCTCGAGGCCGAGGCCGAGGGCCTCGACAAGGTCTTCGAGGACTTCGGCGCCGAGTGGCGGTTCGCCGGCTGCTCGATGTGCCTGGGGATGAATCCCGACCAGCTCGCACCGGGGGAGCGCTGCGCCTCCACGAGCAACCGCAACTTCGAGGGCCGGCAGGGCAAAGGCGGTCGCACGCACCTGGTGTCGCCGCTCGTCGCCGCGGCCACCGCCGTCATGGGCCGCCTCGCGAGCCCGGGCGATCTTCCCGCGCCCGTCGCGGCCGCAGCCGATTCGGAGGTCTGACATGGAGAAGTTCACGACGCACACCGGCATCGCCGCGCCGCTGAAGCGCTCCGCCGTCGACACCGACCAGATCATCCCTGCCGTCTATCTGAAGCGCGTCACCAAGACCGGCTTCGAAGACGCCTTGTTCGCCAGCTGGCGGCAGGATCCCGAGTTCGTGCTCAACCAGCCGGCCTACGCGGGCGCGAGCGTGCTCGTCGCCGGCCCTGATTTCGGCACCGGGTCGAGCCGCGAGCACGCGGTGTGGGCGCTGCGCGACTTCGGATTCAAGGTCGTGCTGAGCCCGCGCTTCGCCGACATCTTCCGCGGGAACGCGGGCAAGCAGGGCCTGGTCGCAGGCGTGATCTCCGAGGCCGACCTCGAGGCCGCGTGGGCTGCGATCGAGGCCGATCCCGGCGTCTCGATGACGGTCGACCTCGAGGCCCGCACCGCGCGCATCGGCGCGCTGGAGCTCCCTTTCGAGATCGACGATTACACTAGGTGGCGGCTTCTCGAAGGGCTCGACGACATCGGGCTCACGCTGCGCGACGCAGACAAGATCGCGCAGTTCGAGGCTCGCCGAGAGGCGTGGCGGCCGCGGACACTTCCCGTTCCGTAAGCCGGGCCGGGCGCCCAGAACCCGGGCGCCCGACCGTCGCAAGCCCCCTCTGCACACCAAGTGAGGACCACCGGATGAAGCCGCTCCTGAACGTCGCCGCCGGCGAAAGCACCACTGCCGAAGCGGGAGAGCAGGAACGGACCGGCGAAGTCCTCGCGATCCGAGGCGGGCGACCGCTGACCGGCCGCGTCGAGGTCAAGGGTGCCAAGAACCTCGTCACCAAGGCGATGGTGGCAGCTCTCCTCGGAGAGACGGCGAGCACGCTGCGCGATGTCCCCGACATCAGCGACGTCCAGGTGGTCCGCTCTCTCCTCGAGGTCCACGGCGTGCGCGTCGTCGACGGTGAGGACGAGGGCACGATCCACCTCGATCCGAGCGGGGCGGTGGCGGCGCACTTCGAAGAGATCGACGCGCACGCCGGGGCATCCCGCATCCCGATCCTGTTCTGCGGACCGCTGCTGCACCTGCTCGGCGAGGCGCTCATCCCCGACCTGGGCGGCTGCCGCATCGGCGACCGTCCGATCAACTTCCACATGGACGCGCTGCGCGCGTTCGGGGCCGTCGTCGACAAGAGCTATGAGGGCATCCGGATCACCGCGCCCAACGGGCTCCATGGTGCGAACATCGAGCTGCCGTACCCGAGCGTGGGCGCGACGGAGCAGGTCCTGCTCACGGCCGTGCGTGCGAAGGGCGTCACGGAGCTCCGCAACGCGGCCATCGAGCCCGAGATCATGGACCTCATCGCCGTGCTCCAGAAGATGGGCGCGATCATCTCGTACGAGCCGAACCGCGTCATCTTCATCGAGGGCGTCGACTCGCTGCGCGGCTACGACCACCGCGCGATCTTCGACCGCAACGAGGCCGCTTCCTGGGCGTGCGCGGCACTCGCGACCGACGGCGACATCTTCGTCGGCGGAGCGCGCCAGCAGGAGATGCTGACGTTCCTCAACGTGTTCCGCAAGGCCGGCGGCTGGTTCGATGTCCGGGAGGACGGCATCCAGTTCCGCCGCGGCGGCGCGCTGAAGCCGGTCGTCGTCGAGACCGATGTGCACCCCGGCTTCATGACGGACTGGCAGCAGCCGCTCATCGTCGCGCTCACACAGGCCGAGGGCACCTCGACCGTACACGAGACCGTGTACGAGAACCGGCTCGGCTTCACCGAGGCGCTGAACCTCATGGGCGCCGACATCGTCGTGCACCGTGACGGCATCGACGCCCCGGGGCGGCGCGTCCCACGCCGTGCCCTGGAGCAGGCCGCCGTGATCAACGGCCCGACCCCGCTCCACGGGGCGGACGTCGTCGTGCCCGACCTTCGCGGCGGGTACAGCTACGTGATCGCGGCGCTGGCCGCCGAGGGGGAGTCGGTCGTGCGCAACGTCGGGATCATCCGCCGCGGCTACGAGAAGTTCTTCGCCAAGCTCGACCAGCTCGGCGCCGACTTCGACGTCATCGGATGACCCGGTGACCACCGATCGTCCGCGCGCGTCGACCGAGAAGACGCGACCGAGCGTCTTCTGGCCGCTGGCCGGGCTTCTCGTCCCGCTCCTGAGTCTCCTGTTCAAGCTCGAGATCGAGGACGGCCGCAAGCTACCGCGCGACGGCGCCTACGTGCTCGCGCCGAACCACATGAGCGAGATCGACCCGCTCGTGGTCGCCCTCGCCGTGTGGCGACTGGGCCGCGCCCCCCGGTTCATGGCGAAGGAGAGCCTGTTCCGCGTGCCGGTGCTCGGCTGGGTGCTGCGCGCCACGGGCATGGTGCCGGTCGCGCGCGCGACGTCAGCGGCTGCGGCACGCGCGACGCTCGAGGCGTCCGAGACGCTGGTGCAGCACGGTCGCGGCGTGATCGTCTACCCGGAGGGCTCGCTCACCCGCGAGCCGAACCTCTGGCCCATGCGCGGCAAGACCGGCGCGGTCCGGCTGGCGCTGGCGGGCGGCATCCCGGTCATTCCGATGGCCCACTGGGGCTCGCAGCAGGTGCTCCCGCGGTACGGCAAGCTCAAGCTCTGGCCGCTGCGTCGCCGCGTGCGCGTGATCGTCGGCGATCCCGTCGACCTCTCGGCCTTCGCCGGCGCGGCATCGTCGCAGACGGCGCTCGTCGAGGCGACCGATGCCGTCATGGCCGACGTCGCCGGTCTGCTCTCGCAACTGCGCGGCGAGCCCGCTCCTGCGGTGCGCTGGAACCCGGCCGATCACGGTCAGAAGGAGACGGGGCGCCTTGAGCCGTAGGCAGGATGCCGCGCGTCCGCGCGTCGCCGTCGTCGGCGCGGGCAGCTGGGGCACGACGTTCGGCAAGATCCTCGCCGACGGCGGTGCCCACGTCACGATGTGGGCACGTCGCCCCGAGCTCGCCAGCGAGATCCAGGAGGGCAAGCGCAACAGCGAGTACCTCCCCGGCATCAACCTGCCGCGCGACATGCACGCCACCCACCACCTGTCGGAGGCGCTCGAGGGCGCCGAGCAGATCTATCTGTCGATCCCGAGCCAGGCGGTGCGCCAGAACCTCAAAGCGGTCCGCCCGCTGATCGCGCAGAGCGAGGCCCCCATCGTGTCGCTCATGAAGGGCGTCGAGCGGCGCACGGGCCTGCGCATGAGCCAGGTGATCGAGCAGGAGCTGCACTGCGACCCCGCGCGCATCGCGGTCGCCTCCGGCCCCAACCTCGCCCTCGAGATCGCCCGCGAGCAGCCGACCGCGGCGGTGATCTCGTCGACGAGCCAGGAGACCGCGGAGGCGGTCGCCCGGCTCGCGCGCAACGCCTACTTCCGCACGTTCGTGAACACCGACGTGATCGGCACCGAGTTCGGCGGCGTGCTGAAGAACCTCATCGCGGTGGCGATCGGCATCGTCGACGGTGTCGGCTACGGCGAGAACACAAAGGCCTCGATCATCACGCGCGGCCTCGTCGAGATGACCGACTTCGCGGTGGCGTTCGGGGCGCAGCACGAGACACTCCAGGGCCTCGCCGGCCTCGGCGATCTCATCGCGACGTGCCAGTCGCCGCTCAGCCGCAACAACACGGCGGGGCGGCTGCTCGGCCAGGGTTACCGCTTCGACGACGTCGTCAAGCAGATGAACCAGACCGCGGAGGGGCTCGCGTCCGTCGCGCCCATCCTGCAGCTGGCGCGCGAGGTGGGCGTGCAGATGCCCATCGTCGAGCAGGTGAAGATGGTGCTGGACGGCACCATGAACCCTCGCGACATCGCGCCGCTCCTTCCGACCGACGACGACACCCCCCAGGGCGAGAGGACGACGCATGGACAAGCCGGCGGTGGCGGTGCTCTTTGGCGGTCGATCCAGCGAGCACTCGATCAGTTCCGCCACGGCGGGCGGGGTGCTGAGGGCGATCGATCGTGACCGCTACCAGGTGATCCCGGTCGGGGTCACCCGCGGCGGCGCGTTCGTGCTGGAGGACGACGAGCCCGACAAGTTCGCGCTCGACCCGGACGACCTGCCGACAGTGGTCGACAACGGCACGCGGGTGCTGTGGCCGGAGGCGTCGGGCGACCGGCGGATGCGGGTGCGGACCGCCGACGGCGAGATCCGCGACCTCGGCGTGGTCGATGTCGTGCTGCCGATCCTGCACGGCATCCACGGCGAGGACGGCACCATCCAGGGCTTCTTCGACACGCTCGAACTGCCGTACGCGGGCGGCGGGGTCATCGACTCGGCGCTGTGCATGGACAAGCACTTCATGAAGGTGGCGCTGCACGCCGCGGGGGTTCCCGTCTCGCCGGGGATCACGCTGCGCCGGCGGGAGTGGGACGGCGACGCCGAGCCCATCCGTGCCGCGCTGGGCGACGACTCCCTGCCCTGGTTCGTGAAGCCCGCCCGGGCGGGGTCGAGCGTCGGGGTCTCGAAGGTGCACACCCTCGACGAGCTCGACGAGGCGATGCGCGTGGCGTTCGCCGAGGACGACAAAGTGCTCGTCGAGCGCGGTGTCGCGGGCCGCGAGGTCGAGGTCGGCGTGCTGGAAGGGCGGGCGGGCGCCCCGGACCGGGCCTCGCTGCCGGGCGAGATCGTGCTGACCACCCGCGAGTTCTACGACTTCGAGGGGAAGTACCTCGGCGGCGACGGCGTCGACGTCGTGT
>JAVBUG010000137.1:0-6652 GCA_031555515.1 Microbacterium sp. | reverse complement strand
TCACGTCCTCAGCGCGACCGCCGTCTGATGCTGACCGCGGACGGGAACCGCTGCAGCGACGGCGTTCTCGCCCCGCCTCACTCTCCGACGTGCGGCGGGACGGCGGGCGTGGACATCACCCGATCGTCGTCGCCGGGCGCCGCCCCGACGGGGTCGGCCGGCGTGGGGCCGTCGCCGACGCCGGCCGGACCCGGCAGGACCGCCCGCGGGGGCGCAGCGGGTGGCGTGGCAGTCGACGCGGGGGGCGCAGCATCCGTCGATCTCTCCCCGCTGCCCGGTTCGAACCGTGACGGCAGACGCGGACCCGCGGCGGCGGAGGCTCCGCCCGCGCGGGCGGCGAGACGTGCGAGGTAGCCGCTCATGCGCCCTCCCGCACGATCTCGAGGTAGGCGGCGCGGCGCTGCTCCGAGAGCGCGAGCACTTCAGCTTCGGTCCAGCCGTAGGCGCGTGCGAGGGCGTCGACCTCGCGCAGCACCCGCCGGGCGCGCGACTCGACCTCGCGCCACACGAAGGCGATCGGATCGACGTCGGCGTCGAAGAGGGCGCCGCACTCCGGGCATTCGAGCCCGACGGTGAGCTCGGCGAGCGGATCGGCGTCGGCGAGTGCGGCCTCGATGCGCTCGACCAGATCGGCCGGGGCGAGCGCCGCGCCCTCGCCGCCGGGGCCGGTCACCTCGCAGCACCGCGCCAAGAGGGCGGTCGCGGCATCCGTCCGTCCGGCGACCTCCGCGAGGTCGCCCGCCGTCGGCACCCGCCACTGCGCGTGCCACACGCCTTCGGTCGTCGTCAGGGTCAGCTCACCCGCCGCCGTCTCGCCGGTCAGGCCGCGCAGCGCGTCGGCATCGAGGGCGAACTCGACGGTCGACGCGCACGACGGGCACGTCACCACCGCCTCGAGGTGCGGGCCCGCCAGGGCCGTGTGGAAGCCGAGGGTTGCGGCGTGCAGGCGCCCCAGCGGCGCCTCCCGCAGACCCGACGGGTCTTCGCCAGCCGCCGCGGCGACGCGGAGCGCACGCGCGATCGGTGCCTCTCCCTGCGCCGCATCGGCGAGGTCGAGGATCGTCTGTGCCCGCACCGGAGAGGCTGCGGCGGCGGCCACCGTCGGCTCCTAGGGTTCGGCGAAGACGGGTTCGGCCGGCTCGACGACCGCGTAGTCCCGTTCCCAGCCCTCGTTCTCGAGCTTGAGGGTCTGGATGGCGACGGCGTTGGCGTTGGCGTCGAGATCCGGAAGCGCCTGGTACTCCGAGACCCACGCGCGGAAGACCTTGTAGGCGATCACGAGCTGGCCCGCCTCGTTGTAGAGCTCGACGATGAGGTCCTTGCGGAAGTCCTTGAGCGACACCTCCGCGCCGAGACCCGACCCGAAGTTCCACACCTTGTTGGCCCACTGCTCGAACTCGGGGTCGTGCGTGACGCCGCGCTCGAGGGTGATCGCCTCGAACTTGACCCGGCCCGGCGACTTGCGCGACGTCGACGGGTCGCCGCCCTCGCGGTGCTCCACCACCTCCGTGGTGCGCTTGAGGCCGCTCACCTTGCTCACGCCCGCGACGTACTTGCCGTCCCACTTCACGCGGAACTTGAAGTTCTTGTACGGGTCGAACCTGCTGGCGTTGACGCTGAACTGTGCCATGTCCCGATCCCTTCGGCTCAGACGGCGCTCGCGCCGGCGATCTGCTGCAGTCGGATGACGACGAACTCCGCCGGCTTGAGCGGCGCGAACCCGACGTGGATGTTGACGATGCCCCGGTCGATGTCGGACTGCGTCGTCGTCTCCTTGTCGCACTTGACGAAGTACGCGTCGCGCGGGGTGCTGCCCTGGAAGGCGCCCTGCCGGAACAGGTCGTTCATGAACGTGCCGACGTTGAGGCGGATCTGCGCCCACAGCGGCTCGTCGTTGGGCTCGAACACCACCCACTGCGTCCCGCGGAAGAGGGACTCCTCGATGAAGAGCGCCGTGCGCCGCACCGGGATGTACTTCCACTCGTTCGCGAGCGAGTCCGCGCCCTTCAGCGTGCGGGCGCCCCAGACGACCCGGCCGGCGCCGGCGAACGCGCGCAGGCTGTTGATGCCGAGCGGGTTCAGCTGCCCGATCTCGCCGTCGCTCAGCGGGACGGAGAGCTCCGGCACGCCGTTGAGCGTGGCTTCGAGGCCGGCCGGCGCCTTCCAGACGCCCCGGGTCGCGTCCGTCCGAGCGAGCACGCCGGCCACGGCGCCCGACGCCCCGAACGTCTCGAGCTGGTTGTCGCGCAGCGGGTTGGTCTGCCGCAGCCGCGGGAAGTACACCGCGGCGTTGGCGCTCACGGTGCCGAGCGACGCGAGACCGGACTTCGCGTCGCCGACGGAGTCCCAGGTCGGTGGTGCGTCGATCACGAAGAACGCGCGCCGCGCCTCGGCGTACGTCGCCGCCTCGGTGACGACATCGGCCGCGATCTCCCCGCCTGGACCGTCGGGCGACACCCCCTGATACGGAGGGATGACGAGGAGGTTGAAGATGTCGGCATCCTCGAGCGCGTACAGCCCCGACTTGGCGCCGAGCGACCCCTTCACATCGGCCGCGACGAGGTCGTCGCCGTCGTCCCCGCCGGCGAGCCGCTGGCTCGCCTCCTGCGAGGGGTCGCCCGGCGTCGGGGTGATGTCGTCCCAGATCGTCTTGCCGGCCGCGGGTGTGCCGGTGTGGGCCTTGGGGCGGCTGCTGTCTGGCACTGTCCCGGCTGTGCGCACGAGGACGGACTCGTTCTCGAGCACCCGCGACAGCAGCCGCGGGTGGTCGGCGGGCGTGAGGACGACGTTGCGGTGCGCCTCGATCGCCCCGGTCGCGCCGTCGCGGACGGTGAGGTTGAACAGCGTGTCGGGTTCGTCGCCGAGAGCAGTGTCCTCCGGACGCGTCTCGTGGTCGATGCGCACGCGCAGGCCGTCGCCCCACAGCCCCACGTCGACCGCCTCGAGCGTGAGGAGGTCGGCGCCGGCGTCCAGTGCGAGGTCGACCGACGACGACGCCGGATCGTCGGCGTCGGCGGCCGCGTCGTTCACCACCCGCACGATGACGGCAGTGCCGCCGCCGTTGAGGAAGAAGTCGCGCACGGAGAAGCCGAGCCGGCTGAGCTTCCAGAGTCCGCCGAACACGCGCTCGTATTCGCCGAAGTTCGTCACCACGATCGGTCTGTCCACCGGTCCGCGGGGCGCCCGCCCCACGAAGGCGGTGACCGAGGTGGAGACCCCGACGATTGTCCGGACCCCGCTGGCCACCTCCTCGATGTACACGCCGGGATAGGTCAGTTGGGACGGCATGGCTGTCTCCAGAGAGGATGCATCGATCTTGGGGCCCCGCCGGCGGTACCCGAAGCCGACGGGAGGGAGACGACCCCACCACGTGGCGTCGTCGGCGTGGCCTCGACGGCCACGGTGCGAAATGCAAGGACCTCGATTCGAGAGTCAATCCCTCGCGGTGGAGGCTGTCAAGGGCTCGGCGTGCAGGGACGAATTCCCGCGGAACAGGTGACACGGGGGGCCCGCGTTCCTACAGTTGAGTCACGACGCCGCGGCCGTGGGAGTCCGGCGCCGATCGACGCGGCGGAAGGGGACGTGCCGTGGACAACGACGTGGACCCGCCCGCAGATCCCGCCCCTGCGTCCGTCGCGGCGTCTGCACCACCGCCGGTGACCCGCGGCACGCTCGTCTGGTTCGGGCTCGGCTTCGTGCTGCTGTCGTTCTTCGCCGCGTTCCTCGGATCCTGGCTCGCGCGCTCGGTCGACACCGCTGCCCCCGCGCCCGCACCCGAGCCGTCGGCATCGGCCACGGTGTTGCCGGACTACGAGGAGGCGCTCGCCGAGATCCTCCCCGCGGGATCCGCGGTACGTGCGGGCTCCGGAGCGCCCGAAGAGGGCAAGGGGTACGAGGGCGACGTCTACATCGACATCCTCACCGCCGACGTGTACCTCTTCCAGGACGACGCGTGGACCCTGGTGGGCAACATCCGCGAGTCGGCGGCCGCGAACCTCACGGGGGAGCAGGGGCCGGCCGGTGAGCAGGGCGCCCAGGGTGAGCAGGGCGCCGAGGGCGCTCAGGGGCCGAGCGGCGCGCCCGGCGCGCCCGGCGCGTCGGGATCGCAGATCGTGCTGGGCACCTCCGCCCCGGACGACGACACGTGCACCGCCGACGGCGACGTGTTCATCGATACCGTGACGCTGCAGTTCTACCAGTGCAGCGACGGCGCGTGGGAGCTGTCGGGCTCTCCGACCGAGCCGACACCGGCGCCCGACGGCGGCGAGTAGAGGTCAGCGGCGGGTGGACGCCGTCACGGTGAACTTCGCGTTGCGCGCGATCTGCCGCGTCGGGCCGACCGCACGCTCCAGCGCGGGGCGGTAGCGCAGTCCCGAGTTCCACACCGCCCAGAGCTCGCCGCCCGGCCGGAGCACCCGTGCCGCCTCCGCGAACATCCGCGGCGCGATGCCCTCGTGCACCGCGGCGCCCGAGTGGAACGGCGGGTTCAGTGCGATGAAGGTCGCGCTGGCCTCGGGCTGCGCGCCGAGCATGTCGTCGCGCAGCACCTCGACGCGGTCCGCGACGCCGTTGGCCTCGGCGGTCGCGCGCGCGGAGGCGACGGCAGCCGCCGACTGGTCGGACGCGAGCACGCGGAGAGACGGATGCCGCAGGGCCAGCGCCGTCGCGACCACACCCGTCCCGCACGCGAAGTCGATCGCCGTGCCGTCGTCGAGCGGGGGCAGATGCTCCCGCAGGAACCTCGTGCCGATGTCGATCGAGGCCCCCGCGAAGGCGCCCCCGTACGCACACACGACGATCCCGTCGTGCGTCGCGCGGCTCGGCACCGGGTCGCGACCGTCGTGTGGTTCGCGGGCGACGAGCACGCGGGACTTCTGGCGCGCGTGCGTGACGTCGAGCCGGGCGAAGCTCTCGCGCAGCACGTCGTTCATGGCGAGCGTCATGTGCTTGACGCGACCTCCGGCGAACACGGCGACGTCGGGCGCCGCGTGCGCCGCGATCAGTCCCGCGATGTCGCGGAGCGCGTCGAGCGACCGGGGCAGGCGCAGCAGCACGACGCGCGCGCCCCGCACCGACTCGGACGACAGCGGCAGCGACACGAAGGCGTCGCCCAGTCCGAAGCGCCCGGCGTTGGCGGCGAGGGCGCGTTCGCCCGTGAGCGGGTCCTGATGGACACGGATGCCGCGAGCGCCGCCCGCGGCCGCGCTGAGCGTCAGCGCGCCGTAGGAGTCTCCGATCACGACCAGATCGCCGTCGCCGACGCCTGACCGCGCGGACGCGGATTCGTCGAGCAGCAGCCGGTCCGCAGCATCCGTCGCCACGAGATCGGGAGCCTCGACGTCGGGCCACCGCCGCAGTCCGTCGAGCGAGAAGGTCACCGTCCCACGGTAGCCGGGCGGGCGGCGTCCGGTTCTCAGAACGGCGGCGAATGCGTGCCCTCCCGCGGCGGCGGGACTAGCATTCAACGGTGCCAGACCGTGCGTTCAGTCCCGTCATCTCGCTGCTGACCGTGGCCGCCGTGTGGGACGCGCACCTCGGAGCGCAACTGCGAGACCTCGGGCTGACGACCCGCAAGTACGGGCTGCTCGCCCACATCGAGGCGACGCCGGGCATCTCGTTCAGCGAGCTCGCACGGCGCTCGCAGATCACCGTGCAGTCCGCGCACACCGCCGTGCAGACGCTCGTCGCCGACGGGCTCGTCGCGGATGCGACGAAGCATGCGGGAGCGGCCTCCGACCTGCGCGTGACCGAGCGGGGGAGCGAGGTGCTGCAGGCGGCCGAGCAGCGGCTCGCGGCGCTCGACGCCGGACTCGCCGCGGGGGCGCCGGCACTCGCGACGGCGCTCGAGGGGCTGCACGAGCAGCCGTTCGGGCTGGCTCCCGAATAGGGCGACCCGGCGCATACGGCCAACCTTCAGAAAGCCTGAAGCACTTTCAGTTAGGCTGAAGGTGTGTTCCGCAACCCCCACACCCTGTTCCGCGCGCTCGCGATCCTCGAGGCGATCTCGTGGACGCTCCTCATCGCCGGCCTGATCATCCGCGCCACCACCGACTGGGCGCTCGGCGTCACGATCGGCGGCGGCATCCACGGCTTCATCTTCCTGTCGTACGGCGCGACAGTGATCCTCGTCGCCCTCAACAACCGCTGGCGCGTCGGGCCCACGGTGCTCGCGCTCGTGAGCGCCGTCATCCCCTACGCCACGATCCCGGCGGAGCTGTGGCTCCAGCGCAGTGGTCGTCTTGCGGGCGCCTGGCGACTCGAGGCCACCGACGACCCGCGCGACGCCACCTGGTACGACCGGCTCATGCGGTGGTTCCTGCGGCGGCCGTGGGTGCTCGGCGCGCACATCGTGCCCCCCGTCGACGCGCTGTTCGCCGTGCTGCTGATCATCGGCCCGCCCGGCGGACGCGACTGACGTGTGACCCGGCGGCCGGCATCACTCGACGGGATGCCGGCCGCCGTCGTTCAGCGAGGCGGCAGCTGCTGCAGCGTCCAGGTGTTGCCGTCGGGGTCGTCGAACTGCACGAACCGGCCCCAGTCCTGCTCGTCGACCCCGCGACCCTCGACGCCGTGCGCGCGCAGGTGGGCGAGCGCCTCATCGGCATCGGGGACGACGATCTGGACCGTGTTCTGCTGACCAGGCTGGAGGCCG
>JAVBUG010000306.1:0-3037 GCA_031555515.1 Microbacterium sp. | reverse complement strand
GGGCCTCCTGCAGACTCGGCGTCAGGTCGATCGGCAGCGGCGACTCGAGCAGCGGCGGCAACAGCGGAGCACGCCGCGCGAGCACGTCGTCACTCGCGCCGAGGGTGATGTCGAGATGGCCGAGCGGCTCGGCGATGAGCTCCTCCACCAGCACGCCGGCGCTTGCGCCGCTGACCCTGCGCAGGAGCTCGCCGACGATCCACCCGTACGTGAGCGCGTGATAGCCGAACGCCGTGCCCGGGGTCCACAGCGGGGCCTGGACTTCAATGGCGCGAAGCACCGGCGTGACGGCGACGAGATCCTCTGCCGTGAGGTCGGCATCGAGCGCCATCAGCCCGGCCCGGTGCGCGAGCACCTCTCGCACCGTGATCTCGTCCTTGCCTGCCTTGGCGAACTCCGGCCAATACCGGGCGACGGCGGAATCCAGTCCCAACTCCCCGGCCTCGATCAGCTTGAGCGCCAGGATCGCAAGCACCGCCTTGCTGACGGAGAACACGACGCTCGGCGTGTCTCCATCCCACGGGCGCCCGGTTGCAGGGTCGGCGGTGCCGGCGACGAGATCGACGAGCGTGGTGTCACCGCGGACGATGCTGAGGGCGGAGCCGCCGGCGTCGTCGACGCTCGCCGCGAGGGCGAACGCGTCGCGGACCGCCTCGAACCCGGGCGCGACGTATCCGGTCGCGAGGCTCGAGAAAGAGTCGTCGGCGCGAGGAGTGGCGTGCATCTTCAGTCCCATCGGCTGTACGTTTCGCGCCTAGTAATGCGCTTTACTAGATGCAGAGTAGGCAGGCGCTCCGGCGGTGTCAAATGGATCGAGCACGGAGCCCCGGATGAACCCGCGAGGATGGAACGCATGAGACGCGTCACCCTGAAAGACGTCGCAGAGGCGGCCGGCGTCTCCGCGACGACCGTGAGCTTCGTGGTCAACGGGCGCGCCGCGCACATCCCGGAGAGCACACGGCAGCGCGTCGAGCAGGCCGTCGCCGATCTGGGATTCGTGCCCTCGGCGCGCGGCCGGGCGCTCGCCTCCGGGCGGAGTCGGGTCGTCGTCTGTGTCTCCCCCGCAGGGCCGGCCGCCGACGTGATCGAACAGTTCAAGCGCGACCTCAGCCACACCCTCATGACCGCCGGATTCACCTGCGTCTTCCTCGAGCGCCCGAGCGACGGCGACCAGTTCGTCCAGCTCTGGCGCCACATCGACCCCGCGTGCGTCGTCAGTTGGGACGCCCTGGACTCGACGGAACTGCTTCCACTGGAGCGCGCCGGCGTCCCGACGGTCACCGGCCTCATCACCGGCGGAACCAGCGAGGACCGCGCCGTCGATCAGGAAGCAGTCGGGCGCGCGCAGGTCGAGCACCTCGCAGACCTCGGCCATCAACACATCGCCTACGCCATGCCGGTGATGACCCACGAGGACGAGAGCACGGCGCGGTCGCGCAGGGCCGGAGCAATTCAGGCCGCACACGACAGAGGACTGGCCGAGGTGACGGTCTCCACGGTCGCCGTCGACGCCGACCAGGCCCGGGGCGCCGTGCAGGCCTGGACCCAAGCCACTCCGCGCGTCACGGCCGTGGCGTCGTACGGCGACCTCCAGGCGGTCACCATCCTCGAAGCGAGCCGCCGCCTCGGCATGGCCGTACCGCGCGATCTCGCGATCATCGGCGTCGATGACCTGCCGCTCGGCAAACTCGTCTTCCCGACGCTGTCGACGGTCGCACTGGATCTTCATGCGGCCGCCGCCCTCGTCGCAGCGCGCATCCTCGCCGTGGTGGAGCCCACCTCCGACGCCGTGCCCGCGGTCGGACAGCGCCCGCCGCGAGTGGTGGCGCGGGAATCCACGCTCGGAACGGGCACCTGACCGCTCTGCATCGGAATCAGAAGGTGGCGAGCAGGCCGCCGTCGACGGGCAGGATCGCCCCCGTGACGTAGGTGTTCCGGTCGGAGACGAGGAACCCCGCCGCCTCGGCGATCTCTTCCGCAGAGGCGGGACGCCGCAGCGGCACCCTGCCGTGCCGCACGTAGACCGCGCGGAACCACTCGGTGTTGTACTCGCTCGTACCGTCTGGCAGCAGGGCCATGGCGGTGTCGGTGAACCCCGGCGCGAGGGCGTTGACCAGGATCCCCGCGTCCGCGAGATCGACGGCGAGGGCCTGGGTCAGGCTGTTGACGGCACCCTTGCTCGTCGCGTACGCGATGCTTCCGGCAGCGGCGGCGAAGCCCTGCACCGAGCCGATGTTGAGGAGGCGCGGCGATGGGGATCGGCGCAGCTGGGGCAGGAAGGCGCTGACGACCGCGAGGATGCCCCGCACATTGACGTCCAGGGTGCGCGAGAAGTCGTCGAGCAGCCTGGCGTCGCCGAGTCCGGACGACGGCGCGATGGCAGCGCAGTTGACGAGGACGTCGAGTTGGGCGATCTCAGCCGCGGCGATCGAGGCCGGGTCGGCGACATCCATCAGGATCGCGGCAGCGCCGATGCGATCCGCCGTGACGCGCACGCGCTCGTCCTGATCGGCGAGCACGACGCGCAGACCCTCTGACGCCAGGTGGGCGCCGATCGCCGCGCCGATGCCTTGCGCACCGCCTGTCACGAGTGCGACCCGCTGAGCTTCCGTCATCGTCGACTCCAATGGTTGGTGTGGCATTAGATAATACCTATACGATTTCGACGGGAGACAACATGGCTCCTGCACGGCGTCCACACGCCGACGACCTGGTGCTCCACTGGTCGCACGGCGACCTGCGGGTCAGCCCGATCGCGGCCATGCTGCTCGACGCCCGATTGCGCACACCGCGGGGCTGGATGTCACCGTTCGCCGCTGCGCCGTGGGATCGAGACGATCCCGGCGTCGCCGGCCTTCCCGGCCACCTGAGGGTGCTCGGCGGCGAGTTCGTGTGCCTTCCCTTCGGATCGGCGCCTCTGCCCGCTGACGCGTCGTCCGAATGGCGTGCGGCCGGCGGGGGCGCTCCGAGACCCACCCCACCGCACCCGCACGGAGCGCCCGCGGATCGTGAGTGGCGCGTCGTCGAACGCGATGCG
>JAVBUG010000059.1:0-7282 GCA_031555515.1 Microbacterium sp. | reverse complement strand
CACCCCGTGGGCCCCCTACAACCGCACGACGAGGGGGACGCCCTCGCCGACCGCGGCAGGGCCGGCGTGGTGTACCTCGCGCCGGGCCCGGGCGGGGTCCCCGCGCCACCCGCCGTACTGGTCCGTGCGGTGGTTGCTCAGCGGCGAGAGGAACTGGTGCAGCAGGTACCCGTGCGCCATGTGGATCTCGACGCCGTCGAACCCGCCGTCGCGCGCGTACTCGGCCGACAGCGCCCAGCCCTCGACGAACGAGGCGATGTCGGCGTGGTCCATCGCGCGGGTCGCGTGCCCCGTCGACGGCGAGATCAGCCGCGACGGCGCATAGACGGTGCGCGGGCCGTCCGGCCCGTCGGGCTGCGCCTGCGCCCCATGGTGGTTCAGCTGCACGAAGATCTTCGCACCGGCTTCGTGTACGGCATCCGTCATGCCCTTCGACGCCGCGACGCCCTCGGGACGGTAGGCGTCCTCGAAGCCCCGGATCGATCCGGTCGGATGCACGAAGTGGTTGCCGGCGACGAAGAGGCCGCATCCGCCGAGCGCGCGGCGCACGTAGTACGCGGTCTCGCGGTCGGACTCGACGCGGTCGGAGTACTGCTTCGAATGCGCCGTCTGCATGATGCGGTTCGGCACCGTGACACCGCCGATCCGCAGCGGCTGCGCGAGGACGGACGAACGGATGCCGGGGCTCGCGGTCATGCCTTCGAGCCTACGACCGCCTTCCTCAGAGCGCCGAGAGCGCCTGGTCGAGGTCGGCGAGGAGGTCGGCCGACGACTCGATGCCGACCGACAGGCGCACGACCTCCGGCGGGACGGCGAGCTCGGTGCCGCGCACCGACGCGTGCGTCATCTCGTCGGGGTAGTTCATGAGCGACTCGACGCCGCCGAGCGACTCAGCCAGCTGGAACAGCCGCGTCGACTCGGCGAAGCGACGTGCGGACGCAGCATCCGCCAGCGCCACCGACACGATGCCGCCGAACCGGCTCATCTGCCGCGCGGCGAGCTCGTGCCCCGGGTGCGACGCGAGACCGGGGTAGTACACGCGAGCGACCGCGCCGTGGCCCGAAAGGAACTCGGCGATCTCCTGCGCGTTCTCGCTGTGCCGCTGCATGCGCAGGGCCAGCGTCTTGATCCCGCGGGTCGTGAGCCACGCGTCGAGGGGGCCGGAGACCGCGCCGACCGCGAACTGCAGGAACTTCACCTCGCCGTGAAGCGCGTCGTCGTTCAGCACGAGTGCACCGCCGACGACGTCGGAGTGCCCGCCGAGGTACTTGGTCGTCGAGTGCACGACGACGTCGGCGCCGAGCGCCAGCGGCTGCTGCAGCGCCGGCGACGCGAAGGTGTTGTCGACGACGACGAGCGCACCCGCCTGATGCCCGAGGCGAGCGAGCCCCGCGATGTCGGTGATGCGCAGCAGCGGGTTGCTGGGGGTCTCGACCCACACGATGCGGGCCGGCCGCTCCTCGAGCGCCGCGCGCACGGCGTCGAGGTCGCTCATGTCGACGACGCGGATGCCGACGCCCCACCCGCCGAGCACGCGCGCGATGAGGCGATAGGTGCCGCCGTAGACGTCGTTGCCGAGCAGGACCTCGTCCCCGGGCTTCAGCGCGGCACGCAGCAGCGCGTCCTCCGCGGCGAGCCCCGACGCGAACGACAGCGCGTGCGCTCCGCCCTCGAGGGCCGCGAGCTGCGTCTCGAGCGAGGTGCGCGTCGGGTTGCCGCTGCTTCCGTACTCGTACCCCTCGCGGAGTCCGCCGATGCCGTCCTGCGCGTACGTCGTCGAGAAGTGCACCGGCGGGATCACCGCGCCCGTCGTCGGGTCGAACGTCTGCCCGGCGTGCACCGCACGGGTCTCGAAGCCGCGGTCGTTCGGGGACTCGGTCACTCGGGTGCTCCTTCGGTGGGGGTGACGGATGCTGCGTCCTCGGCGTGGGCGTCGGGTCCCGGCGCCGCGGTGCCGACGTCGAAGCCGTGCTCGCGCATCCAGTCGTCGTCGTAGAACCGGCTGAGGTAGCCGCGGCCGTGGTCGGGGAGGAGGACGACGACGACGGCGTCGGCAGGGAGGTCGCGGGCCGTGCGCAGGGCGGCGACCACGGCCATGCCGCTCGAGCCGCCGACGAGGAGCCCTTCCTCTCGCGCGAGTCGGCGCGTCATCGCGAACGTCTCCGCGTCGGGGATGCGGTGGATCTCGTCGGTGACGGACGGGTCGTAGCTCTCGGGCCAGAAGTCCTCGCCCACGCCCTCGACGAGGTAGCCGTGGACGGGCCCGCCGGAGTAGATCGACCCCTCGGGGTCGGCGCCGACGATGCGCACCGCCCCGTTCGAGACCTCGTGCAGGTAGCGGCCGGTGCCGGTGATCGTGCCGCCGGTGCCGATGCCGGCGACGAAGTGCGTCACGCGTCCGTCGGTGTCGCGCCAGATCTCCGGCCCCGTCGTCTCGTAGTGGCTGAGCGGGCCGTTCGGATTCGCGAACTGATTCGGCTTGTACGCGCCGGGGATCTCCCGCACGAGCCGGTCGGCCACGCTGTAGTACGAGCGCGGATCCTCCGGCGGCACGCTGGTCTCGGTCACGACGACCTCGGCGCCGTAAGCCTTGAGCACGTCGACCTTGGCGCCGGCGAACTTGTCGGGCACGACGAAGATCATGCGGTAGCCGCGCTGCACGGCGACGAGCGCGAGGCCCACGCCGGTGTTGCCGCTGGTCGGCTCGACGATCGTGCCGCCGGGCAGCAGCTGCCCGTCACGTTCGGCGGCGTCGATGATTCGGCGGGCGATGCGGTCTTTGGCGGAGCTGCCGGGGTTGAAGTACTCGACCTTCGCGAGCACCGTGGCGGCGATGCCGTCGGTGACGCGGGTCAGCTGGACGAGGGGGGTGTTGCCGACGAGGTCGGCGACGCTCTGGGCGTAACGCACGTTGTGTCCTGGTGTGTTGCCGCGCGGGTACGCGGGAGTTGTCGGGGTCTCGGAAGTGTGTGTGAAGCGAGCGCTTCAGCAACAGGGGCGACAACACCGACAGGTCAGCACGAGCGTCAGTCTATGGGCTGGGCGGCACCACGTCGAGGGCAGCAGATCACCAGGTCGCGACGTACTCCGATCGGCGGACGAGCGCGGCCTGCTCGATGAGCGGCAGGGAACGGTCGACGGCCTGCACGACGCGGCGGGCGACGTCGGGCGAGGTGAGCTGGTAGTCCGCGAAGTCGCTGTTCGACGCGTAGACGCCGATCGGCAGGGTGAGCGCCTGGAAGAACCCGAACAGCGGCCGCAGCTGGTGCTCGATGATGAGCGCGTGACGCTCACCGCCGCCGGTCGCCGCGAGGAGCACGGGCGTGCCCACGAGGTCGTACTGGCCGACGAAGTCGAACAGGTGCTTGAACAGTCCCGTGAACGACGCCCGGTACACCGGGCTCGCCACGACGAGCAGGTCTGCGGACTCGATCGCCTGCAATGCGGCCTCGACCTCGGGCGCGACCTGCTCCCGCGTGAGTGCGCCGGCGAAGCCGGCCCCGAGCGCCGCGACCTCGACGAGCTCGGTCTCAGCGGGGATCCGTTGGGCGACGGACGCGAGGATCGTCCGCACGAGCGCGGTCGTGCGGCTCGGCTCGGACAGCGAGCCCGACACCCCCACGACGCGGAGCGGGCGGTCGGCGATGGTCGGGATGGCGGGTGCGTCCCGCAGCACCTCGGTCATACCGGCACCACGTCCAGCGACGGCGCGGGGCCGACGGCGGCGAGCCGCCCGCGCGACCGCGACCACTGGCTCCACGATCCGGGATAGACCACGACATCGATGCCCGCGAGGGCGCCGGCGAGCGCGGTGTGCGTCGCCGCGATGCCCGAGCCGCAGTAGGCCGCGACCGAAACGCCGTCGACGACGCCCGCCGCCGCGAACTCGGCGCGGATCTCGTCAGGAGAGCGGAATTTGCCCGCCGTCAGGTGCACCGTCGTCGGGAGGTTGACGGCTCCGGGGATGTGCCCGCCCACGGGGTCGAGCGGCTCGGCATCGCCGCGGTAGCGCTCGGGGGCGCGCACGTCGAGCAGCAGACCATGATCGGGCCACTCCTCCACGCCGTCGATGTCGGCGACGCCCTCGGTGATCTCCTCGAGGACGATGTCGCCCGGCGGCCGTGGCAGCACATCGCCGGTCTCGAGCGGGAGGCGCTCGGCCAGCCAGCCGCGCAGGCCGCCGTCGAGCACCCGCACGTCGGCGAGCCCGGATCGCGTCAGCACCCACCACGCGCGCGCGGCCGCGACCGAATGCACGTCGTCGTACGCGATGACGGTGTCGCCGCTGCGAATGCCCCACCGCCGTGCGGCCGCCTCGAGCCGCTCGCGCGGCGGCAGCGGGTGGCGCCCCTCGCGCGGGTCGCCCCGGCGCGCCAGTTCGTGGTCGAGGTCGACGTAGACCGCGCCGGGCAGGTGCCCGTCGAGATACGCGGGCCGGCCCTCGGGCTGGTCGAGCCGCCAGCGCACGTCGAGGATCCGCGGAGGGGTGCCGCTGCGGATCAGGTCGGCGAGCTCGGTCGGCGAGATGAGTGGGGAAGGCATGTGGCCATGCTCGCCCGCCCGCAGACCGCTCGGAATGTTGTGACGACACAGTCTGCGACACGACGACACGGGGCGTCACACGCGGTCATGTGCCTGGTCGCGCACACCGATGCGGTGTGTCTCAGGCCGAATCCGGGTCGGCTCGCGCGGGCGGCCGTACGATTCCGCAAGAACCGATGGAGGAACGGATGCCGCACCCTCGCGCGACACGTGATTCCCGGGCTCCGCGGCGTCCCCGCGCGGCCCGGCTGCTCGCAGGACTCGCCATCGCGGCGGGCCTCACGCTCCTCGCCGGGTGCGGCAACGGCGGCATCCCCCTTCCCACCGCGCTCCCGACCGATCTGCCCACGAACCTGCCGACGACCCTGCCGACGCGGACGGCATCCCCGGAGCCGACGATCGAGCCGACACCGGAGCCCACGAGGGTGCTGCCGACGCGCTCCCCCGCACCGACCCCGGAGCCCACGGCCGAGCCCACAGCCGAGCCGACCCCGGAACCGACCGTGGTGCCGGAGCCCACGGCCGAGCCGACGGCACCCGCACCGGTGCCCACCGTCGTGCCCGAGCCCACGGCCGCGCCGACGGCGACCCCGACCCCGACACCCACCCCGACACCGACGCTCACCCCGACCGCAACGCCTTCACCCACCGCCGAGGCGGGCGACAACGCCGCCGCCCCGATCAACTGGGTGCCCTGGGTCGTGCTGGTGGCGCTGCTGCTGGTGGCCGCCGTGATCTACCTCATCGTGCGCCGCCCGCGGCCGAAGCCGCCGACCGAGACCTGAGCTCTGCGCCACGGTTGAGGCGTTTCGTCTCTGCGTTTCGACTCGCAAGCTCGCTCAACGACCGGGAAGGCCAGGTAGCCGACGCGTTCAGCCGCGGAGAGCGAGGGCGAAGGGGAGCACTTCGGCGGCACCGGCGCGGCGGAGTTCGCGTGCGGCGACGGTGAGCGTCCAGCCGCTGTCGACGCGGTCGTCGACGAGGAGCACGGGTCCGGCCGGGAGGTCGAGGCCCGCGGTCGAGAACCGGCCCCACCCGCCCGCGACGCGGAAGGCGCTGTTGCCGCCGGGCTGCCCGGTCGGGCCGCCGTCGACGAGATCGAGCGACCCGAGGAACGGCAGCCTGCCGATCTCGGCGATGCCGCGCGCGAGCGAATCGACCAGCTGCGGCTTCGTCCGCGAGGGCATCGCGACGACCGCGACGGGGCGGTTCTCCCAGCCCCAGTCCGCGAGCACGCGCACGCACGCGCCGAGCACGTTCTGCGGCACGGGTGCGTCGGCGGCTCCGGCCGCGAACAGCTCGCGGAGCGCACCGCCCCACCCGAGGTCGGTGAGGCGCGCGAGTGCGCGTCCTTCCGTGGCCTGCTCGTCCGCGGCGATGCGTCCCTTCACCGGGACCCCCAGCCGGTCCGCACCCGTCGGCCATTGCCGCCGGGGCTCGATCGGCACCCCGACGCGGTCGAGGGCGGCGGTCGCGGCATCCGTCGCACCCGTGGCGATCGCCGTCGCGAACCACGCGCCCGCGCAGTTGTCGCAGCGGCCGCAGGGCGCCGCGGTGTCATCGTCGAGCGAGCGCTGCAGGAACTCCATGCGACAGCCCGAGGTCTCTTCGTACTCGATCATGTGCTGCTGCTCGGCGATGCGCTCGGCCGCGATGCGGCGGTAGCGCTCCTCGTCGTACGTCCACGGCTCGCCGGTGGCGATCCACCCGCCGCGCACACGGCCGACGGCGCCGTCGACGTCGAGCACCTTGAGCAGCAGCTCGAGCGGTGTGCGCCGGATGTCGACCACCGCCTCGAGCGCCGGTGTCGACATCGGGCCGCCCGCCGCGGCGAGCGCCGCCAGCACACGCTCGGCGCGGTCGCGGTCGGGCATCGACGCGGTCGCGAAGTAGTGCCAGATCTCGCGGTCCTCGACGCCGGGAAGGAGCAGCACGTCGGCGGAGTCGGTCGCGCGGCCGGCGCGGCCGACCTGCTGGTAGTACGAGACCGGTGAGGACGGGGCGCCGAGGTGCACGACGAACCCGAGGTCGGGCTTGTCGAACCCCATGCCGAGGGCGCTCGTCGCCACGAGCGCCTTCACGCGGTTGTCTTTGAGGAGCGCCTCGGACTCTTCGCGCTCATCGGTGTCGGTCTGCCCGGTGTAGGCGCGCACGTCGTACCCGCGCTCGCGCAGCAGTCGCGCGGTGTCGTTCGCGGCCGCCACCGTCAGCGTGTAGATGATGCCCGACCCGGGCAGATCGCCGAGGTGGCTGATGAGCCACGCCAGCCGGCTCGGCGAGTTCGGCAGGCGCAGCACGCCGAGCCGCAGCGACGCCCGTGCGAGCGGACCGCGGATCGTGAGCACGCCCGGGGTCGCCGCACCGCTGTCGGCCATTCCGGCGTCGAGCTGCTCGGCCACGTCGGCGACCACGCGGCTGTTGGCGGTCGCGGTGGTCGCGAGCACCGGCACACCGGCGGGCATGCGCGCGATGAGGTCGCGCAGGCGCCGGTAGTCGGGGCGGAAGTCATGGCCCCAGTCACTGATGCAGTGCGCCTCGTCGACGACGAGAAGGCCGATGCGCGCGACCAGCTGGGGCAGCTGCTCGTCGCGGAACGAGGGGTTGTTGAGGCGCTCGGGCGACACGAGCAGCACGTCGACCTCATCGCGGTCGAGCTGGGCGAGCACATCGCCCCATTCGTGGGCGTTGGTCGAGTCGATCTTGACCGCGCGCACCCCGGCGCGCGCTGCAGCCGCGATCT